>CANDMI010000035.1 GCA_947385775.1 uncultured Eubacterium sp. | reverse complement strand
CAGGTTTTATGCGGCCTGCAGGTATTTTTGGGATTATTCAACTGTCAAACTCCCGTCCATGTAATAAAGCGAAATTTGGAATGCGATATTTATTCTGTATATACAATGGCAAAAGCACAGACATTATGTTATAATTAAAAAGAATAAATAGTCTTTAAGGAGGTGGAGTTATCATGTTAGCGGCAGTAAATGGATATTATAATGGGGACAGTATTGTGCTCGAAGAAGAGGTCTCTCTGGAAAAAGGGCAAAAAGTGATTGTTACAATCCTTGATGCCAAGCAAAAGAAAGAAAGGATTGACCTTGAGCATTATATAGGCAGGGGAAAGAAAATGCTTAATTCAGATGCGCAGGATTATGTAAGGGAGCTAAGGGAGAATGACAGGATATAAAAGAGTGTTTTTGGATACAGCGCCTCTGATCTATCTGCTTGATAATGATGCGAATTATATAAAGAAAGTGAAAGGAATTTTTGAGGAGCTGCTTCGAGAGGATATTCCAATGATCTCATCCGTAATAACTTGCGAAGAATACCTGGTGATTCCTTTCCGTACAGATAATCAAGAAAAAATAGCCGCATTTTATGAGTTTGTTTCGGATTGTGGGATAGTATTAAAGAATATTGACCGCGTAATAGCGCAAAAAGCTGCCAGAATCCGTGCAAAGTATCCATATTTTAAAGGGATGGATGCATTACAGCTGGCAGTCGCCTGTATTTCAGGGTGTGATATTATGCTGACAAATGATAAGCAGCTCAAACAGTTTCAGGAAATACGTTGCGTTACAGTTGAAGAATGGGAATAATGCAGCAATATACACAAAACGAGATAAAACAGAGTGGTTGACTTCTTACATTTGTACTGATATAATAAATACATGAAAGTAAAATTGTGCATAAGCGCATAGAAAAGGAGGATTTTTATGAAAAAAAAGCATGATTCTGCCATAAAATTTCTGGCAGGAGCATTGGCAGCCGTGGTATTGGGCTGTATGGTAAGCGTAAATTTGGTAAAACCGCAAAAAGTGCAGGCGGATACAACGCCTGTGGATACAACATCTACACCTGCGCCGGGAACGATTTCGATGAGTGTAGCGGATCTTACGCTTCCGGTTGACGGCAAGTTTACGCTTCAGGCATGGACTACGGGAGGAACTGGAGAACCAACGATAACATGGGGAAGTTCCAATCAAGCGGTAGCTACTGTAAAAGATGGAGAAGTGACAGCAGTAGCTCATATCGTTTCTGGCGGGGCCGTACAAAGCACAATGATTACTGCACAAGCTAAATGGACCGATGGCAGCCAGGCAACTGCATCCTGCCTAGTTATCGTAAACCCAAAAATCAGCAGCCCGGTCAGCACTCCAAACACACCGCCGACTACGCCAACCACGCCGAGCCAGCCTACGACTCCGGACACTCCAACGCAGCCTACGGATCCAGTTACACCGTCAGAGCCGACGCAGCCAGAGCCAGATACGCCAGCTCCGGGGCCGGACACTCCGACTCCGCCGGTTACGCCAGATCCAGCTCCGGTTGAAACAGCTCCGCCGGCAGATACGGTGATTACTGGCGTGATCATCCAGGATGACGGTACGGTGATCAAAAATAAGGTTTTAGTTACAAACGCGATCGTAGATGACAATGGCACAAAATATATTACAGACGGCGCGGGAAAGAAGATTGTAAATAAAGTCGTTACAACACAAAACGGCACGATGTATGGCACTCTTGCAGACGGCAGGGTTGCATGGTCAGCTACCTTTGTATTGGGCGGCAAGAAATACTATGCGGCAGAGGACGGCGTGATCGCGGTAAAGAAATTCAGCACAACCCCATATGATCATAAGGTTTATTCCAAGGCGGACGGCACGCTTGTGCGCAATAAAGTGTTTAAAGTAAACGGCAAGCGTTACTATGCAAGAAAGAGCGGCGCGATCGTTCAGGGAAAATGGGTAAAGGTTGGCAATAAGAAATATTACAGCAATAAAAACGGCGTGATCACCAAGTCGAAAAAAGCATAGCCAAACTTTTTTTATAAAAGCTTTTTTCATAAAAGCTTTTTCCATCAAATCTTTTTTTAAAAAATAAAAACCGGGAATGCTTCCTTACATAATAAAAAAGCATTTCCGGTTTTTTATGGTATAAAATATTTGAAAGCCTGCCCCGGTTTTGGATCATTTTCCACAGTCATATCGAATAATCTCCGGCGCTCTGCAAAGTCCAGTCCACAAGGTCTGCCAGCGTAATATTGTCGATCACGTCGTTGACGGCTTTATTCATTTTTTCATAAACAAGCAGCGTCACACAGTCCGCGCTTTTCTCGCATCCACCGGTTTCTTCGTCCAGGCATTCGACTGGCGCCAGGCTGCCTTCTGTCAGGCGTAAGATCATGCCTACGGTGTATTCCTCGGCCGGGCGGGTTAAAAGATAGCCCCCTTGAGGCCCGCGGACGCTGCGCACATAGCCTGCTTTATTTAAAACGGAGATGATCTGCTCTAAATATTTATCCGAAATCTCCTGTCTGGCTGCGATCTCCTTAATTCGGATAGGGGTTTGCGTATTGTGCAAAGCAAGATCCAGCATCAAACGAAGCGCGTATCTTCCTTTTGTTGAAATTCTCATCTGTGCCTCCTCCTTAAAATTGCGTATTAAAACAGGTTTTTCCGTGCAAATATCACCGCGACAATGACGCTGATCAGGATGGACAGCACGATCAGTATCGCAAAGCCGCCGATTTCGGATGCAAACGGCATCCCCTTTACATTGACATTCATGCCGTAGGCGCTGAAGATCATGGTCGGGATGGACAAAACGATGGTGATCGTCGCTAAAAATTTCATGACCATATTCAGATTGTTGGAAATGATGGACGCAAAGGTTTCCACCATATTGCTTAGGATGCCGCTGTAAATGTTGACCATCTCAAGCGCCTGCTTGTTTTCGATGATGACATCCTCCAAAAGGTCGGTGTCCTCCGGATATTTTTTGATGCTTTCCGCCTTCATCAGCTTTTCCAGCACGACCTCGTTGGAGCGCAGGGAGGTCGTAAAGTATACGAGGCTTTTTTCCAGCTCCATCAGCTCAAGCAGATCCCGGTTTTGGGTGGATTTATGGAGCTTGTCCTCTACGGCTTCGCTTTCCTTATTGATGATCCTTAGATAATGCAGGTAGCATTCCGCGTTTTTGTAAAGCAGCTGCAACACAAAGCGGGTTTTCATTCGGGTATGGAAATGCCGTATATGAGAATGTAAAAAAGATTTCAATACGACATTTTCTTCTATGCATACGGTGATGATGACATCCTTAAGCAGCAGCACCGACATAGGGATCGTTAAGTAATATTCCCTGCCGTCTCTAGTTTCGATCGCGGGAACGTCTACGATGATCATAGAATACGTATCTTCAAACTGGATACGCGCGCGTTCCTCCTCATCCATCGCGGCGCGGATATCGTCAAGTTCAATGTCATATTGCGTGGCTATTTGGATCAGCTCCTGCTCCGTTGGGTCGGTCAGCATGATCCAGCATCCGCCTTCCGGACGCCCCAGCTGTACAGCCGTGCCGTCTACCGATTTATAAATATGAATCATAGTGGACTCCTTTGTCAAACGTAAAAACCGTTGTTATTTCCTGCTTTACATAGCCGGGTAGGAAACGATCCCAAGCGCCGTGCAAATGATGTAAAGCAAAAGTAAATGCAGCGGATAAAACAAATAGAAAAAATATTTTAGCTTCCAGCCGCGCGCGCCATTGTAAAACCAGATCGGGACAAACGCTAACGGCGCCGTAAATTCCCAAAGAAACGCCACGCATCCGGCGATGACCTGTTGTTTTTTGTTTTTTCGAAAGAAATACAGGACTAAGATGCAAAAGATGCCGATCGCGGCATAGTCCGTATAAATCATCTGCGCGCAAAACATGCAGCATCCGGCGGATGCCAGCCGGCAGAGCGTTTTAACCATGGGCGACAGGCCGCTTTCATCAATGTATTGGATCGCCATCATGCTCACCAGGCCAAAAAACAAGGTGAAAAATACATTTTGGTAGCCAAATTCCAAAACATGTCCGTTAAACAGCAGGTCAAACGGGATTTCAGAAATGGCGGCAAACAGCAGCAGTCTGCCGGCGTATTTGACGCGGTTTCGCGTATGTTCAAATCCTTCGATCAATAAAAAGCAATAAATCGGAAAAGCGATCCGCCCGATCATGCGCATGACAAAATACGTCATATAAAGGGAGGAATTTTGCGAAGTCCATTGGTTAAAAGCGGCTTGATCCGTCATGACGGTATCCGTTAAACCCAGCTTTGCCATATACCTGGAGAGGATCGCGGCGGCAAAATGGTCGATAAACATCGTTATGACAGCGATCATTTTTAATGTGCTGCCGCTTATGCCCCGCTTTGCGGGCGGCTGCCCGTTATTCGTAAAAGCGTGATTTTTAGCTGCGCTTAGTTCCATAAGCCCCTCCTTATTGCCAAAAGCCTGCAAAAAAGCCGTTCGCTTCATTCAGACAGATACAGCTTTTTGCAGGCGTCTTTTTTGAAAGTAAAAACAGATGAAAGTAAAAAACAGATCATAAGTAAAACGATAAAAAAACACTTGCTATGGGTGATTTTATCATATATAATCTTCAATGTAAAGGAGAGAAAGCATGGCGGAATTGATCACAGAAAAAGAGCTTGCCCATTTTGAGCAGGCGGACGCGGATGCGATTGACGAGATTTTTGAACGCAATATGTCAGAATATGATATTGACTGGACAGCCGAGGAGATAGGCGAGATTCCGGTGCTGGCGCACTATTTTGTAAAGGGAGAGGATATGCACTATTATGTGCTCTCCCGGGTGCATGACGCGGAGGACGATCTGCTTACCTGCGTAAATATATGCAATGGAGCAAAACAGCTGATCCTGTTTCCGGTACGGATGTTTAACGGCGCCGTACTGGACGAAAAAACCCAGGAGCATGCGTTTGCGGAAGAAAAACTGTTTGGCCGCATGTGCCTTAGGGATGTGTTAAAGGGCGTTTGAAAAACGCTCTGGATCAGGAGAGCTTGTATGCCAGAAATCGCTGGCATACAAGATTTCGATGCCGGTTAAAAATTCAGATAAACACGCCAAGTTTTTTGATTTTTATATGATTACAAATATCTTAAAAATATATTTTATACCAGTACCAGTTCTTTGCGATCTTTTTTAAATATTCTTTGTTATCGCCCTGTTTTTCTTCCCATTTCCAATTGTCACCGTCTTTTATAAAATCAACGTCTGTTCCCTGAAAGCCTAACAGCGAATCATCCGGTGAATAATAAAAGCCGCAATAACAGGTAGAAGAGCCGATTCCAAAGGCGGTTGCCTGAAATTCCACCATGCGCGCGTCCTTCCAGTAGCAAACATCCCAGCCATGGTAGGCGGTTCTTGTATCTGACGGGTTGTTTTTTATGATATCCGCAGAAAAGCTTTCCAGATCGCTGCGATTTGCTTTCACATACTGCATCATTACTGCGCCGGATGTATTTTTCCATAGTGATTTTAGGAAAAAGCAGCAGGCGATGATGCAGAATGCAAACAGGAGCCATTTTTTCTTTTTTAAAAAATTTCTTTTCATTTTACCCACTCCCCTCCCGTTTCCGCAAGCTTTTGCCGCAAGGTTGTTTCAAGGGCTAAAAAAGCTGGAATAAAGCTGTCACGGATAAGCGAGAGCGTTTCGTCGATCTCACTTTCATTATATATATGCACAGAAGCGTTTCGTTTTTTTAGCATAAGCAGCCAGACGGCGGAATCATTTAAAAAGCCAAATTGATAGCCAAGCTGCAAGATCTCCCGGGGAGAGCCGATGCCCGCGCCCTCTGCGCCATGAAGTCTTAAAACCGCCTGCAATGCTTTCCATGCAAGTTCAAATGTTAGATTAAATTGCCCGATTATGCCGGTCCGATAGATTTCATTGTCATTTGCAAGCGCAAAATCTGCGTTTTTAAGCACATCCAGGCAATTCGAAAAATTATCCAGCTTTTTCATGATCGACGCTCCAGTCCACTTTATTTTTAGCCAAACAAAAAACGAGGCTGTATTTAAAGATTATTTTAATACAGTCTCGTTTTTGTGTCAACGTTTTTTGACTATGCTACGTACTGGTACATAAATATAAAGTGACAAAAGCTGCCAGCCATTACAAACAGATGAAAGATTTCATGGGAGCCAAAGTATTTATGCCGCGCATTAAATATAGGAAGCTTTAGCGCATAAATGACCCCTCCCACCGTATAAATAACGCCGCCTGCGAGCAGCCACATAAACGCCGCGGGCGTTAAAGTATGCAAAAGCGGGCCAAAGACCGCAAGGCACGCCCAGCCAAGCGCGATATAGATAGCGGATGAAAACCATTTTGGGCAGGTGATCCAAAGGGCCTTTATGATAATGCCGGCAATGGAAATCCCCCATACCACAGCCAAAAGGGTGTTTCCAAGCCTGCCGCCTAAAGTGATCAGGCAAACTGGCGTATAGGAGCCTGCGATCAGGATAAAGATCATCATGTGGTCAACCTTACGGAAGATTTTCAGCTTTTGCGCGGATACGGTAACGGAATGGTAGACCGCGCTTGCGCCGTAAAGCAAGATCATGCTGCCCATAAAAATGCCCAGCGCGACGCAGCAGCGTACGCCGGATGCCACAGAGGCTTTCACAAGCAGCGGTATAGAAGCGAATGCCGCCAACAGCATCCCGATAAAATGTGTGATCGCGCTTCCAGGTTCACGGATAGTAAGTTCCATAAGTAATTCCTCCTTGCTGATTTGTTTTGATGGATTTATGACTGTTATGTGATTGTTTTTATTGTATTATTTTTATTGTATTATTTTTATTATGTTACTTTTATTATGTTATTTTTATTTATGTTGTTTTTATTATGTCGTTTTTATCTATATTATTTTTATCCGTGTCATATGCATAATCTGGATAAATTCATTATATTATATGATTATGCGCACTTTGTTATGTAGTATTCGATACTATGTATGATATTACCAAAATTATCATTTGTCAAGGAGAAATTGAAAAGGCGCAAGGGCGTATCATGAAATTTGTCGCTGACGCAACATGCGCCCCGCGCAGCGAATATGGGAAGATGGCTCTGCCCTGCTCGGTTCAAGATCATTTGTCATAGGGATGATTTATAAGATGTATCTGCTTTGCCGTTATATTTTTAAAGGCTCTTGCAATGAAACATAAGATATGCCCCACGGGGTACAAGGGGTTGACCTTAAATGTATCAAGATAGCAATGCCACCCGTCTACCGGTCAAAGTACAAGGGTGGCTTTTGCTATGTATGCTTACTTACAAAATGTAAAGATAAATGTAAGCAATGCTAAAATAAACATGCCAAAGGTCATTAGATCTTTAAAATCAAAACCGTTTGGATTTTTCATAGCATCACCCCCATTCTATATTGGAATCCAATTGTACGAAAAAAAATACAATAATTTTTTAAATTTAACTTTTAAATCGCTTGCATTTTTTTGATTCATCCGATATAATAGCAACTGCTGTGGCATGATAGCGATGAAGCGTGAGGTTGCTGCCAACTGGCAGGTTTTCCGCGGAGCGAATGTCAAGTTATGAAACTGGCGACAAGTCACTGTACGGTTAGAATATCTGTTGTAAGATCTAAGTTAGAATCGGATTATGGCAGAAATAGGATGTGTGGATACATAAGACACACACGGGTTCGTGTACAGTCACCGCTTGTCGTACTGCAATGAAAGTGCGAATAAGGAGGCGGCTTTTTTTATGGCAAATCAGACAATGAGAATTATCCTCAAGGCGTATGATCATGAACTGATCGACGCATCGGCAAAAAAGATTATTGAGACAGTGAAGAAAAACGGAGCGCAGGTAAGCGGGCCGGTGCCTCTTCCGACAAAGAAAGAGGTTATTACGATCCTTCGTGCGGTGCATAAGTACAAGGATTCCAGAGAGCAGTTCGAGCAAAGGACGCATAAGCGCTTGATCGATATCATTTCCCCGACGCAAAAGACGGTGGACGCATTAACCAGGCTGGAGTTGCCGGCTGGCGTAAATATTGATATTAAAATGAAATAATGACAGGCAGCATTCCTGAAAGGTTTTAATCATAGAAACAGGAGGTAAACATGAAGAAAGCGATTTTAGCTACAAAAGTCGGAATGACTCAAATCTTCAATGAAGAAAACGGGGAATTGACCCCGGTTACTGTATTACAGGCAGGGCCTTGCGTCGTAACGCAGATTAAAACGGTTGAAAACGATGGATACAGTGCGGTACAGGTTGGCTACATGGATAAAAAAGACAGGATTGTAAATAAAGACGCCAACGGGAAAAAAGAGATCCGAAACCGCCATGGCGTTACAAAAGCGGAAAAAGGCCATTTTGATAAGGCTGGCGTTTCCGGCAAAAGGTTCGTAAGGGAATTTAAGCTTGAAAACGCGCAGGATTTTAAGCTGGCGGATGAGATCAAGGCGGATATCTTCGAAAAAGGGGATATCGTAGACGCGACCGCGATCTCAAAAGGAAAAGGCTTCCAGGGCGCGATCAAAAGGCACGGACAGCACAGAGGGCCGATGGCTCACGGTTCTAAATTCCATCGCCATCAGGGTTCAAACGGCGCTTGCTCTACGCCAAGCCGTGTGTTTAAAGGCAAAGGGATGCCCGGGCATATGGGACATGAGCAGGTGACGGTTCAAAATCTTGAGGTGATAAAGGTGGATGCGGAAAACAACCTGCTGTTAGTCAAAGGTTCCGTGCCAGGGCCGAAGAAATCATTGATCACGATAAAAGAAGCGGTGAAGTCAGTTAAATAATCGAAGCAGGAAAGGAGGGCTTACAGATGGCTAACGTATCTGTTTATAATATGGAAGGCAAAGAAGTCGGCAGCTTGGAATTAAGCGACGCGATCTTTGGCGTGGAAATAAATGAACATCTTGTGCATATGGCGGTCTTACAGCAGCTTGCGAATAAGCGCCAGGGCACGCAGAAAGCCAAAACCCGCTCAGAGGTGAGAGGCGGCGGCAGAAAACCTTGGAGGCAAAAAGGGACCGGACATGCAAGGCAGGGTTCGATCCGCGCGCCGCAGTGGAAGGGCGGCGGCGTAGTGTTTGCGCCGGCTCCTAGGGATTATTCCTTTAAAATGAATAAGAAAGAAAAGAGGGCGGCGTTAAAGTCCGCGCTGACATCCCGCGTAAATGAGCAAAAGATCTTTGTGTTAGATGAATTAAAGCTGGATGAGATCAAGACAAAGAAAATGGTCGGCGTGTTAAACGCGCTTGGCGTAAACGGGGGGCTGATCGTCCTCAATGAGAAAAAAGCGGAGGTGGATGATTCCAACGTGATCCTTTCTGCAAGGAACATCCCGGCGGTAAAGGTTTCGCGCACCAATTCCATCAATGTATATGACATCTTAAAATATAAGACTTTGATCGTAACAAAGGATGCGGTAGCGACGATTGAGGAGGTGTATGCATAATGGCGGATATCAAATATTATGATGTGATCCAAAAACCGGTTGTTACAGAAAAAAGCATGAACCTGATGGGTGAAAAGAAGTATACGTTCTATGTTCATCCAGATGCAAATAAAACCATGATCAAGGAAGCGGTAGAAAAAATGTTTGACGGGGTAAAGGTGGAAAAAGTCAACACCATGAACATCCCGGGCAAAAAGAAAAGGCGCGGCGCTGTTGTGGGCCGGACGGCTGCAAAAAAGAAAGCCATCGTGAAGCTGACAGAGGAAAGCGCGGATATAGAGATTTTTAACGGACTGTAATTAGTTTCATAAGCATCGAAAGGAGAAACAACAATGGGAATTAAATCATATAACCCATATACACCTTCCAGAAGACATATGACTGGATCGGATTTCTCTGAAATTACGAAAAAGACTCCTGAAAAATCTTTGTTAGCTCCAAAGAAAAAACATTCAGGACGTAATAATCAGGGTAAAATAACAGTAAGGCACCGGGGCGGTGGAAATAAACGTAAATACAGGATCATAGATTTTAAACGCACAAAAGACGGGATTCCGGCAAAGGTAGCCGGCATCGAATACGACCCGAACCGTTCGGCAAACATTGCGCTCATTGTATATGCGGACGGCATTAAGTCCTATATCCTTGCGCCGGAAGGGCTGACGGACGGCATGCAGGTTATGAACGGCCCGCAGGCTGAAATCAGGGTTGGCAACTGCCTTCCGCTTGAGAATATCCCGGTCGGCACACAGGTGCACAACATTGAATTATATGCCGGAGCTGGCGGGCAGATGGTGCGTTCTGCCGGAGTAAGCGCGCAGCTTATGGCAAAGGAAGGAAAATACGCTACGTTAAGGCTTCCTTCCGGTGAAATGAGAATGGTTCCTCAAAATTGCCGCGCGTCTATCGGCGTTGTAGGAAACGGCGACCACAACCTGATCAACATCGGGAAAGCGGGCCGTAAACGCCATATGGGTATCCGCCCGACGGTGCGTGGTTCTGCCATGAACCCGAACGACCATCCACACGGCGGTGGTGAAGGCAAGGCTCCGATCGGACGTCCAGGCCCATCTACGCCTTGGGGCAAGCCGGCGCTTGGCCTTAAGACTCGTAAGAAGAAAAAGGCTTCGAATAAGCTGATCGTAAGAAGACGTGACGGCAGAGCAATCAAGAGTAAATAGGAGGAATAGGAATGAGCAAGAGATCATTGAAAAAGGGTCCTTTCGCAGATGAAAGCCTGTTAAAGAAGGTAGATGCATTGAATGCTGCGGACGACAAGTCTGTGATCAAAACCTGGTCACGCCGTTCGACGATTTTCCCGTCCTTTGTTGGACGCACATTCGCCGTGCATGACGGCAGGAAGCATGTACCAGTATATGTTACGGAAGATATGGTCGGGCATAAGCTTGGCGAGTTTGTTGCCACAAGGACTTACAGAGGCCATGTAAAAGACGAAAGAAAATCCAGAGTAAAATAATCGAGGTTAGGAAAGGAGGCTCTATTTCATGGCGAAAGGGCATAGAACTCAAATAAAAAGAGATAGAAATGAACAAAAAGATACCAGACCTTCCGCAAAATTGTCCTATGCAAGAGTGTCAGTTCGGAAAGCCTGTTTTGTATTAGATGCGATCCGTGGAAAGGATGTCCGCACAGCGCTTGCGATTGTGGAGTATAACCCGAGATACGCTTCGGAATTAATTACCAAGCTGTTGAAATCGGCGATCGCAAATGCGGAAAACAACAATGGGATGAATGTCGATAATCTGTTTATCGAAGAATGCTACGCAAATAAGGGGCCTACGATGAAAAGGATCAGGCCGAGGGCACAGGGACGCGCTTACCGGATTGAAAAGAGAACAAGCCATATCACGATTGTGCTGAATGAAAGATAAGGAGGGACAGCATGGGACAGAAAGTAAATCCTCATGGCCTAAGAGTCGGCATTATTTCTGGATGGGACTCTAGGTGGTATGCAGAAGGGGACTTCGCTGACTATTTAATAGAAGATTATAATATAAGAAAATTCCTGAAAAAGAAATTGTACGCTGCGGGCATCTCAAAGATCGAGATCGAGAGGGCTTCCGAGCGTGTAAAAGTCATCATTTATACCGCAAAGCCGGGCGTAGTCATCGGCAAGGGCGGAGCGGAAATCGAAAAAGTAAAAGGCGAGCTTCAAAAATATACCGATAAGAAGCTGATCGTAGATATCAAAGAAGTGAAAAAGCCGGATAAGGATGCGCAGCTGACAGCGGAAAATATCGCTTTGCAGCTTGAAAACCGTATTTCTTTCCGCCGCGCTATGAAATCCTGCATGTCCAGAAGCTTAAAGGCGGGCGCGCTTGGCATCAAAACAAGCTGCTCCGGTCGTCTTGGCGGCGCGGATATGGCGCGTACTGAATTTTATTCCGAAGGGACGATCCCGCTTCAAACCTTAAGGGCGGATATCGATTATGGATTCGCGGAGGCAGACACGACTTACGGAAAGGTAGGCGTAAAAGTCTGGATCTACAAAGGCGAAGTGCTCCCGACGAAAGGAAATAAGGAAGGAGGGGCTCAGTAATTATGTTAATGCCGAAAAGAGTAAAACACAGAAAGCAGTTCCGCGGCTCTATGGCAGGGAAAGCTACAAGAGGCAATAAGATCACCTATGGTTCTTACGGCATTGTGGCAATGGAGCCGGCATGGATCAAATCCAACCAGATAGAAGCGGCCCGTGTCGCGATCACACGTTACGTAAAGCGTGGCGGCAAGGTCTGGATCAAGATATTCCCTGACAAACCAGTTACGGCAAAACCGGCAGAAACACGTATGGGTTCCGGAAAAGGGGCTTTGGAATACTGGGTCGCTGTGGTTAAGCCAGGACGTGTTATGTTTGAAATTGACGGGGTTGCGGAAGACGTTGCAAAAGAAGCGCTGCGTCTTGCTATCCACAAATTACCTTGTAAATGCAAAATCGTTTCGCGTGCAGACTTAGAAGGCGGTGAATCAAATGAAAACTAAAAAATATTTAGAAGAATTAAGGACGCAGTCCGCTGCGGATTTGAATGCCAGTTTAGTAGAGGCTAAAAAAGAACTTTTCAATTTGAGATTCCAGAATGCAACGAACCAGTTGGAAAATACAGGCAGGATTAAGGAAGTAAGGAAAAATATTGCCAGAATTCAGACCGTAATTACAGAAAAGGCAAATGCTTAATTCTTATTTATCGTAGCTATTGAAAGGAGAATCATAAGCTGTGGAAGCAAATAAGACGGAAAGAAATTTAAGGAAAACCCGCATTGGCACAGTCGTAAGCGACAAGATGCAAAAGACGATTGTCGTAGCTGTGAAAGACAATGTAAGGCATCCATTATATAAAAAGATCGTGAAAAGGACTTATAAGTTAAAGGCCCATGATGAAAACAACGAATGCAGGATCGGCGATACTGTTAAGGTCATGGAGACAAGGCCGTTGTCCAAAGAAAAACGGTGGAGGCTTGTCGAGATCATTGAGAGGGCAAAATAAGATTACGAGGAGGTTACCAGTATGATACAGCAGGAAAGCAGGCTGAAGGTCGCTGACAACACTGGGGCAAAAGAGCTGCTTTGCATCCGTGTTATGGGCGGCTCTACAAGAAGATATGCATATATTGGCGATGTCATTACTGCCACCGTGAAAGACGCAACGCCAGGGGGCGTTGTTAAAAAAGGCGACGTTGTAAAGGCAGTTGTCGTACGCACCAAGCGCGGCGCGCGCCGCAAGGACGGTTCGTACATTAAATTTGATGAAAATGCTGCGGTTATTATAAAAGACGACAAAACTCCAAGAGGAACCCGTATATTTGGGCCGGTTGCAAGGGAGCTGCGTGAGAAGCAGTTTATGAAGATCGTTTCTCTGGCCCCGGAAGTGTTATAGGAGGTAATAAAGTTGGCAACATTAAAAATAAAAAAAGATGATACCGTAAGAGTGATCGCTGGCAGGAGCAAAGGCAAAGAGGGAAAGGTCATTGCGGTAAACCGCAAGAAACACACCCTGCTCGTGGAAGGCGTTAATATGATCACAAAGCATATGAAGCCGTCTATGCAAAACCAGCAGGGCGGGATCGTGCGCCAGGAAGGACCGATTGATATTTCAAACGTAATGTACCTTCATAAAGGACAGCCGACAAGGGTCGGGTTTAAGTATGACGGGGATAAGAAAGTCCGTTATGCGAAATCTACGGGCGATATCATTGACTGAGAATGAATAAAGGGAAGGAGGTCCAAACGTGAGCAGATTAAAAGAAAAGTATCAAAACGAGATCGTAGACGCTTTGATGAAAAAATTTGAATATAAAAATATTATGCAGGTGCCAAAGCTGGATAAGATCGTAATCAATATGGGCGTTGGCGAAGCGAAGGAAAACGCGAAGCTTTTAGAATCCGCAATGAAGGATATGGAACTGATCGCAGGACAAAAGCCGGTCAAGACCTTATCCAAGCATTCGATCGCGAACTTTAAGATCAGGGAAGGCATGCCGATCGGATGTAAAGTGACTTTAAGGGGCGAGAAGATGTATGAGTTTCTTGACCGCCTTGTAAACCTGGCGCTCCCTCGCGTGCGCGATTTCCGCGGAGTCAATCCAAACGCGTTTGACGGCAGGGGCAATTACGCGTTAGGCATTAAAGAGCAGTTGATCTTCCCGGAAGTGGAATTTGATAAAATCGATAAGATCAGAGGCATGGACATCATCTTTGTAACAACCGCAAAGACGGATGAAGAAGCCCGTGAGTTGCTGGCACAGTTTAACATGCCGTTTGAAAGGAATTAGGAGGGAATTTTAATATGGCGAAAACTTCGATGAAAGTAAAACAGCAGCGCAAGCAGAAATTCTCTACCAGAGAATATACACGCTGTAGAATCTGTGGTCGTCCGCATTCTGTATTGAGAAAATACGGCATTTGTCGTGTATGTTTCCGTGAATTAGCATATAAGGGACAGATACCAGGAGTCCGCAAGGCGTCCTGGTAAGCGCTGACATCCAGACAATAATAAGGAGGAAAGTTCAATCATGACAATGAGTGATCCAATTGCAGATATGCTTACAAGAATCCGTAACGCAAATACTGCAAAACATGATACCGTAGATATCCCATCATCAAAGATGAAGATCGCTATTGCTGACATTCTCGTAGACGAAGGCTACATTGCAAAATATGATATCGTAGATGACGGCAATTTCAAAGCGATCCGCGTTACGTTAAAATACGGCGTGGATAAAAATGAAAAGGTTATTACGGGGATTAAAAGGATTTCCAAGCCTGGGCTTCGGGTTTATGCCGGAAAGGATGAGATCCCGTCCGTGCTTGACGGACTTGGGATTGCGATCTTATCCACAAATAAAGGCGTGATCACAGATAAAAAGGCAAGAAAGCTCCAGGTAGGCGGGGAAGTATTAGCGTTTGTGTGGTAAAAATCACATTTTAAATAACAGGAGGTACGGGCATGTCACGTATAGGAAGAATGCCAATCGCGGTTCCGGCAGGCGTTACGGTTGAGATCGCAGAAAATAATAAGGTTACGGTAAAAGGGCCAAAAGGAGAGCTTTGCAGGGTTTTGCCTTCCGCTATGGAGATCAAGCAGGAGGACGGCCATATTTTAATCTCACGTCCAAATGACATAAAGAAAATGAAATCGCTGCACGGCCTGACCAGGTCTTTGTTAAATAACATGGTAGTCGGCGTTACAGACGGCTATACAAAGGAGCTTGAGGTAAACGGCGTAGGTTACAGGGCTTCCAAGTCCGGCAATAAGCTGACCTTAAACCTTGGCTACTCCCATCCGGTCATTATGGAAGACCCGCAGGGCGTAGAGTCTACGGTAGACGGCAACAAGATCATTATCAAGGGAATTGATAAGGAAAAGGTAGGCCAGTACGCGGCAAATATCAGAGATAAAAGACGTCCAGAGCCATATAAGGGCAAGGGCATCAAATACATGGACGAAGTTATCAGGCGTAAAGTTGGTAAGACTGGTAAGAAATAATAAAAGGAGTGACAAGAAATGGTTAATAAAAAATCAAGGACACAGATCCGTGAAAAGAAGCATAAAAGACTGCGCAACCATATTTCTGGAACACCGGCTAGACCGCGCTTGGCAGTATTTCGAAGCAATAATCATATGTACGCCCAGGTTATTGACGATACAGCTGGCAATACCATCGTTTCAGCGTCTACCTTAGATGCGGATGTAAAAGGGGCGGTTGAAAAGACAAATAACGTAGAGGCGGCGGCTAAGGTCGGGACTGTTGTGGCTAAGCGGGCGTTGGAAAAAGGCATTACGACGGTCGTCTTTGACAGAGGCGGATATATTTATCACGGAAAAGTCAAAGCTTTGGCAGATGCAGCCAGAGAAGCTGGTTTAACATTCTAAGTAGGAGGAAACATTTACATGAAACGTGAAATAATTGATGCCAGCGGATTAGAGCTGACTGAAAACGTTGTAGCGATCAAGCGTGTCACGAAGGTTGTAAAGGGTGGACGGAATATGCGCTTTTCAGCTTTGGTGGTAGTTGGCGACGGCAACGGGCATGTAGGCGCGGGAATGGGTAAAGCGGCGGAAATTCCTGAGGCTATCCGCAAAGGCAAAGAAGATGCGATGAAAAAGCTGATCACGGTCAATCTGGATGAAAATAACAGTATCACCCACGATGTGACAGGAAAGCATACAGGGGCTTGCGTATTGTTAAAGAAGTCTCCGGAAGGTACTGGAATCATCGCCGGAGGCCCGGCGCGAAGCGTATGTGAGCTGGCTGGGATTAAAAATATCCGTACAAAATCCCTTGGCTCCAACAATAAGCAAAATGTCGTGCTTGCGACGCTGACCGCTTTGGATCAGTTAAAATCTCCGGAAGAAGTATCAAGGCTGCGCGGAAAATCTATCGAAGAGATCAGAGGTTAGGAGGCAGACTATGGCAGACAAAATGGTAAAGGTAACGTTGGTGCGCTCCAAGATCGGGGCAGTGCCTAGAAACAGAAAGATCATAGAATCAATGGGATTTCGTAAGCTGAACCAGACGAAAGTGTTTCCAGACAACGAAGGGACACGGGGCGCTTTGAGAAAAATTGCGCCATATGTGAAAGTAGAAGAAGCATAATAAAACAAGGATAAGGAGGTGGCGATATGGACTTATCAAATTTAAAAGCTGCGGAAGGCTCCAGAAAGGATAAATACCGCAAAGGGCGCGGCCATGCCTCAGGCAATGGAAAGACTGCGGGCAAAGGGCATAAAGGCCAGAAAGCCCGTTCAGGGGCTCCAAGGCCAGGCTTTGAAGGTGGACAGATGCCATTATACAGAAGATTGCCAAAGAGAGGGTTTAAGAACAGAAATTCAAAAACGATCGTTGGAATCAATGTATCATCGCTTGAAGTATTTGATAACGATTCCGTAGTTTCTGTGCAGACATTGATGGAAACCGGAATTGTGAAAAATCCAAGAGACGGTGTGAAAATCCTTGGCGATGGTGAGTTAACCAAGAAGCTTACGGTACAGGCAAATGCTTTCAGTGCAGGCGCCCAGAAAAAAATAGAAGCGCTTGGTGGAAAAGCTGAGGTGGTTTAATGTTTCAGACACTTCGTAGTGCGCTTAAAATAAAAGAAATCCGTGAAAGGTTATTATACACGTTTTTCATGTTAATTGTAATCCGTTTGGGCTCACAGCTGCCATGCCCAGGAATCGATTCCGAGCTGTTTTCGCAATGGTTTTCCGGGCAGACAAACGGTGCGTTTAACTTCTTTGATGCGATCACTGGCGGCTCGTTTAACGAAATGTCAGTGTTCGCATTAAGTATTACGCCTTATATCACTTCATCCATTATCATGCAGCTGCTTACGATCGCGATCCCGAAGCTGGAAGAAATGCAGCGTGACGGCGAGGATGGAAGGAAGAAGATCGCAAGCATCACGCGTTATGTCACAGTGGCCCTTGCGCTGATCGAATCCATCGCTATGGCGATCGGTTTTGGACGGATGGGGTATCTGATCGATTTTAACGCGTTTACGGTCATCCAGGTTGTATGTATCCTGACGGCCGGTTCCGCCGTTTTAATGTGGATTGGCGAGCAGATTACGGAAAAGGGCGTGGGCAATGGGATTTCGATCGTATTGGTCATCAACATTGTTTCCCGCATCCCTGCGGACATGTCCGCGTTGTACGAGCAGTTCGTAAAGAGCCAGTCCGTCGCAAGGGGGATACTTGCCGCAGTCATTATTTTGGCGGTTATCCTTTTGACGGTCGTATTTGTCATCCTGCTTCAGGATGCGGAGCGTAAAATCCCGGTTCAGTATTCGAAAAAAATACAGGGCAGGAAGCTGGGAGGCGCGCAAAGCTCTTTTATTCCATTAAAGGTCAATACAGGCGGCGTTATCCCGATCATTTTCGCCCAGTCGATCATGGAGTTTCCGGTAGTCATTTTCACGCTGCTTGGAAAGCAGGACTCCGAGGGGATTGGCGGAAAGATTTTAAAGGGCCTTCAGCAGAGCAACTGGTGCAACCCAAACGCCCCGGAATATTCCATCGGGCTTGTGGTATACCTTGTTTTAGTCGTTGCGTTTGCATATTTCTATACGTCGATTACGTTTAATCCATTGGAGATTGCGGACAATATGAAAAAGCAGGGCGGCTTTATCCCAGGCATCCGCCCGGGCAAACCGACCAGCGATTATCTGACGAAGATATTGAACTATATTGTATTTATCGGCGCGATCGGCCTGTCCATTTGCGCGATCATCCCGATTTTCTTTAATGGGGTGTTTAACGCGAACGTTTCATTCGGGGGCACCTCGATCATCATTATCGTGGGCGTTGTGATCGAAACGATCAAGCAGATTGAGTCGAAGATGGTTGTGCGTTATTATAAGGGTTTTTTAAGTGAATAGAAGTAGAGGCAGGGGGATACAGCGGGGGCTGTATCTCTTTGTTATTTCCCCCAAAAAACAGTGGAAAAATAAACCGTTTTGTGATAAGGTTGAATGTAGGAAAGTATCATTGCTAAAAAACGCATAAAAACAGGAGGAAGCTACAATGAAAATCATTATGTTAGGCGCCCCGGGCGCAGGCAAAGGCACACAGGCGAAACGGATTGCGGAGAAGTATTCCATCCCGCACATCTCCACCGGCGACATTTTCCGCGCCAATATCAAAAATGGCACAGATCTTGGCAAAAAAGCAAAAGAGTACATGGATAAGGGCGCGCTGGTGCCGGATGAGCTGACCTGCGACCTTGTAATGGACCGGATTCAGCAGGACGACTGCAAAAACGGGTTTGTATTAGACGGATTCCCACGCACGATCCCGCAGGCGGAAGCGTTAGACGCGGCTCTTGGCAAGATCGGCGAGAAGATGGATTTTGCGGTGGATGTGGATGTGCCGGACGAAAATATCGTAAACCGTATGGGCGGGCGCAGGGCTTGCTTAAGCTGCGGCGCTACTTACCATGTCGTATTTAATCCGACAAAAGAAGAGGGCGTTTGCGACGCATGCGGCGCAAAGACGGTCTTAAGGGACGACGATAAGCCGGAAACCGTGCAGAACCGTCTGAAAGTATACCATGAGCAGACACAGCCGTTGATCGATTATTATAAAAAGCAGGATATATTAAAATCCGTGGACGGCACGCAGCCAATGGACGCGGTATTTGACGCGATCGTAGGGATTTTGGGAGCTTAAAATGCCAGCAGTGATCAAATCTGCAAGGGAGATTGATCTGATGTTGACGGCGGGGCGTATCCTGGGCAGGGTCCATGAGGAGCTTGCCCGGGAGATAAAGCCCGGGATGTCGACATGGGACATTGACCGTATCGGAGAGGAATTAATACGAAGCTATGGCTGCATTCCTTCGTTTTTAAATTATCAGGGATTTCCTGCTTCTGTCTGTGTATCCGTCAATGACGAGGTCATACATGGGATTCCGTCAAAGAAGAGGATTTTAAAGGACGGCGATATTGTAAGCCTGGATACAGGCGTGATCTACAAAGGGTACCAGTCGGATGCAGCCAGGACAGTGGGCGTTGGCAATATATCCAAACAGGCGGCGGACTTGATCGAGCATACCAGGCTTAGTTTTTTTGCCGGGATGAAATATGCAAAAGCCGGCAACCGGCTTTTTGACATATCAGCCGCGATCGGCGGCTATGCCGGGAGGCTTGGATATGGAGTTGTCAGAGACTACGTGGGCCATGGGATCGGGGCGAATATGCATGAGCCGCCCGAGGTGCCAAATTTTCGCCAGAAACGCAGGGGCATGCGCCTGATGGCGGGGATGACGCTCGCGGTGGAGCCGATGATCAATGCCGGCGCCTGGCAGGTGCGGCAGTCGCCGAATGGCTGGACGGTGCGCACCGCGGACGGGTCGTTATCCGCGCATTACGAAAACACGATCCTGATCACCGCCCAGGGGCCAAAGCTATTATCGGTTACAGAGAAAGAAGCAGAGCGGTTGAGTAAAGCGGTTTGAAATGATAATGAAAAAATGGAGGAATGAAAATGTCTAAAGCGGATGTAATTGAAGTGGAAGGTAAAGTGATTGAGAAGCTGCCAAACGCGATGTTCCAGGTGGAGCTGGAAAACGGGCATCAGATTTTGGCGCATATCAGCGGCAAGCTCCGTATGAATTTTATACGCATCCTGCCAGGGGATAAGGTTACGATTGAAATGTCGCCATATGACCTGACAAAGGGCCGTATCATATGGAGAGATAAATAAATAGCGGGCAGGGCTGCCAGATGCAAAGGAAAACGGAAATATGGAAGGATTTACATTAGTTCTGTCTTTATTCAGCGGGATCGCGTTGTTTTTATTTGGAATGTCGCTGATGGGGGACGGATTGAAAAAAGCTGCGGGAGAAAAGCTGGAGCTTATTTTATATAAACTGACGAATACGCCCTTAAAGGGCATTTTACTTGGGACGGCGGTTACGGCAATCATACAGTCGTCCTCCGCAACTACCGTGATGGTCGTTGGATTTGTAAACGCCGGGATGATGAAAGTCTCCCAGGCGATCGGGATCATCATGGGGGCAAACATTGGCACCAGCATAACCGGATGGATACTCTGCCTGTCTTATATTGAAGGGACAGGCGGGATCGCGCAGCTTTTGTCCACGGCGACGATCTCCGCGGCGGTGGCGGTAGTCGGCATTATATTTAAGATGTTCTTAAAAAAAGCCTCTTATCATAATGTGGGCGATATCATGCTGGGCTTTTCGATTTTAATGATCGGAATGCAAACTATGAGCGGCGCGGTGTCCCCGTTAAAGAGCAACGAACATTTTGTAAATGCGCTGACCATGTTTTCCAACCCGTTTATGGGCATTATGCTAGGCATTTTATTTACGGCGATTTTACAGAGCGCGTCTGCGTCGGTAGGTATTTTGCAGGCATTGTCCGTGACTGGCGGGATTACCTTTGCGGCGGCTTTGCCGATCACGATGGGGATCGGCGTCGGGGCGGCATGCCCGGTGCTGTTATCTTCCATCGGCACAAATAAAAACGGAAAAAGGACGGCGCTGATTTATTTGATCAACGACCTGTTCGGGCTGATCGTATGGTCGGTTGTTTTTTATACGTGCCATGCGGTTGTCCATTTTCCGTTTATGAATATGGAAATGAACCCGGTTCGGATCGCGCTGTTAAATACGGCGTTTCGAATGGCGACGATTATGATCTTATGCCCATTTATTAAAGGGATTGAAAAACTGGTGTTCTTTCTGGTCAAGGATACGCCGGAGGATAAAGAAGACCAGGCGGACTTTGATTTATTAGAAGAGCGTTTTTTAAAGTATCCGCCCCTTGCCATTACGCAAAGCCACGAGGCGATGAACGGCATGGCGAAAAAAGCGAAGAAAAACATCGTAAACGCCCTGCAATTGTTAGAAGAGTATTCCCAGGAGCAGTTTGACCATATACAGGAAAAAGAAAATTTAATTGATAAATACGAAGATAAGCTCGGCACGTACCTGATGCAGCTTACCGGGCGGGAAATGACCGCGCTGCAAAATAGAGAGGTCACAAAGTTTTTGCACACCTTATCGGATTTTGAACGCATCGGCGACCATGCCAGCATTATTTCCAAGGTGGCAAAGGAGCTGTACGAAAAGCAGTCCAGCTTTTCGGAAGAAGCAAAGTATGAGCTTGGAATATTGGAATCCGCGGTTTCCGAAATCGTGGAAATGACGGTTTCCGCGTTTATGCAGGACGATTTAAAGGAAGCCGGTAAAATAGAGCCGCTGAGGGAGCTGATCAGCATTCTTTGCGACGAGTTAAAGCTTCGCCACATTAAACGGTTGCAGCGGGGGAAATGCGAATTAAAGCAGGGGTTTGCCTTTAATGACCTTCTGACAAGCTTAGAGCGTACCGCCGCCCATTGTTCTAACATTGCGGTCGCGATGATCGAGCTTGCGGATCTGGATTTTGACACCCACAGCTATATCAAGACGATGCGGGAGCGTCAAAATGACGAGTATACGGCGTATTTTGAACAATACGAGGAAAAGTATGATATTAATGGATATAAAAAGCAGAAAAAGACGAAAAAGGAAAAAGTAGAAGAGACGGGGAAGGGGAAAAAGAATAAAAAAGTTGTGAAAAAGAAGAATAAGTAGGTGGGGAATAAAGCAAGATGTATTTAATGTTAAAAGATACAGAAGTAATGTATTTTGACTTGGATGATTTTGTAGTAAACGTGATACATAATGACCTGCTTCCTTTTTGCCTAAGGTCGTATATGAAGCTGCCGAAAAGTTTAAAGGATATCTTACATAATATACAGGAGATAAAAAGTTATTTAAGCAGCAGGATACTGTCCTTATCACGGGATAATGCAAAAAAGATTTACGCGGCGTTCCAGATACCCCAGTTGGATTCCATAGACAACCGGGTAAATGTCTGCATTCGCTGCAAAGGGGTTTCCATACAGGACAGCTATTGGGTGAAAAACGATAACGAAGACCTACAATGGAGTGACGTCAACATCAGGCAGAACAAGCTAAGCGACATTGTAGACCTTTCGCTGTCCGGCTTTGAGCCAACGATCACTACAAGTAAAATATGCCCGGAGTTGACGACTAAGGGGTTATTCCGAAAAGGCTGGGTCAGCCTTGGGGATACCCTGTATCTTTTGAAATCGGACAAAACAAGTGATTATGTAAATACAAAAATGGAAGTGTTAGCTTCTGAAATATTAGAATGCTTTGATAATAAACTGGAAAGTATTGAATATGTAAGTGATATAAAAAATACGGTGGACGGCGTTGCCGTCGTATCGATCTGTAGGAATTTTATTGGCGAATCCTATTCTTTTGTAGAGGCATGGGAGGTTATGGAATACCATAAAAGACGCAAGATCGATTTTCGCAAGCGGTGCCTGGAGCTGTGGGGCAATGAATTTGCGTGTATTCCGGTTTTAGATTATATTATTTCCAACACCGACAGGCATACGCAAAATTATGGGTTTTTAATGAACAACGACACCGGGGTGATCGAGCGGCTGGCGCCATTGTTTGATTTTAACTGCGCGCTCGTTGCCGATTATTTTTCCAGGGATGCATCGGACACCCTAAGCCAGATGTTTAATACGACAGAAACCTTACGGGAGCTGGCGTATCAATATAAGGATAAGACGAACCTTATTTTCCGGGAGGATAAGTTTATCAGGCTGGCGGAAAGTAAGTTTAACCAGGATTACAGGCATATATTTGAGCGGGTTTACAGCAGGATACAGGAGCTTGGGATTATTTAAGTTAAAAACTGCGGTTGAAAGTACATGGATTATTTGCTATAATCCATTCATATATGGCAGATCATTGGTAACAGTTCAAGGATGATTGGGCTGTTACAGTTTTTGGAAGGGAGAAGTAAAATGCAGGTTATCATTTCAGATTCAATTAAATACATTGGCGTGGATGACAGGACGATCGATTTATTTGAGAGCCAATATGTAGCGCCGGACGGCGTTACTTATAATTCCTATTTGATACTGGATGAAAAGACGGCCCTGATGGATACGGTAGATACTAGGGGCATGGAGGAATGGGAGCAGAATTTAAAGAAAGAGCTTGGGGACAGGAAGCTGGATTACCTTGTAGTTTCCCATTTAGAGCCGGATCATGCCGGCAGCATCGGCAGGCTGTTGGAGCTGTATCCGGATGTGACGTTAGTGGGCAACGCAAAGACATTCCAGATGCTTCCACAGTTTTTTGATGTGGATCTAAGCGGAAAGACCGTTACAGTAAAAGAGGGAGACGCCTTATCCCTCGGGGAGCATACGCTGAATTTTTATATGGCTCCTATGGTGCACTGGCCAGAGGTTATGGTTACCTATGAATCCAAAGAAAAGATCCTGTTTTCCGCGGATGGGTTCGGGAAATTTGGCGCGATGGACGCGGAAGATGACGAAGGATGGTCATGCGAAGCCAGAAGGTATTATTTTAACATCGTAGGAAAATACGGCGCATCGGTGCAGGCGCTTTTGAAAAAGGCGGCAAAGCTTGACATCGAGATGATCTGCCCGCTGCATGGGCCGATCTTAAAAGAAGATCTGGGCTATTATATCGGGCTGTACGATACATGGAGCAGCTACCGTCCGGAGAATAAAGGCGTTTTGGTAGCTTACGCTTCCATCCATGGCAACACCGGAAAGGCCGCGCAAAAGCTCGCGGAAATGATCCGTTCAAAAGGCGTGGAAAAGGTAGTGGTCAGCGACCTTGCAAGAGACGATATGGCGGAGGTGATCGAAGACGCGTTCCGTTATGACCGTATGGTGCTTGCAGCCGCAAGCTATGACGGCGGCGTATTCCCGTGTATGCAGGATTTTCTGCACCACTTACAGAGCAAGGCGTATCAGAAGCGCACGGTCGGCATTTTGGAAAACGGCTCTTGGGGCCCGACAGCCGGACGCACGATGAAATCTATTTTGGAAACGATGAAAAATATCACAGTCGTAGAACCGATGGTTACGATCAAGTCTACGTTAAAGGAAGAAAATATGGCTGATATGGAAGCGTTGGCGGAAGCGATTGCGCAGGCGGAATAATCCGGCATGAAACGGGTTACGTTAGAGCAGTTAAGCCAATATGCCCACGCTTCGTCTTACCGCGATCTGGTTTCCTATATTTATGGACAAGTAGAAATGGGCAGCTTAAAACCGGTACGGGCTTCTAAAACAAACGGAAAGAAGCCCGCGCTTTACCGGGAATACTGGCTTTTAGAACAAAAAGCGGATTATCGCGTTTATGAGCAGGAGCTGTCTTATCAGATGAGCACATTAATCCATACGGATTATTATCTGCGCCATTTGGAGCAGTACGCAAAAGACCGCGTATGGGTATTACAACTAAATCAATTTCTGCTGCGTATGCAGGAGTTTGGGCTTGTCCCGGAGGTTTCCATGAATGAGCGGAGCTTTGAGATCTGGGGCAGGGAAAAATTTCTGCGGGAAGGGCAGGGGAAGAAAATATTAAAACGCTGTGGAATGGATACTTCACAGCTTTCTTTTTACGATACGTCAGAACCGATGGCCTATTACAGCAGGAGCCGGGAAACGCCGCAAAATCTGTTGATACTGGAAAATAAAGACACGTTTTACAGTATGCGGCGCTATTTCTTAAATGGAAAGGAACAGATTTTCCACGTACCCTTCGGCACGCTTTTGTATGGCGCGGGCAAAGGGGTAATGCGTTCCTTTGAAGATTTTTCCTTATGCGCGGAGCCGTACATGCAGGATTTCGAAAACGGCTTTTATTATTTTGGGGATCTGGACTACGAAGGGATTGGCATATACGAACGGCTGGCTCAGTCAATGGAAGGGCGTTTTTACATAGAACCATTTACCGCCGCATACCGGCATATGCTGCAAAAGGCGCGGACGGCGGTGGAGCTGCCGCCTACGAAGGAAAAGCAAAACCGCAGCCTGACCGGTTACTTTTTTCAGTTTTTTACCGACGAGGAGGTCTGCGGGATGAAAGAAATATTAGAAAGCGGCCGCTACATTCCGCAGGAGATTATAAATATAAGCGATTTACAGGCTTGAGGGTTTGCCATGCAGTATGAATTTTTAAAGCAGTTTACAAAACGGATGAAAAACGTAGGCTTGTATGCCCTTTTATTTGCAAACAGCAGCCAGAAAATGATCTGGCGGCAGTATGGGTTTGATAATTCCAGTGAACAGTGGAATGTGATTTTTTCCGTCCTGCTTTATCTGATGGAACAGTCGTTAAAAGAAGAGCGCTGTGTTATGGAAGATATCGGGGCGTATATCGACACGCTGAATACGGCTTATTTTAAAAAACGGATGTCTTATGAGGATTGCTGCAAGCTTGGGGATTTTATTGTAAATGTGGTGTTGTCAAATGAAGGCAGGCCCATGTATTTTGAAGGCTATGATTTTGAAAGCCGGGAATATAAGCGTATGCACATAAGCTATGTGGCGAACCGGATCATTTACCTGGATACGGAAATCAAACGCACCTCTTATTATCTGACGGACGATGGCTACAGCCTGTTGCTTGGCACGCTGGAAATCGAAAATAATATGAAGCTTACGATACACGAAATGATCTTTAAGCTTCATTTGGAAAAGCAGAGCTACGATAAAGCCGTAGATGAAATGAAAAATGTCTTTAACCTGCTGCGTATGCAGCTACAGAGGATCAGAGAAGCGATGGCGCGCATCCGCCGAAACGCCTTGAATTATTCCGTCACAGATTACCAGAATATACTAGAATCCAACATGGAAACCATAAAGGACACCAGGCGGCAGTTTTTAGAATACCGGGATATGGTAAAAGAGCGGGCGCTGCGGCTGGAAGAAGAGCATATTAACGTACATAAGCTGGAACCGAAGGAAGAAGAAAATTTAAGAAACCTGCGCACGATCGAGCAGTATTTAAACCGCGCCATTGACGAGCACCAAAAAATATTGAATAATCATCTGGATCTAAAGGCGCTTTATACAAAAGAGCTGGAGGATATGTCACAGATGTCCTTTATTCGGCGCTTTTCCCTGCGGGGAGAATTATTCGATAAAATATTAGACGCAAAGACGGTTCCGACGGATCTGGAAATTTTTTTACGCCCGCTGTTTTTAAAGGAGCCGCCCAAGGCATACAATCTGAATAAGGCGTTTGAAGCCCAGCATTCCTCCAGGAAAAAGGAAGAGACTGACAGCAGCGAAGAGATCGATTTTGACGAGGAAAGCTGGCAGAGGCAGCAGGAGCGGCTACGGCAAAAGAAGCTGGAAAAATACCAAAGCTGCCTGGAGTTTTTATTGGAGCGGCTAAGCGCGCATCAAAAGATCACGCTGGCGGAGTGCCAGAAGGAAATCGAAAAAGAACCGGAAAAAAAGGAGCAATTTATCCCAAATGTGGAAATTTTCCGTGAAGTTGTGGTAGAATTATTAAAAAGCAGGGAAATCGATATCCCGGCCTTAAAAAAAGAGCGCAGGGAGTTTATACAGGAGCGCTCCGCGGATTTTGAACTGCATGAAATGCTGCTCCAGATAGTGGATAACCGTGATGCCAAAGGCTCGCCCCAGATTCAGAAAATATGCGCGCGGCGGATGGAGGACGGCTGTGTGGTGGAATTTGAAAATGTAAAAGACGCGGAAGGCAATTTGAAGAAGATCCGCTGTTCCAATATATTATTTGAATGTATTTATTGAAGGAAAGTGTTACATATAAAATGAAAGGAAACCGCGTATGGCATATGAAATAGAGGATATCCGCGCCAGCCAGGAAATTTTTTATTATCTGTTAGAGCATCACGAGCTGCATGAAGAAACCGAAAGCAGCCTGTATGAAGCGTATGCGGAAAATGAAGCGGTGCAAAAGCTTGTAAAATCCCAGGGGGAAGCGGCGGAAAGCCATATTGAGCGGTATGGGAATGTGGTTTATCTGATTCCAAGGGAGGACAATTATTTTTTAGGATATTCCAAGGCGCAGCTGAAAGCGGCGTTATGTAAATCGGGCGGCACAGACCGGGATTATTTTTTATCGCAGTTTGTCATACTGACGCTGCTGGTGGAATTTTACGACGGGCAGGGCAGCAGCAGCAAATCCAGAGAATTTATCCGGGTAGGGGAGCTGCAAAACAGCGTCAGCGCCTATTTAAAGGAAGGGGCGAAGGACGATGACGGGCAGACAGAAGAAAACGAGATACTGTCATTTTCCAGTATGTCAGAGGCGTACGAGGCGCTGCGTTCCGATGAAAGAGGCTCCAGGGCAAAGACTACGAAAGAAGGTTTTTTGCACAATATTTTAAAATTTTTAGAAAAACAGGGATTGATCGAATATGTTGAGGAAGATGAAATGATCCAGACCACCAAAAAGCTGGACAGCTTTATGGATTGGAACCTGTTGAATCAAAACCATTTCATACGGGTGCGCAGGGCGCTGGGAGTTGAGGATTATGCCAAAAGCGAAACGGTAACGATTGGGAAGCGCTAAGGCCCGGGGCCATACATCGGAAAGAGGAAAATATGAGTAAAATTAACGCGGTCCGCCTGATCAATATAAATTATAACGACAACGCGATCAAAATCAGCGATGAAACATTTCAGTTTAATGGAAAAAGCACGCTGCTGTCTTTGCAAAACGGCGGCGGGAAATCCGTGCTTGTGCAGATGATGATCGCGCCGTTTGTCCATAAAAGATACCGCAATGCGAAAGACCGTCCGTTTGAGGGCTATTTTACGACGAATAAGCCGTCGTTTATTTTGGTAGAGTGGCAGCTTGATCGTGGAGCGGGCTATGTCATGACTGGAATGATGGTGCGAAGACATCTGGAAATTACCGCGGAATCCGGCGACGAGATGGAGATCATACAGTTTATCAGTGAATACCGCCATCCCTGTGAACAGGATATGCGACATCTTCCGGTTGTGGAAAAGAAGAAAAAAGAGATGGCATTAAAAAATTTTTCTTCTTGCAGGCAGCTGTTTGATTCTTATAAAAAAGACCCTAAGATCACGTTTTTTTGCTATGATATGAACAATGCCGCACAGTCCAGACAGTATTTTGACAAATTAATGGAGTACCAGATCTATTATAAGGAATGGGAAAACATTATCAAAGAGATCAACCGTCAGGAGTCGGGGCTGTCAAATTTGTTTGCTGACTGCAAGGACGAAAAAGGGCTTGTGGAAAAATGGTTTCTGCGTTCCGTTGAAAATAAGCTCAATAAAGAAAACGACCGTATGAAGGAATTTCAAAACATTCTGGAAAAATACGTCAGCCAGTATAAGGACAACCAGTCGAAAATACAGCGGCGGGATATCATCAGCCTGTTTAAAGAAGAATCTGCGCTGGTCATGGATACGATCGGCCAATACGCGAAAGCGGAAAAGGAGCTTTTGTTACAGCAAGACCGGATCGGTGTGTTTTTATGGCAGCTGGAAACCGCCCGGGCCGGAGCGAAAGATCAATGCGCTGTTTTAGAAGCGCAAAAAGAGCAGACGGTAAACGAGATGGAAAAGCTGCGGTACGGCCAGATTTCCAAAGCCGTGTACGAAGCGATGGAAGCGGAGCGTTACCAGCGCTCGGAGCGGGAATTGCTTCAATTAGAGCGCGATTCCTTAGAAGAGCAGTGCAGCCAGCTGGAAACAAAGCTTCACTTATTAGAAATGGCAAGGCAGCAGGAGGATTATACTGCCCAGCGGCAGGAATGCGGCCGCTACCATAAACAACTGGAGGTTTTAAACCAGAAAGAGCAAGAAAGCGCAAAGGAGCGGGCGGGCCTGGGCTATCGCCTTCGCATGTATTATACGAAAGAAGTTAAGCGCGGCAGGATTCGGGCGGAGCAGGAAGCTGCCAGCTTGAACCAGCTACAGGAGCGCATTCTTGCGGAAGAAGAAAAGGCGGAAAAGCTTCGGGATCTGATATTAAAGCAGAGTGCGGCGATTGGAAGCTTGGAGGCAAAGATTCAGAGTTTTGACGCGATCGAGGACCGTTACAACAAGCGTTACCAGCCCGGTTTTCTACGCAATATCTTAGGGGAATATGAGCCTGCCGAGCTGGAAATTTGCAGGCAGGAA
Organism: uncultured Eubacterium sp.; assembly: GCA_947385775.1. GTDB lineage: Bacteria > Bacillota > Clostridia > Lachnospirales > Lachnospiraceae > Eubacterium_J. The sequence continues at coordinate 7,630 of CANDMI010000035.1, read as the reverse complement.
TACGAAAAGGAGCAAGAAAAGCTGCGGCGCGCGTATATGGGCCTGCAAAAGGAAGCGGAGGAAGCAAGGCGCAAGCAAAAACAGACAGAGCGCGATTACGAGGATGTCAGGCAGGAAAAGCTGCAAAAAGAAGCGGAACGAAAAGAAGCCCAGGCGGTATGCGCCCGGTATCAAAAACAGTTGGATCGGCGCCGGACGCTGCTTCGGTATTTTGGCTTAGGCTCAGATTTAGACTTAAAAGAAACGTCGCTCTTTGATATGGAGCGGATCTTAGCTTCGGCGGAAAAAAAGCTTTCGGAAATAAGCCACGCCAAACGGATGCTGGAAAAGGAAGAGGACGCGCTGCAAAAGGATTATAAACGGCTCACCCAGGGCAAAATATTAGAGCTGCCCGAGGAATTTGAACAGCTTTTAGAAGACGCTGGAATTTCGTACGTCTATGGAATGGAGTGGCTAAAGAAAAACCAGTATACGGAAAAAGAAAACCGGCTGCTGGTGGAAAAACACCCATTTTTGCCCTATGCGTTACTGCTTTCGAAGCGGGATTTAAAAAAGCTTACGGAACAAAAGCAGCCGCCCTATACTTCATTTCCGATTCCTTTGATCGTAAGGGAACAGTTAGAGCGCGGGGAAAGCGTAAGTCGGACGATTGTGGATTTTGAGGATGTAAGCTTTTATATTTTATTTAACGAGCATTTATTAAATGAAGAGAAATTAAAGCAGATGGCAGCCCAGGCGGAGCAAAAGCTTATAAAAAAGAAAGAGCAGATTATGCTTCGCCAAAAAGAATACCAGTCTTATTTTGAAAAGAAGGAGGAGCTGCGGGCGCAGGATGTGACCAGGGAGCGCCAGGAGCGGGCGGAGCGGTTATTCGAGCAGATATCCGGGCACATCCAAACGCTGGAGGAGGAAGCTCTAAAACATAAAGAGAGCCTGCGTGGGCTTTCAAAGCGACTGTCGGATATACAAAAAGAGCTACAGGAGAACGAGAAAAAACAGCTTGCAGGAGAACGGCGCCTGGAAGAGCTGCAAGAGCTTATAAAGGCATACCAGACCTATTTATCGGACAAAAACCAGCTTGACCAGGAAAAAGCCGAGCTGGAACGGGCCAGGCACAGGGAGCGGCTTTCAAAAAATACATGCGAAAGGCGAAAAGAGCAGGCCAGGCAGCAGGAGATTACATTAGAAACGTTGCGCCGCACCCAGGAAGGGCTGGAAGAAAAGCTGGAGCGCTATTTGCAGTATGAGAAACCGCCGGAGGATGATAACGGCACGGTAACCGCCGATGAAAATGTCATTCAGGAAATGGAAATCCGCTATCAGGCGATTACGAGCAAGCTGTCCCTTCGGTTGCGGGAGATTGAGCATTTGCTGCAAATCGCCCGGGAAAAGCTTCGAAAAATCGAGCAGGAGTTAAAACGGCGACAGAAAAAGTTTCATTTAAAAGACGGCGAATGGCTGCAAACGATATATGACCAGAAAGCGGAGGAACATTTCGAGCGGCAATTGGAAAAAACGCGTCTGGCATACGAGCGCAAAAGGGCGATGTGGAACGAAGCGGATAAAAAAACAGCCTTAGCCCGCCAGCATTATGAGCAGCAAAAAAGGCTGCTGGAAGAAAAATGTCGCAAAACGGAACCGATGCCAAAAGAAGAGATCCAGCCGGTGGATTTTACAGCGGAAATAGAACGTCGGGAATACCGCTTTAAAGAGCTGGAAAACAGCCGCCAGTTTCAACAAAAACGGGTCGTATGGTACGAAGAAAATCTGACCGCGCTGGCGGAATTTTCGGAATATATGCCGCAGGATGAAGCGGGCCTGTGGGAGATGATGCGACAGGATGTGGAAGCGGATAAAGGAAGCGGCGGGAATGCCGGAACGATATTAGACACACAAAAGCCTAAGATTGTTCACGATATGGAAAGCGGCGCGGAAAGCTATGTTACGGCGGATAAGATACAGGATCTGTCTAGGCAGAAGCATATGCTTGAAGTAATCGGCGTCCAGCAGGAAAAAATCGAGCAATTGCAGGGAAAAGACCTGCGTACGAAAAAAGGTATGCTTGTGCGGGATTATAGCCATTGCAAGGATAGCAGGCAAAAGCACAAAGAGCAGTTATCCAGGCAGCTAAACCAGATGGTGCGCCGCGAAAGCTTTTCGGATGATTTTTACCGCAAACCGATCGAAGCCATGCTTACCCTGACAGAGGACGCAGGGCAGGTGGAGCGTCAGTTGCAGACTACGCTGCAATCTTATGACAGCCTGATGCAGAAAATCCAGGTTGACATCGAAATGGTGGAAAAGGAAAAAGAGCGCATCGTAGAGCTGCTGTGCTCTTATATACTGGAAGTGCACAAAAACCTGGGGCAGATAGACCGCAACAGCACGATTTCCGTGCGCGGAAAGACCCTTCGGATGCTTCAGATCATCCTGCCCCAATGGGAGGAGAAACAGGGGCTTTACGAAAAGCGTATCAATGAGTTTATGGATGAAACGACGAAAAAAGGTATTTTCATCCTGGAGCAAAATGAAAATGCGCATGAGTATCTCGGGCTTCGGATGACGACGAAAAACCTGTATGACGCGGCGGTTGGGATTTCCAATGTGCAGATCCGCATGTACAAAATTGAAGCGCAAAAGGAGCGGCCGATCACTTGGTCACAGGTTGCGCGCAATTCCGGCGGGGAAGGGTTTCTATCCGCGTTTATCATACTAAGCAGCCTGCTTTATTATATGCGTCATGACGATACGGATCTATTTGCGGAACGAAATGAAGGGAAAGTTCTCGTTATGGACAACCCGTTTGCCCAGACAAATGCGTCTCATCTGCTAAAACCGCTGATGGATATGGCGGAAAAGACCAATACTCAGCTTATCTGCCTTTCCGGTTTAGGCGGGGATTCGATTTATAACCGGTTTGACAACATTTATGTCTTGAACCTGATTGCCGCCAGTATGCGAAGCGGAACGCATTATTTAAAGGCGGAGCATCTGCGTGGGGAAGAGCCGGATACGCTGATCACATCCCGTATAGAAGTGACGGATGTGGACGCATTTGATATAGATGCATTAGACGAAATAGACGCAGTAAAAGTGACGCAGCAAGAAGAGCTTGTTTTTTAAAGACATAGGAAGAGGATTAGCAAAATGCGGATTGTAGTAAAAGTAGGAACCTCAACACTGGCGCATCCCACCGGACGGCTGAATATCCGGCATGTGGAAGTGCTTGTAAAGACATTAAGCGACCTGGCGAACGCGGGACATGAGATCGTGCTCGTTTCTTCCGGGGCGATCGGGATGGGGATCGGCAAGCTTACCTTAGACGGCAAGCCGGGAGATATGCCCACCAAGCAGGCCGCGGCGTCCGTTGGCCAGTGTGAGCTGATGTATACCTATGATAAGCTGTTTAGCGAATATAACCATGTCGTCGGCCAGATCTTACTGACGGGAGCGGATTTTTCGCACGAGGACCGGAAAAAGAACTTTGAGAATACAATTTACCGCCTGATAGAGCTGGGCGTGATCCCGATCGTAAATGAAAATGACACCATTGCGACAGAGGAAATTTCCGTAGGGGACAACGATACGCTGGCGGCAATGACCGCTTGCAGCGTCGAAGCGGATCTGCTTGTGCTGCTAAGCGATATTGACGGGCTGTATACAAAAGACCCTCATAAAAACGAGGACGCTACTTTAATCCCGGTCGTGACAGAGATCACGCCAAGCATCGAAAGCTTAGCAGACAGCGGCGGCAGCGCCCTTGGCACCGGTGGCATGGTGACCAAAATCCACGCCGCAAGGATGGCGATGGACAATGGGGTGGACATGGTCATAGCAAACGGAGCCAGGCCGGAGGTATTGTATGATATCGCGGAAGGGAAGCTGGCGGGGACGCGGTTTTCGGGGATACGGTGAAGGGAAACCCAAAATAAGATGTATGAAGAAAGGAAGGAAATCGTGACCACACAGGAGATCTTAATACAGGCAAAGGAAGCGAAAACAGCGCTGATGCTTTCAGATACGAAAGCAAGGAATCTGGCTTTAGAAAAAATGGCGGATGCGCTGGAAAAGCCGGAAAATATGCAAGAGATATTAAAGGAAAACGAACAGGATTTAGCCGCCGCGAAAGGAAAGATCGCTGACGTAATGTTAGACCGCCTGCTTTTAACGAAGGAGCGGATACATGGCATGGCGGACGGCATCCGGGAGGTGATCAGGTTAGAAGACCCGGTGGGCAAGGTTTTATCAGAGGTTACGAGGGAAAACGGCCTGGTGATACAAAAGACCTCGGTGCCAATGGGGGTTATCGCGATCATTTATGAAAGCAGGCCAAATGTCACAAGCGACGCGGCGGCATTAGCGGTAAAAAGCGGAAACGTATGTGTCCTGCGCAGTGGAAAAGAGGCATGGCGAAGCTGCCGTGCGATCGTGGAGGCGTTGCAGGCGGGATTACAGGAAGCAGGACTCCCAAGAAACGCCGTTAACTTAATCGAAGATACGGCGCGAGCCAGCGCGACAGAACTGATGACAGCGGAAGGCTATGTGGATCTGCTGATACCAAGGGGCGGAAAAGGGCTGATACGCGCCTGTGTGGAGCAGGCAACCGTTCCATGTATCCAAACCGGCACTGGAATTTGTCACATATATGTGGACAAAGCGGCAAATTTAGACATGGCTGTCAAAATCGTGGAAAACGCAAAAACCAGCCGCCCTTCCGTGTGCAATGCCCAAGAGGTCTGTCTGGTGCATAAGGATGCGGCAGCGCAATTTTTGCCGATGCTAAAGCAGTCATTATGCGAAAGCCGTTCTCAGGCAGGCAAGCAGCCGGTAGAGCTTCGCTTAGACCCGGCGGCTGCTTCTGTAATCTCGGGCACGCCGGCAGGAGCGCAGGACTTCGACACAGAATTTTTAGATTACATTCTTGGGATAAAGGTAGTTGACAGCGTCGAAGATGCCATTTCGCATATCAACGCCCATTCTACCGGACACAGCGAAGCGATTATAACAGATGATCATGAGGCGGCGGCGAAGTTTACGGCGACGATCGACAGCGCGGCGGTTTATGTCAATGCTTCCACTCGTTTTACAGACGGCGGCGAATTTGGCCTGGGCTGTGAGATGGGCATATCCACGCAAAAGCTCCATGCAAGGGGGCCGATGGGACTGGCAGAGTTGTGTACGTACAAGTATATTATAAAAGGAAATGGGCAGGTTCGTTAAAGATTATGCTTGCGTGCACTGGCGGTTGCAGGAGCGCGCAAGCATAACGATAGGAGAAAGAAATGGCGAAAGTGACTCTATTAGAAGAAACTACCAAAAACCCGATCCAGTTAATGGGTAAACGGGCCGGCATTTGCTGGGGTTCGGATATTACAAGCCCGGATAAAAATTACAGGCGCGGCCTTGACTGCCTTATGGCCGGGCATGGCAGGGTCATGGAATATGTCAACGTGGAGATGGTGTTAGAGGGCTATTCCGCCCGGGTTATCCGCGAATGGTATACGCATCTTGGCGGGATGCCTACCAGGCTTCAGGAAAGCACCCGCTATGTCAGCTATGAAAATTTTTCTTATGTAATGCCGGATGCCATTGCAAATAACCAGGAAGCGCGTGCCCGCTACGAATCCATGATGTCAAAAATCAGCAATACATGCAAATTTCTGGAAGAACAGTGCCAGATCCCAAGGGAGGACGCAGCAATGCTGCTTCCCCTTGGAATGAGCACAAAAATTGTAGACAAACGCAACCTGCGCAGCCTGGTAGACATGAGCCGCCAGAGAATGTGCGAACGCGCTTACCATGAATACCGCGCGCTGTTTTCAGACATCTGCCAGGCGCTCTCGGCGGTTTCCGACGAGTGGGCGTATGTGGTGAAAAATTATTTCAAGCCTAAATGTGAGGAGTTGGGCTATTGCCCGGAGAAAAAATCCTGCGGGAAAATGCCGAAAAAGCAGGGGGAAGCTACATCTTGATTGAAAACTTGTGGAATCTGCTGATTTGCTTTAATGCGATAGAAAGGAGAAGAATATGGATCAGGAGAAAATCATTGTCCTGGATTTTGGAGGGCAGTATAACCAGTTGATTGCCAGACGTGTGCGGGAATGCAATGTATACTGTGAAGTTCATCCGCATCATACGTCTTTGGATCAGATCAAAGAGATGGCTCCAAAGGGAATCATTTTTACCGGTGGGCCGGACAGTGTATTTTTAGAGGAATCGCCAAGCTGTAGCAGGGAAATATTTGACCTCGGAATTCCTGTCCTTGGCATTTGTTATGGCGCGCAGCTTATGACATATCTGCTGGGAGGGGAAGTAGCGACAGCTCCAGTCAGTGAATATGGCAAAACAGAGGTAAAGGTGGACACAAGCAGCGTGTTGTTTGAGGGCGTACATACAGACACCGTCTGCTGGATGAGCCATACGGATCACATCAAAACGCCGCCGGAAGGGTTTGCCATTACCGGGAGCTCCGCTGCCTGCCCGATTGCCGCGATGGAGTATCCGAAGCGTAAATTATATGCGGTGCAGTTCCACCCTGAGGTCATGCATACGGTGGAAGGCCAGAAAATGCTATTGAATTTTGTATTAAAAATATGCGGATGCACAGGCGACTGGAAAATGGATTCATTTGTCACAAAGTCGATTCAAGAGATTCGGGCAAAGGTCGGCGATGGCAAAGTTCTCTGCGCTTTATCCGGCGGCGTAGATTCCTCTGTGGCGGCAGTCCTGCTTGCAAAGGCCGTCGGAAAGCAACTGACTTGCGTATTTGTAGATCATGGCCTGCTGCGCAAAAATGAAGGCGACGAGGTCGAAGCCGTATTCGGCCCGGACGGGCCATACGACCTAAATTTTATCCGCGTAAATGCCCAGGAGCGTTTTTACGCCAAATTAGCAGGCGTGGAAGAACCGGAAGCAAAACGCAAGATCATTGGGGAAGAGTTTATCCGCGTATTTGAAGAAGAAGCCAAAAAAATAGGCGCCGTCGATTATCTCGTCCAGGGAACCATTTACCCGGATGTGATCGAATCCGGGCTTGGAAAGTCAGCAACTATTAAATCCCATCATAACGTCGGCGGACTCCCAGACTATGTGGATTTTAAAGAAATTATAGAACCTCTTCGCCTTTTATTTAAAGACGAAGTTCGAAAAGCAGGCAGGGAGCTTGGCATACCAGATCATCTGGTAAACCGCCAGCCATTCCCAGGCCCAGGCCTTGGCATACGCGTAATCGGAAGCGTTACCGCCGACAAAGTCCGCATCGTTCAGGATGCAGACGCAATTTACCGCGAGGAGATAGCAAAAGCGGGTCTTTCAGACCAAATAAGCCAGTATTTTGCGGCTCTTACAAATATGCGTTCAGTTGGCGTAATGGGGGATGGCAGGACATATGATTATGCAGTGGCGCTTCGCGCCGTCACAACGTCAGACTTTATGACAGCGGAGTGCGCGGATATACCCTTTGAGGTGTTGCAGCGGGTGATGAACCGGATCGTGAATGAGGTGAAAGGGGTTAACCGGGTGGTTTATGATTTGACTAGTAAGCCGCCGGGGACGATTGAGTTCGAGTAATTAAACTGTTCCTGCAAAACAATTTTTTGCTGACGGCAGATTATAATTTTTGCTGAGCATA
>CANDMI010000034.1 GCA_947385775.1 uncultured Eubacterium sp. | reverse complement strand
GTTCCATTGCCGTTTGAGCCATTGCTGCCGGAGCCTCCCGTTCCGTTTCCATTCGAGCTGTTTCCGTTTGAGCCATTTCCGCCGTTGCTTCCCGTCCCGTTTCCATTCGCGCCGTTTCCGCCGGAGCCGTTTCCACCGGAGCCATTGTTATTGCCATTGTCGCCGCCTTTTACGTTAAAAACACAGTATTGCTTTAGGAAGCTGCCGTCTTTCGTCGACACCGTAACCGTCGCGCTTCCCGCGCCCACCGCCGTCACCAGGCCGTTTTCGTCCACGGATAAGACGGACTGGTTGTCGGCCGTCCACTGTAAGCCTTTGTTGCTCGCGTCCAGCGGGTACAGGGTGGCGTTTAGCTGCACCTTGCGGTTTTTATCCAGCGTCGCCTCCCCATGGCTTAAGGTAAGGCCCTGCACCTTTTTAAACAGCGCCTCATAGGAGTCCTTATCGGAAAAGACCGTCTCTTTTTCAGAGCCTTCCACCTTCCGCAGCGCGTACAGGTCGCTGTCGATGTTTAACGGGCGGAACACATAGCCTTCGTATTGCAGGTCTTTTTTCAGCTGCAACTCCAAAAACTGCACGTTGCGGCACACGTCCTCGTTGGCCATCTCCTCTACCGTGTAATTCATTTTCCCTGTCCCAGTGCCCTGCAAATCCAAATAATAGTCGTTTCCGCTTAAGTAGACGGTCTTTGTTTCCCCGTTTACGTCCAGCCTCACATGCCCGTCTTTTTCCTCGACTTTATTTCCGACCACCGACCCTGCCCCTTTGCCGTCCATGGTGAAAACCCGCACATCCACCGGGCAGGCGATGGTGACTTTTTTGCTGTAGGTAAAAAGCGGCTTTTCATATATCACAAATGTACCATCGGAAAAAGAGCCGTTTTTATTGCCGATAATTTCCGCTATGGTTTTATCCGCCAAAACCCCCGCGGTCATTTCATCCTCCAAAGACTGCCACTGGTACGTGCCGTGGAGCGTGTCTTCCGCGGATTTGCTTACGCTTTGGACAAATGACCCGATATCGGTATACCCGGTTTTTCCAATCTGCCCGGCCTTTGGGATGTCAGACGGGATACTGCCTTTTTGCAGCGCCTCGTAATGCATAGCCCCGTAAGACGGGTACATGTTCCCGTTGCTGTCCGGTTTTCCCAGTTCAAGGGTGACTTCAAATGTCTTTTTGCCGTATTTTGTATCCACCGAAATATGCGTAACCGCTTTTTCCTTTCCGGATGCAAAATCCCCCTGCGGGTCGATCCCGGCTTTTTTCATAATGCGTTCTTTTACGCCGCTGCTGCCGGAATATCTGTACGCATAGTTGATTTCCGCAAGCCAGGTGTACAGGTAACTTTCCATGGTGTCGATCTGTGAATCGGAAAGATACGGCTGGAAAGCGGGATTTAAGGAAAGGGCATCGCCTGCTTTTAAGTTTTCAAGCTCCTGCTTAGCGTCGGTCACTTCTTCTTGCTCGCCTGGAACTTCTGGCTCTATGCCGTGGTTATAATGGATATTTGCTTTCTGTAAAACTTCATTTCCAGTGGTATCGACCTCTATCTTATCCCACTGATCTTTTGTACCAGTATAATAAACATCTTCCAAAGCAATGCAGCTGTTAAACACATCCCTCATTATTTTTGTCACGCTGACTGGAATTATAATTTTCCTTAAGCCAGTACAGCCTTTCAATACACCAGGCATTACAGCCTTTAAATTATTTGGAAACCTGATTTCTTTTAAGCTTATACAATCCCAAAAGGCAAACGGCCTTATAGATGAAACGCTGTCTGGAATATTAATTTCCTCCAAATTTTTACAGCCTCTAAATACCGAACTTCCTATATATGTTAAACCAGCTGGTAGTTTAATTTTCTTTAAACCTGTGCAATACTCAAACGCCGAAGTGTGGATATTTTTTACACTGTCCGGAATTGTGATTTCTTTCAACCCTAAGCACCCATAAAAAGCACCAACTTCTAACGTTGTTACACTATCTGGAAGCAGAATGCCAGCCAACTCCGTACAGCCGTTAAAAGCATTATCTCCGATAAACTTTACGCTATTTGAAAGCGAAATTCTCTTTAAACGTGTACAGCCTTGAAATACTCTGCTAGACATACTTGTTACCCCATTTGGAATGGTTACCCCTTCCAGGTTAATACAATCCATAAAAGCAGCATATCCTATACTTGTCACATGCTTTTCCTCTATCCTTTCCGGGATATCCAAAACGGTATCCGAACCGATATACCCAGTTATTTCAACAAAACCATCTTCCATAATTTTATATCTATATTTTTTAGACGGATCGATATAATGGATAGCGGCGACATTTATGATCTGGTCGTTGCCAGTTTTATCTATTTTTACTTTCTCCCATTGTTGTTTTTCGCCTGCGTAATACACATCGCTTAAATTAGCGCAGCCTAAAAACGCGTTTTCTTTGATGCTTGTCACGCTAACCGGAATCGAAACCGATTTCAATGCTTCATTGCCAGCAAACGCGGAGCTTGCGATGCCCGTTACGCTTTTCCCGTCAATCTTTTCCGGTATCTCCACACGCTCACTGGAATCAGAGCCAATGTATTTTATGATTTCAACGGTTCCATCGTCCAAAACTTTGTATTTATAATCGCCTAATGTAAGCTCCGGCTCATTCAAATCTGCAAAATGTATCTGCGCATTATTTAATCCCAGCTTTTTTTGCACTGGCAAGCCATCCTCTGCATATGTAACGTCAATTTGTTCCCATTCCTCTTTGCTGCCGCCATAATAAACGTCGCTTATTTGATCGCAAAACATATTAATTTTAAAATTATTCTTTAAATAAATACGAGTTACGCTGGCTGGTAACGTTATCGTTTTCAAGTTTGCGCACCCAGCAAACGCATACATATTTAACTGCGCCATTCCTTCTGAGATATAAACCTCCGCCAAGTTTGTGCATCCCGAAATCATTCCTTCTCCTAATTCCGCTACGCCGCTCGGTATGCTGATTCTCTCAAGATTACTGCAATCTTCAAAAGCACACGCCCCTATTTGAGTTATGCTATCTGGTAATGTAATGTTTCTTAAGCCGACGCATTCTAAAAAAGCTTCTGATTCAATTTCTTTAAGCCCATCTGGAAATGTAATGCTTCTTAAGCCGACGCATCCCCAAAAAGCTGCTGGTTCAATTATTTTCAACCCCTCTGGAAATTTAACTTCCTCTAATTTTTCACAATTACCAAATGCCGCTCTGCTAATCTGTTCCAATCCATCTGGAATCACAACCTTAGTCAGACTTTGACATCCAGCAAATGCCCCTTCACCAATATCTTTTAATCCTGCCGGAAAATTAATTTCCGTCAGCTTATCGCAACTAGCAAAAGCTCCCTGGTGAATATGCGTTACCCCAGATGGAATTTTATAAGCTCCAGTTCTGCTTGACGGGTATTTAACGATTTCTGTCTTTCCACGATTAAACAAAATCCCGTCTTCTGACACATAATTTTGATTCCCCGGTTCTACCAAAATATTTTCCAATTTCGGACAATCACCCAACGGCTCGTATCCCATATCTTTTACGCTGCTTGGCAGCGAAATCTCCGTCAACTCTTGGCAACCTGGAAAAGCAAAGTCACATATTTTAGTTACTCCGGATGGAATATTATAAGCGCCTATCCTCCCTCCTGGATAACATATCAATTCTGTTTTATCCTTGTTAAATAAAACACCGTCCACTGATGCTAGTTCTCTATTACCTTCCTCTACATAAATATTTTTTAAAGATTGACATCCATAAAAATCCACCTTTGTGACACTGTCTGGAATTGTAACCTCCTCCATATTTTCCCATGACTCTTGATCTGACACAACTTCAACTACACGTTTTCCATCCAGCTCAGAAGGGATTTCAATCTTTGTTTCCGAGCCTTTATATCCTGTAATTCTTATTGTATCATTATCGATCACCCGACACAAATATGTCTGTGTTTCATAAGTCGGCTCATAAAATAAATGTTCAATCTCTGAATCCAACAACTTATTGCCATCTCCAAATTGTATCTGCTGCCACTGCTCCCTCGTTCCGCTATAATACACATACTCCAATCTGCTGCATCCTGTAAAAGCATTTCCTTTGATAGCCGTAATGCCATAAGGTATCGAAATATCTAGCAAACTGTTGCAATCGTAAAACGCACCGCTTCCTATTTCCAGTGCCTTTCGCAAATCAACATATTCCAAAGCCAAACAGCCTGAAAACGCATAGTCACCTATATTTGCTCCATCCCCATAAATAACTATATCCGTCAGAGCCAGACAACCAGAAAACGAATAATCTCCTACCTCCTTTAATTCCTGTCCTTCAAAATTAACTTCTTTTAATTTCTCACAACCAAAAAACGCCCTTTCTCCAATGCTTTTCAAATAGCGCGGCACAATCACCCCTTCCAGATTTTGATTCCTTTCAAAAGCCCCCTCTCCAATCACAGTCACTTTCTTACCAGCGATTTCATCCGGAATCTTTAAATATGCCTTTTTCCCATTATATTTTGTAATTGAAACGGTACCGTCCGAAAGCGTCTCGTATTCAAAATCGCCAGAAACCTCCGCCGCCCGCACTTCCCGTTTCCCAAGTCCAGGCGCCGCCAAAAGCCCCATCGCGATACACACCGCAAGCATAAGCGCCAATGCCTTTCGAAACATCTTTTTCATTCCTCATCCCTCCCAAACAAAACATTCAAAAACCTGCTATTCCACCACAAAGCTTCCGCCATCCGGCATGATCGCCTTATCGCCATCTCCGCCGCTTCCGGCATCTCCGTTATTTCCCGCGCCGGACGGGGCCTGTGCGCCGCTTCCATTTCCAGCATTCCCGCCAGACGGCTCCTGCACGCCGCTTCCCGCTCCGTTACTTCCGCCGCTTCCACTTCCGGCATTCCCGCCAGACGGCTCCTGCACGCCGCTTCCGTTACTTCCGCTTCCACTTCCGGCATTTCCAGTCCCGCTATTTCCGCCGCTCCCACTTCCAGCATTTCCAGTCCCGGTACTTCCACTCCCAGTTCCAGCCCCGGTACTTCCGCCGCCGTTTTGCACCGGCTGCTTTCCAAGGCTGATCACAAGCGTCACGCCGCTGCCTTTTGCGACCTTCTTTCCGGCTTCCACGCTTTGTTCTATGACAAGCCCTGCCGCCGCCTGATTGCTGTATGCGGTTTCAAGCTGCACGCTTAGCCCTGCTTTTTGCAGCTTTTGGACTGCCTGATCTTTTTGCATGTATAAAAGCTCTGGTATCTGCACAAGCTCCGGGCCTTTGCTTATGACGATGCGGATCGGCACATTGGTGCGCGCCGACTCCCCGGCTTTTGGACTTTGGCTGATGATCTGGCCTTTTTCCACCGTTTTGCTGTATTTATTTTTCACTTCGCCCAAAGAATAGGTAAATCCCGCCTGCTCTTTAAGCTCCCCTAATTTTCGAATCGCTTCTTCCTTTGTCATGCCGGTTAAATCCGGCGCTTTAAGTAACGCGGTTTCCTCGTTTAAGCTTCCAAGGGAAACCGTGATAAAAACTTCCGTCTGTACGGCAGTTCGCTCTTCCGCTTGGATGCTTTGCGCGATCACCCTGCCTTTTTGCACTACGTCGCTATATTCCTCTGTCGATTTTTCCTCGCTGAACAAAAGATTTTGACTTGCTATCATCTGTACCGCTTCTTCCCTTGTCATGCCGGATAGATCCGGCATCATGATCTCTTCCTTCCCGCCGCTCATAATGACCTTGATCAGGTCTTTGGCTTCGGCGACGGAGCCGTCCCTTGGGGTCTGGCTTAAAATCTTATTTTTGGATATGCTTTCGCTGTAATTCATCCCACTGATTACGATGTTTAAATCTTTTTCCTTTAATAATCCCTCCGCTTGCTCATAGCTCATGCCGGATACGTTCGGCACATACCGCTGCGTGCCGCTTAGCGCCGCAAGCCCGTCCGCGCCTGTGATCTCTTTTTTTGTAAAATTCAAATTCCCGGTGGCAAACAGCCCGATACAGACGCAGACTAACGCACAGGCAAATGCCGTTGCGCATTTCATCCATAACGGGAGCTTCCAGCTGATTTTCGGGTCTGTTTTTTCGATGACGCGCTCCACGTCCTCTTTGCCGTACAACGCCCGGTAAAAGGTCGCCGCGTCCTGTATGCGGTATTCCTTTCGCACGTTTAGGCTGTTCATAATCGCGTTTTCCATATTTGGGTCAATTTCAATGCCCAGTTCCGACGGCGACTTTAAATGGTCGTCCGCCAGCCGCTGAATGGATTCTTCCGGTTTTTTCCCGGTAATCATGCAGTAAACCGTCGCGCCGAGCGCGTAAACGTCCGTCCAAGGCCCCTGCTCTCCTCTGCTGCGGTACTGCTCCTCCGGCGCAAAGCCAGGCTTTAATATAACGGAAAGGCTTTTGGACTGCACGGCGGTGGCGTAGCGGGCCGCGCCGAAATCTAAGATCTTTATCCGGCCCGTTTTTGTGATAAAGATATTATCCGGCGCGATGTCGCGATGGATGATGCCCGCCTTATGCACTGGCTCAAGCCCCCTAAGCACGGATAAAGCGATGGCCCTGGCCTGTTTTACGGAAAGCCGCCTGCGTTTGCGCAAAGCTTCCTTTACAGTCATGCCGTCTAAATATTCCATTACGATATAACCGCTCCCATTTTCTTCAAAGCAGTCATAAATGTCCACCGTCTCTGCGACGGAATTAAACTTCGCAAGCCGCCTCGCTTCGAATAAAAAGCTCTTTAGCCCCGCCTGGAACTGCTCCGCGGCTTCCCCGGAAAATACCGTCACCCTTCTGGAGCCATAGCTTCTTGTGGCAAAATCGCTGGGCAGGTATTCTTTGATCGCCACCTTGCGCTGCAACACCTGGTCCCATCCGATATAGGTTACGCCAAATCCGCCGTATCCGAGCACCCGACCCGCCACATATTTTTTTTTCAATACTGTGCCAGGCAGCAGATAATAGGCTTCCTTTACGTCTGTCCCTTTCTGGTATCCGCAATGCCTGCATATCCGCTCGCCATCTGCCATTTCTGCCATGCAGCCCATACATCTTGTCATTTTTGCCCTCTCCCGTTTTTATGCCAATTACTTTTTCTTCTTTTTTTCCTTCTTCACGGTCACTTTACAGGTCATGACCGCCCCGTCCTTTGTGATCGCGGTAATCATTGCCTTTCCTGGCTTTCTTGCCTTTACGATCCCCTTTTGGGAAACTGAAGCGACCTTTTGCTTCGACGTTTTCCAACTGACCTTATCGCTTTTTAGCCCTTTTATAGAAAGCTTCAGCTTCGCGCCATTATAAATCGACGCTTTGCTTTTATTTAATTTCCAGTTTGTAGTCTTTAACCATTTTGCGTAAACCTGCATCCCATCAGATATGCTGACTTCCTCGCTTACCTTTTTCGTATGCTTTTTATCCAGATACCAGCCCGCGAACTGATACCCGCTGCGGCTTGGAAGGGAACTGTTTAATATCGTAAATAAATCCGAACCGTCCTTTGCCACAAAAATGCTTCGCACCTCTGGGGAATGGATGCTGACTATGGCCTGTTCGTAGCCGGTTACCGTAAAGGTCGCCGTTTTTCCGGAAAAATGGACGGTTACGGTATTGCTCCCGGGCTTAATGATATTCCCGCTAAACGCATAGCCGCTTACTTCCTTTACCGTGCCGTCGGCGTACACGCCGCTTACGCTTAACCCATCGAACTGATAACAGACGCCTGCCGGTACCTTCCCGCCGTTATAAACCGCGCGGATCGCGGTCAGCGCGTTCTCCGCCGCTGCCTGGTTTGTCGCCGCAGCCTGTATCTGCACCGTTTTGGAAAACCCATTGCTTTTTACGACGATCGCGTTTGCGCCTGCCTGAAGGGTTTCTTGGGAAACGGCGTAATCGGAAATCTCTCGCTTGGAGCCGTCGGAATACAGCGCGTATACGGTAAGATGCGCCCGGACGCTTTGCCCCTGGGCGGCGTTTCCTTTTGCCACAGCCTCAATGCCTGTCATTTTTTGATCCGCCGCAAGCCAGTATGCGTAATATACGGTATTTTGCCTGTGCACCGTCCCAAGCGTAAGCTTTGTTCCGGCTCCGTCTTTTTGCGTATACCAGCCTTGGAATTTAAAGCCGGATTTTTCTGTAATCGGAATGTAGGAAAGGCTTTTATCCTTTTCCACCCGCATCTGCCCCGGCGCGCTGCCGCCCTGCGCGTCAAATGTGACCGTCACCGTTTCCGGTTTATCTGATGTGTTCGGCTTGTCTGGCGTATTCGGTTTATCTGGTGTGTCTGGTTTATCCGGTGTTTCCGGTTTGTCTGGCGTTTCTGGCGTGTCCGGTTTATCCGGCGTTTCTGGCTTATCCGGTGTCTCCGGTTTATCCGGTGTCTCCGGCGTGTCTGGTTTATCCGGCGTTTCTGGCTTATCCGGTGTTTCCGGTTTATCCGGTGTCTCCGGCGTGTCTGGTTTATCCGGCGTTTCTGCAATCCAGTGTGCATAATAGGTTACGCTTTCCTGGATCAGGGTTTGCGGCGTAAGCTTTACGCCCCCTGTGGACTGCGTATACCAGCCGTCAAATACATACCCGGCTTTAGATGTAACAGGCAATTCTCCCGCAGCCGAACCTTTCTCCAGCGTCCGGCTGGATACCGCAAGGCCCCCCTGCGCGTCAAAGCTTAAAACCGCTTTTTGCGTCTCTGTCTCTTTTGCGCGGCCAATCACTTGAAACGTGGCCTGTTGCCCGGCAAAGCGAAGCGTCAGTGTATTATTTCCAGGCTGGATTACAAATGGGTCGATCGTATATGCTTCATCGTAATACTTAAAAATGACCGTCTCTCCATCCGAAAGCTTTGCGTACACCCGGATATCTAAATCATCCAGTTCCGTTTCCCCTTCCATCTTTTGCCCGCCAATATACATCACGCTAAAATCTTTTACGGATACCGCAGGCACTTTTACCTCGGTGGATTTTCCCTCATAGCGGATTGTCAGCGTGTTTTCTCCATCCTTTAATGTATAATCGTCTATTGTAAAATCGCTGACCTTATAACTTTTTCCGTCTGTATAATCCGCGATCACCTCAAAGGCTTCCTTTTCTAAACCATATACGCCTATGATCCGCTTTCCCCATAAAAACTCTGCCGAAATTCCGCTTAGCTCTACTTTTTTCCAATGGGCATAATAAGTCGCGTCTTTTTCATGAATGGCAGATTCTTCCAGCTTTACGCCGCCATCCGGCTTTGTATACCAGCCTTCAAAAATATATCCGTCCCTGCTTGTCGTTGGAAGCTCCTTTAACGCTGTGCCTTTGTCTATTTTGCAATCTGAAACCGATTGACCGCCTGCGGGATCAAATTTGATCGTAACTTGTCTCGCTTTTCCAGGCACTTTTACGGTAGTCTTTTTATCTTTATACTGAATCGTGATCTCATTTTCACCAGGTTTTATCTCATATTGTTTTACCGTAAAATCCTGAATCTCTTTTACCGTTCCGTCCGAATAGCTGCCCTTTACTTCAAAGCTTGACTTTTCCACTTCGCCGCCTTCTATCACCTCGCCGCCTGTATATGTGGCGGAAATGCTCTCCAGAGGAAATACGTCGAAAAAATTTACAGTATAGGAGATTTCCTCTCTATCTCCGGTAACCGTCACCTGATAGGAGTCGCCGTCTTTATAGCCTGCGATTCCAGAAGCGGGACGAAAGATGATACAGCCCGGCAAACCGTAGGAATATAAATTATTATCTACATAAAACTCTCCATCCGCCGAATCTTTTGAAAAATTCCACACCTTTCCATCCGACAGCCTAGTCAGGCTTACTTTTATCGCACTATAATCAACTGAATGGTTTAAGCTTATGCTCCATGGTAACGCACTGATCGAATACTCCGTCGGCATATTTTGCGCAGGCCATACAACTCCTGTAACTGATGCATCTACTTTGTTTTCACCAAACACGTATACGCTGCTAAAAGCTCCTGCTTTTCCAAACCCAGTTTGACCCATTTTCGGATTTAACAACCATCTGCGATGTCCAACGCTTTTCATATTACTTTGTGTGCTATCCAACATCCATCCCAATGCGATCGTATCATTTATGCTATGATCGCTCCATGACTGTGACATATTGGAACTGGACGCTCCTTTATATCCCCGCTGATACAGATCTTCCGACATCCCATCCGGTTTTTCCGGATCATGGGTCAATTTCCCATTTACATAATTTACATACGCCCCAGCCTGCGCATAGCCAATCAGCTCATCCGACAATTGCACCTTATCAGAAACGCCCGCAATATAACGGATCTGCTTTAGCATATTTAACGCGGACTGTTCGGTCTTATCGGAAAGCTTTCCCTCATTGTACGGCTTCGACTCTGCCGGGATTATTTCAAATTCCGGCTTTTCGTCTAAAGAAGCCTTATTCTTTTTTACATAATCGCGTATCTCCTCAATGGAATGATACGCCACATGGATCCCCTGCGCCTGCTGTCTGGCTGTTTTTTTGGGCGCCTGCTTTTTTTCTTTGGCGCTTTTTGCGCTGACATTCGCTTTTGGGCGCGCCTGCGCCGTCGTATGCAGCGCAGCCGTATTTGCAGGCAAAACCGCGCAGGTTAAGATCAGCGCGATCGCTTTTTTTGAAAGCTTTGTTTGAATAAACTTTGTTTGAATAAGCTTTATTTTATGAAGCTTTGCTTTTACACTTTTCATACTGTCTCCCCCATTTACACCGATCCCTGCTGTCTCTCCCTGCGCTTTCGTATCAGCTCTTCCCAGCTAAAATGCTCCCCGCAGCAGGGGAAGAACATCAAACTGACGTTTCCAAGCGTTAAGATATCGTGCTGCTTGATCCAGACCGGGCGCATGAGCGCATTGCGGTTTAGAAAAAGCCGCTTGCCGGAAACCCCCGCCTCTACGGCGAAGCGCCGCTGCTTTGGCACATAATAGATAACAGCATGGTTTTTCATCGCGACGCTTTCATCCGCCTGCAAGCAGATTTCCATATCCGGCGACCTTCCGATATGGTTTTTCCCAAGCTTTAACGAAAAGCCGCTGCCAAAATCCTTTCCCCGGATGCAGACAAGCCAGCCCACCACCGGCTTAAAGCCCTGCTTCACAGGCGGATTATGCGACAGCGTCACCGTCACGTTGTCATCGTCCATCCCGCGCCCGTGGCTCTGTCTTTGCGGCTCATGGTTACGGGGCAAAGCGACGGTCACAGAATCCTCGTCCGCATAATCCCCGTCAAACCCGCCAGATACGCCAAAGCCCGGATTGATCCCCAAAAGCCCGCCGCATTCCGGGCATTTGTCATATTTTTCGCCATCGTAGTAATGTCCGTGGTTACATCTTTTTAAAATCATAACGCATTCTCCATGATATAGTGCAGGATGACCACCGACGTATTATCCTGCTTTTTTCTTCCTTTTACCGCCGCGGTCAAAGCGTCCGCCGCCTGCTGCATATCGTGCCTGTTGGCGTTTACGATGGAAAGGATCTCTTCTTCTAACAGGCTGCGGTACAACCCGTCGCTTGTCAGTAAAACGATATCCCCGTCCTTTAGCGAGTACGCTTTTTGGTTAATGTCCATTTTGGTCAGCTCCCCGATGCCTAAATAGCTGGTCAGCGCTTCGGCGCGGTATTCCTCCGCGGCGTATTCCTTAGCGGTCATCTTTCCCTGACGCAGCCGCTCGTTTAGCTCCAGCCGGTAATTATGCTCCACGTTCAACGACACGATTTCCTTTCCACGGATAAAATAAAGCTTGCTGTCCCCGACGGAAAGCCAGTATAATCCCTTTTCCTGTATCAAAGCCGCCACGATCGTGGTGCCGGCGTTTAGCCTTTCACCCTCCGGGGAGGTCTGTCCATACACCTTTTGGTCTGCAAGGACGGCTTCCCTTCGAAAAAAATCCGGGATATTCCGCATACTGTCTTTTTTTTCAAACCACGCGTCCGCAACGCTTTGCAGCGCGACGCGGCTTGCGACGTCCCCGCCGCAAAGCCCGCCCATGCCGTCACAGACTATGCCAAGCGCCCATCCCTTAGACTCATATCCAAACACGGAATCCTGCTGTGACTTGCGGCTTCCGATCACGCTGGATGTGCCAACCTTAACGCGCCAGCGCTTTTTTTGGGGTGATCGCGCCGCGTTTTTTTGCCTGCCTAGGTCTTTTGTGACGTCTTCCTTTCCGGGCAGCTCCAAGGTCACGGTTTCCAGCTCATAAAAAGAGCTGTCTGAAATTTCGTCACTTTGATCTAGAAGATCTAAATTTTTGTCTAAACTTTGATAATCCAACTGTAAATCCGAATCTGGATCTTTGTTTTTTTGATATCTTTTATTTAATTTTTCTGATCCTTCTTTTTTGACTGATTTATCTATTTTATCTTTTTTATCTATTTTAGCTATTTTATTTTTATCTATTTCGACTGTTTTTTCTGTATTAATTGATTTTTCCGCTTTTGGCGTTTTTCCCGTTTTTTTTCGTCCGAACAAAAAAGTCTCCCCGTCTCGTTTTGGCTGATGCCAAATGACTGGCAAAACGCTGATCATTTGGCAGATGTTTTTCGCTTACAGTGACACGATATAGCTCTTGCTCCATTTTCCGTAATAAGTCTTTTTTCCTGATTTCTTATAAGCCCTCACCCGGATATAGAGCTTGTCCTTGCTGATATCCAGATAGCGCAGCCGCATAAAATTGTCCTGGCCTTCCTTTTCCCCGTTCGTGCTGTGCGTAAAGCTTTTATTGTAGGCGATATTGTACTGGCAGCCGTCGATCGAAGAATCCTTTTTCCATTTGACGTACACGCCCTCGACCCTGCCCTGGCTGTTTTTTTCTTTTGTAACCTTGCTAAGCTTCACCTGCTTTGGCACGACAGTCAAAGTCAGCTTTTTTTCGGTTTTGCCATATTCGTCCACCGGCGAATCCGAAGCGGTTATGGTAACGGTCGCTTTGCCGTAGCCTTTTGCCTTTAACTTTCCGTCTTTCGTAACCGACAACACCTTCGGATCGCTGCTTTTATAAGAAATGGAAGCCCCCGCCCCGTTGCACTTTGCATTTAGATGAAAGGAAGCTCCGTAGGCAAGCTTTTGGTTTTCAATCGAGCCTTTTTGATACGTGATCTTCTGGCTCTTTTTTTGCTTCGAAAACCAGATCCGGCTGCTTTCTACGGTTGTGCGCCCATCGTTTACCGCGCAGTATAAATACAGCCCGTCCGGCACGTCGTCTGCTTTTAAGTCAATATAAAGCGCCTTTCCCTGCCATACGATCGACTTATAATCCGATTCGCTGATCGGATGGCCGCCGCCGGTTTCCGACGGCGCATAGTACCACTGGTAATCGTACTCTCCCGCAAGCCCGCCTTTTGCCTCCACATCAAACGCCGCCACATTCTGGCTGCGCTGCATGTTCGGCGCGCCCACGGTTAAAGGCACGCTCGCGGATTCTCCGCCGCCAGAGCCGCTTGTGCCGTCGTCCGAATCCAGCCAGGCATGAGAATCGATGCTGATATGTAAGACCGGCACGACCCCCCGGTATGGATTTTCCACAAGCCCATACATCGTAAACGCGCCTGTATGGTTGATCAAAGCCGCATAGCGAAGCGCGTTTTCTTCCTCCACCGCAGGGCTTCTAAGCCACCACCAGCAACACTGATCCCCGGAGCCGTCCTGCGCCCCTAAGCGCGCGCCCATCGTATAGGCGTAATCGCTCGCCGCCATCTGACGGCATGGGGACGCATTTTGGACTGCCGCTGGAAAGCCATACTCGGTCTTTCCCATCTCCGGCAGGGACAAAAGGTATATAAGGTCATTGGTCACGCTGTTTTCTGCGCCGCCCGCCGTCACGTATTCCTGGTTGTCCACCGCCTGGCTTACGATGGCCTGCCGCTCTTTTTCGCTAAACGCGGTGCGGTAAAAGGAGCCGTTTAACCATTTTCGTAAAAAGCTGTCCTCCCATGTTACGGCTTCGCCCACATTATGATAGCTCTGGCAGTCCAGCGCGCCATCCGCCATCAAATACAGCGTCTTGCCGTCGTTTGCAAGCACGCGCCAGCGGATGCGCCGCCATTTAAAATAACGGTACGCGCTGTTTCCAAACTGCTCGTCGTTGTTGGTCTGGCCGGATTTTAGCCTGTGGTATTTTACGCCGTCCACGACCGCGTCCCCATAGCTGTCATAATCCGCTCCGGTGATCTTAGCGGTCAGGTCGGCGCCTTTTACCTCCTCCTGCGGGTAACTGCCAAAATAGACATTCGTATAGGCAACCTGGCTTGCGTCGGCATTTAGCTGCGGCCCTTTTGGAATATCGTCTTGCGCGGCGATTTCCTTTTTACCCGCGCCAAATGCTATAAATCCGGTAAAGCAAAGCGCAAGCGCAAAAACGCGCAGCAAAAACGCGCCTGTTTTCCTATTGTTTTTTTCTTCTTTATAATTGATTCTCGTTTTCCCCATCCTGATCTCCCGCTTTTTAATTCTGCACAAGGAAAGCTTCGTCCGACAATGTGATCTCATCCCCGCTCTTTAATTTAACTGGCTGTCCTGGAATGACCTTTTCTCCGTTTACACGTGTTCCGTTCAGCGAATTTAGATCGTCCACATACCAACTGCCGTTGTCCTCATAGAGCATCGCATGCTTTCTGCTGACGGTCTGGTTATCCACAAGGGCAAAATCCGCCAATGTCTGGCTCTTTCCGATGATAAACTGGTTTTTGTTTAACACCACGCTCTGCCCGGTCTTTTGGCGGATCATCCGAAGCCTGCGTCCGGCCGGCGGCGCGACTGGCTGTCTGTAGCCCATATCCGGCTGAGCCTGCTTACGCACTGCCCCCGCCCTTGCGCTTTGCTGTACGCGCTGCATTTCCATCTGCTTTTTTTCTTTCGAATTTTTGACCGCGATCACAATCAGAAAGATAAAAAGAAGGATGTCGCAGGCCCCAAAGATCAGGATCAAAATCGTAAGCGTCTGCGTCTTTGGCTCCAGCTGTCCTTTTGCCGTCAAAAGCGACTGCAACGCCTTTTCGTAATCCGCTGCGCCAGGCTTTTCGAGCTTATAAGCTTCCTGCGCATCCTCCAACGCTTTTTCCAAAGCTTCTGTGGACGCTTTCTTATATTTGCCCTCCGCTAACAGCCCCTCGCATTCCTTATACGCGTTTTGCAGCTGTAAATGAGCTTCGTCGATCTCGCGGCTTCCGTAATATATGGAAAAATTATCCAAAACCGCGCTGATCTCATCGATCGGAAGCGCATAGGCGATGCCCGTGTCCTCCTCCGGCGACATTTTACAATTTAATCCAACGACATAGCCGTCCGCATCCAAAAGCGGCCCGCCTTCCAGCCCCTGTATGACCGGAGCCGAATGCGCCAGGTATACGCCGCCCTCTTTATACGCCGCCGTCTGGGTCAGCGCCCCTTGTATCGAGCGCACATCGTTTTGAGAAAATTCAATGCTCTGCTCTTTGTCCTGCTTTGGAAACCCATACGCATAAACCGGGGCGTTCGCTTCGATATCCGCGCTTTTTCCAAGCTTTAAAGACTCCTTTTGGCTTGCCACATTTGCGGCGGACAGCACGCAGTAATCCCGCTCCACGCTTTTTACGACAATTTCCGCGACCGCCGTCACATCCCTTGTGACCACCACCCGCACGGTATTGGCAAACTGCATGTTTTCGGTGGAAATGGAATGCTTTTTGCAAAATTTCTTAATGCTGCCAGGCGTATTGGACACGTTGCTGCTGTTGGTCACTACATAAGTCGCGTTTTCCTGATTCGAGATCAAAAAACCGCTGCCTGAGCGCATCTTCCAAAATACGCCCTTTCCATCCACAAACCCGCTTTCCACCTCAATGATCCCGTCCTGCGGATTCTGCGCGGCCTTAGCCTTTCGCGGAAACAAAGAAAGGATCGCAAGAAAAAGGATTGTAAAAAAAAGCGCAGCCGTCACAGCATGCGCGCCTGTTTTTCTTAAATAAGCCATTTTACGTTTCTCCATAACTATCACAATAAGACGCTTTTACAAGCGTCCTATTGTCGTAGTCTTATTCCAAGTTATGAGATGACATCTCCCTTTAAAGAATTGGCAAGGTTTTTGTTTGTATTCTCCACACGTTCGTATTCGGACGCCATCGCGTTTAAGTCTGTCACATGCTCATTGATCATTTTTACCATGCGGTTGATATCATCCTGCAACTGCCCAAACTTTCTTTTGTAAGCGTCTGCCGCCTCGCCGCTCCAAATCCTGCCGGAGAGCTGGTTTACAATATCCGTCATAGACTGGGTCATCCTCTGGACATGCTGCCCTGTGGACTGAAAATTCGCCGCTGTGCTCTTTAATCTGCTCGGTTCTACCTTTAATGTTCCTGTCATTTTATTTACCTCTCTTCTTTTCTTTTTTTAATTGGTATTTAGAATCTGGCATTTGGAATCCATTCCGCTATTATTTTCCACCCATACGCGGTAGAAGATTTAACATACGTGAACTTCATTTATAAGTTCTTACATGCGCGATCTCTACGTTTTTCGCTTCGGCCTGTTCGTAATTCTTCGCCACTTCCGCAAGCTTTGCGATATAGTGTTCAATTTCTGTGTAGAAATTCTGCATCTGCTGAATATCCTGATTGAACGCTTTGTCAAACGCCTGCTTCGCATCGCCTTCCCACATTCCATTCAAAGCCGCATGCTGGCTCTTTAAGTTGTTGATCTGTGTGGTCAGATTCCGGTTGCTGGAGCGAAGCTCCCCTGCTTTTTGGTTCAATAATGATGTAGTAACTGTAAATTGTGCCATATCAAATGACCTCCTTTAAAATTTTTATTTATCTTGAAATGTATATGCTACATCTAAGATGCCATTTTTTAATCCGTTTTTTGATTTTATTCCCTGTTACGGGCGGTTTCATAGTTTTTCATTTCCGCTTCGTACAAATTTGCCGCGATGCGCCGCAGCGTGTCCGCCGCGTTTTTCAGGTCGTTTGCGGAATTTTGTATATGGCTGCACGCCGCCGCCCCTTTTTTGCAAAACGCCGACGCGTTTTCCCCTTTCCAGCTTGCCGCCACTTCGAAAAGGCAAGTCTGCGCCCGGCCCTCGGAAAGCGTTTTTAAGTTTTGTGCAATCTGTTCTAATTCATCGGCCTGCCTTTTGGCGTTTCGAAAATCCATTTCGATCGTATCCACTGTCTTTGCCATTGCCGCTCTCCTATCGTTAATCGAGTACGTTGTCCGGCAGGGCGTTTATTAACTCCGCCGCCTGTTTTTCGGCCTCCACATATACCCCCGCCATTTTCAATAAACTGACCGGGCACTCCTTTAGCCGTAAGATGGCCGCCTGCAAATCCTGCCTTGTCTGTTCTAAAAGCCTTTTTCTGTAATCGGAAGCGTCCCCCTCCCAGTAATATCTGGACGCGCCTGCCAGCTCGTAAAAGCGATTCCAGGATTTTTCTATGCCTGTAATCTGGCTCTCTATCTGCTGCGCCCCCCGCTGCAAGTCTTCTGCCGATACCTTTAGACGGAAATCCGACATCCCCTGCCCTCCTGTTGCTATCCTTTTCTATCTTATTTATATCGTTTTGTGCGCCTTGTCACTTCCATAACATTACGGTATTCTGCCCGTTCATAATTTTTTGCCACCTCTACCAACTTTGTAATATAGTTTTCCATTTCGTTGTAGAAATTCTGCATCTGCTGGATATCACGGTTAAACGCTTTGTCAAAAGCCTGCCTTGCATCGCCTTCCCACATCCCATTTAATGCCTGATGCTGGCTTTTTAAGTTATTAAACTGCAATATCAGATTCCGGTTGCTGGAGCGAAGTTCCCCTGCCTTTTGATTCAGTAATGCTGTAGTAACTGTAAATTGTGCCATATCAAATAATCTTCCTTATCTTTATCTTACATGAAACTTTATTTTCTTGATTCAAGCTTTGATTTTAAACTTTAATCTCGTCAACCAACGCCCCAATCTTTTTTTCACACTGTTCATACTTGGCCTTTGCGTTTTCATCAAATCCGCAGACGCCCTCCATCTCCTGTACTGCCGCAAGGATGGTCTTTACATCGTCCAAAAAGGCTTTTTGAAACGCCGCCTGCCCCGGGCCTTCCCACATGTTTCCAAGAACCGTGACGCTTTGGCGCATCGCGTCAATTTGTTTTTCCATATTTTGCGCCAGCGAAAGCATACGCTGCGCGTCCGTTCCAAGCCTGCCTGTATGGACCCGGATCTTTTCTGCCATATCCTGCCCCTTTCCTTATACTAACTTTACCGGGACATGCGCCATATCGGAAAGGCTGACTGCCCGAAGCGATTCGTCGTATTTTCTTACGTCCGCTTCCCCTTCCTGTATGATGGACTCCTCCGTCCTTTCATAGAGGTAAACCGCCTGTTCCAATACAGCCGCCATATCCTTTAACGCGCCCGCCTGTTTTTTTAAGAAAGCGCTTTGCGCCTGGAGATTTTTTTCCAACGGTTTGCTGTAGCGGCTTTCACACAATGCGTCCAGTTTGCTGATATTGGATGAAAGGCAGCTCCCGCATTGCTCCAGTTCTTTCGCCAGACGCCTTAATTGCTTAAACTGCATCGAAGCTTCCATTTTCAATCCTCCATCACCCTGCGGTTGTACCGTTTTTTTGATATTATTTCTTGATTTTATTTCCTGTTTTTTCTTTTTTATTTGTTCCCTCCTGCTGATGATAACTATAGCAGGTTTTTTTATGAAAAGCGCCTGAATGTATTACTTGACCTGTTTGTATGTCCAAACGGCATTTTTTATGAAATTCAGACAAAGATCAGGCGGCTCCCATCCCGGATGCCATTCGCATAAAGGCTTACGCCGTAATCTAAGAGCGTTCCGGTGTCCATGGAATATAACACAAAGTCCGTGATCCGCGCCGGCTTTTTTTCCTTTACTTTTTTGGAGATCATCTCGCTGATCTCCTCCATGACCTGCGCCACCGGCACATTTTCATCCAGCATAAAATCGTAATTCGCATCCACCGCGGGTATGCTTACATCCACTAAAATCATTCGAAAAGCCCCCCTTTGCCATTTAAGTCAAGCCAATTTAATCCAAATAAAGCCAATCCAGGCCAAGCGCTGCCGTAAGCGCGCCCGCAAGCTCTTCAAGCATACAGGAAAGCTTTCCGTCTTCGTCCCCTTCCCATTCTAAGAAAAACGAGCGAAGCCCGGACCGTTTCACCTGTATGCGCCGGTACACGCGGCCGTTTTTGCTGCTTTGGCAGGTTAGAATACAGCTTTCGCCCGTTTCCATGCGCCCGCAGTCGTCTTCTAAAAGCCGCATCCACCGGGGCAGGCTAAGCTTTGCCATCCCAAGCGTCTTTTCCTCCCTGCGGCTTTTTTGCGTCAATACCGAAGCGGAGGCCGAAAGATAAAAGCAGCGGACAAACGCGTCCTCCCAGGGCATCTGCGCGGTGACGCACACCTTTTTTTCCAGCATCGCGTCAAGCATCCCGGCAAAGGGCTGTCTGACCTTTACCGCGTCGCCGGAATCGTCCCAGTCGATCACGCCGTCCTGGTATAATCCGGCAAGCGTCTCATTTGCCGTATCCTTATTCACTTTTACGGAAAACAGCCCGTACCAGCCCTCCTGCCCAAGCCCCGCCAAAAGCAGCTTTAACCCGCTCTCTTTCATATAATAAATCTCATAACAGTCGTCGTTATAACCTATCGCGTCCATGGCCCTGCCTTTGCATATACTCCTTCATTGCCGATTTATAGCTTCTTGATAACGGGATCGTCATGCCGTGCTCTAAATAAACCGCGTTTTCGGAAAGCTTCACCCGCTCTAAATGCTGCGCGTTAAACGCAAAGCTCCTGTGGCAGCGCACGAACCAGTCCGGAAGCTGCTCCAACATATGCTCCATCGAATCGTACTTGCTGTATTCTTTGTTTTTCACGCGGATAAAGATCTTGCGCTCCCGCACTTCGATATAATAAATCTGCCGTAACGGGATCAGCGTTTTTCCCTCGCGGTTTTCAATTACAAGAAACTCCTTTTCCGTTTCAAGGCTTTCCCTTTCCCCAAGGCAGCTTCTTAAAAACTCCTGCAACACCTGCCTTAGCTGCTCCTGCTCATACG
This sequence comes from uncultured Eubacterium sp., assembly GCA_947385775.1. Taxonomy (GTDB): domain Bacteria; phylum Bacillota; class Clostridia; order Lachnospirales; family Lachnospiraceae; genus Eubacterium_J. The sequence continues at coordinate 17,886 of CANDMI010000034.1, read as the reverse complement.
GAGAAAGCAGCAGCGAAGCCGCCCGCACATCCGGCGTTAAATATTTCATCGGTGAAACCGCAGCGTCCGCTATCAAAAAAAGCTCCGCTTTTGCATACTGGCTTCGGATACGGCGCAAAAGCGTAATCTCCTCCTGCCCGTTTACGCCTACGCAGGCAAGGTCCAATAGCGGCGCTTTTTCTAAATATTCCAAAAGCGCAGCCGGAGCGGAAAGGCAAAGCAGTTTTAGCTCTTCGTCGGAAAGGTACGCAAACGCGTCTTTCACCATCCGCGAAAGCTCCCCCCGCTCCTTTTGCCCAAGGCCGTAAACAAGCATACTTACCAATTCCCGCTACCTCCTAGCCATAGGCAGGACAACCCTTTCGGTATCCGTCCCAGCCCCCGAGTCCGGCAGGCATCCCACGCCTGGCGGCAGCGGCTTTGTCTGCTCATTGTATGGAATGTGTTCAAAATTCAATACCCGGTTGTCCGCCATATTCCCGCCAAAATGGATGCCCGTTTTATATCCGGTAAAGGTTTCATACAGCTCATCCCCCATAATGTCGGAATGGTCTTTTAAGGAAATGGCGCTGAAGAAATAAATGTGGTGCAGACTCCCCTTTTCCAGGATGTTTTTAAAAAATCCCCTCATGTCATACTGGGAGCCGTTGATCAAAAGGGCCAGCTCTTTGATATCCGCGATAAAGATAAAATACGGTATAAATTTTGACATTTCATCAAAGATCTCCTCTTCCTCGCAGTCTCTTCCCTGCATTTCATGCTTCTTTTGATTTCGTTCCTTAAACACAGGCAAAAGCTCTGTAAAATAGTCGTACAGCCCTTTTTCATCCTCCACGTAATCAAGTCCGGATGACGCATAGCTTTGTAAGTCATGCGCTTCGTTGTCGATCACGCACACCTTTCCCTCTTTCTCCAACGCGGCCTGCAAGCATACCTTTAAAAAATTGGTCTTTCCGGAGCGCGCCGTGCCGTATGCCGTATAGCAGTAGGTCTGGCGAAGCGGGATTCCGTAGATCTGGGCGTTTGCCATATCGTAGCCTACAGGCAAAAAGTCCGGCGTTAAGAGCATTTTTTGATAATCTTCCAAAATATGGAACTGGGACCACACTGGTTTTTTCGGGATTTCCGGCACCGGCTTTGCCCGCTTTCCCGTCCATGCCCGTTTCATTTCCTCACATTTTGCCCGGATAAGCTCCATCCGCTCATAGTCATTTTCCGCTTTTAGAGAAAGCGCGGTCTGAAATTCCAGGATGCGTCCCTCGTAATCCGTAAGGCCCCTTCCTTTTATCCCGCCCTCCGGCATTACCTCAATTACATTCGTATGTAAAAGGTCAATGTATTCATACCGCTCCTGGAGCTGCAAGCAAAGCGCCGTCGTGATGTTTTCGCAAAGCCGCGAAGTCACATCGTTCATGCCAACGCCCCCGCCTGACACGACCAGATAAATCCCCTGGCTTACGCCCTCCTTGGAAAGCGCGATCATAAGCTCTTCATAGTCTTCATTTGTCTTTTCTTTAAAGGAAGCGTAATTATCCACAAATATAACGATGGCTGGCATCGTAACGCCGTTTTTTTGCACATACTGGCTGTAATTGCCGCCCCGCAAAAGCGTCTTTCGCTCCTGTAACACAGCGTCTATCATGTTAAAAAACTTGCTGATCTTATCCAGGTCGTTTTCGTACATCACGCCGCCCACATGGGGCGCGTCTTCAAAAGCGGACATCATTTTACTGCTAAAATCCAAAGCGTAAATATTGACAAACTCCGGCGTAAAACGGTGGATCAAAGCGTATGCCATGGTCTGCAACAGCGTGCTCTTGCCGCTTACGATGCTTCCAAACACCGCAAGATGCCCGGTCTTTGCAAAATCGAAAAATAACGGCATCTGGTTTTGGTTTTCCGGGTCGTCGATCTTTCCAAGCACGATCTCAAGCCCCCACGCCCCGGACTGCGCTGGCCATGCGCCGTCTTTAAAGCTGCGCTCCGCAAACTCGCCAAATTCCTGTAAATAAATATGGTCTGGCAGCACCGGCATCCATAACTGCATATGGTAGGTATAGCCGCATTCTACGGCCATCTGCGCCAGATATTCTTTCACCGCGTCCAGCTGGGTTTTTTCCTTCCTTTGGGGCATACGTATCTTTCCGGAAACGGACTGCTCCACCAATTCGTTTAGGATGGCTTTTGGGCCAGGCAGCCTGCCCAGCAGCCTTTTATATGCCAAAATAAAATCGCAAAGCCTGTCGGTGTTAAACCTGCTGACCGGATAATCCAGCTTTTCATGCCACATCGCCTTATACATCGCCTGCACCAGCCGCCCAAGCTGTTGCTTTGTCTTACATTCCTCTAAGGTGATCTTAACCGCCTTTTGCGCAAGCTCCATGCATTCGGCAAGCTTTTCCATCCAAAGATATTCCACCTTTTGTTTTTGGGAAAACTTCGCGGAGGCGCCCGTCATTTCCACGTTTCCGTTTAGCTGCAAAAGCTTTGCGATCTCAGTGCTGCCCACAGCCACGTTTTCTTCGTACGCCGCGCCGCTGTAGCCCGACTGGAACAGCTCGTACACCTCGTCGTTTCCGACCTGCAAATAGCACCGCCCCGCCTGGGTAATGTACGCGGCGTCCGGCTTATGCAGCATGTCGTTGCTGTCCTGTTTATCCTGCACTCGCAAACAAAGCCGAAACTTGGAGTTCGACCAGATATTGTCGTCCACCGTGCCGCTTGGCTTTTGGGTCGCAAGGATCATATGCACCCCGAGGCTTCGACCGACCTGCGCCACAGAGATCAGCTCGCGCATAAATTCCGGCTCTTCCCGCTTTAGCTCCGCAAACTCGTCGATAATGATAAACAGATGGGGCACCGGAAGCGCGGCCTCCCCGTTTTTATAAAGCCTTGTGTACAAATTGATGTTGTTTACGCCATGCTCGGTAAAGACCCGCTGGCGCCTGCGGTTTTCGCTCTTAATCGAGATCATCGCGCGTTTTACCTGGTTCCCGGACAGGTTTGAAATCTGCCCGACCATATGCGGCAGGCCGTCAAACAGGTTTGCCATGCCGCCGCCCTTATAATCGATGATAAAAAATCCAATGTCGTCCGGGCTGTAGTTCACCGCCAAAGACAGCATATAAGTCTGGAGCGTTTCAGACTTTCCAGATCCAGTCGTGCCCGCCACAAGCCCGTGGGGGCCATGGTATTTTTCATGCACATCCAGATAGCACGCCACTCCGCCGGCTTTTTCGCCCACCATGCCTTTGATATTGTCATAAGTCCTGTTTTTCGCCCAAAGCTCTCTTACCGGAAGCTCCTTTGGGCTGGATACGCCAAGCATTTCAAAAAAGGAAAGCGCGTTTGGGATCTCCCCGCCCTTTTCCATCTCCTGCACCTGCAAGGTCGCAAGATGCCTGGAAAAACGCTCCAGCCGAAAGCCGTCTATCTGGTCAAACTGGATTTTCTGCCCTTTTTCCTCCCCAAGGGCCACTTCGTACATCCCCTGGTACCTGGCTGTATTTTCAATGATAAAATCGCATTCGTTTGGAAGCTCCTCATAACGGCTGGTCAAAATACAGGCCGTAAGCCCCGCCGCTTCATGTCTGCCCATAATATAGCGCGCGATCAGCTCCCCGTCCAAAAGGCCCATATCCGAAATAAACAGGATGTAATACGGCTTTGGAAGCTGCTTTTCGCTTGAAGGAAAGCCGTCCTCTTCTTCCAGTCTGGCGCGAAAGACCTTTGTCAGCTCGTAAAACACATCGCTGGCCTGCTCTGCGTTGGACGCGCAGTACCTTGTCTTTTTATCCTCCGACCACACATGGGGAAGCCATTTTGCAAACTCCCACTCCTTTTCCTCATTGGAAATCCCGCTGTCGTAAAAAAATCCCATCTTTACGTCCGTATAGCAGTTGTTCGCCGCAATCTGCGCGGCCAAAAGCTTTGCGATCTCAATGGCCCCCGCCTTTTGCTGCCCGCCCACAATGCCGATCAGCTTATGCTTTGCCAGATCCACCGAAAGCGGCACATCGTAAAGCGTCTCGTAATTTTCCTTTATAAAGCGCGGCTTATCCTCCATTTCGTCTTTATATACGGAAAATTTTTCTTTCGGAGTCTGGATCTTTACCGGAAACGGCGCGTTGCCCATCCCAAGCCTGTGCTCTAAGAAATCCTCATGGGACGGGTTGCGGCTCCAAAGCAGCCCCGTGCTTTCATCATAGGTTAAGCTTGTGCCCGCGTCGGGATACATTTCAAACAATTTCTGCGATGCGCTTTCATACTTTCCTTTGATCTCTTCCGTTTTATCTAATAAATATTCGCTGTAACGCTCAAACCGGGCGCGTTTTTTTTCGGCCTCCTCCTTTTTCTGGCTCCGAAGGCTTTGCAGCGCCCAAAACACGCCCAAAACCGCCGAAGAAACCGACATGACGATGCCGGAATACATCGAAATCGAATTTCCCCCCGACCCGGGCGACATCATTAACATACTGCCCGCGATCATAGGAAGCGTCATCGTAAAGGACGGCCCGATCGTAAGAAACACCGACTGGGGCTTTTCCTGCCCCGCCTGCGGCGGCCCTTCGATCTCAATCTCCCCCTGCGTCATCTCATAAAACGTCCGCGGGGAACGGTGATAAACGCTCTTTCCGCTGGATACGGGCATGGCCTGTTTAAACGCGCCCGCCTGTTTTTTTGGCATCGCTTTCAGCTTTTGCCTGTTGACCTTGGCATGGCTTCCCGCCGTATCCACCGCAAGGCAGTCCCCTAAATAAATCAGTCGAAGCCCCATGATATCTATGCAGGCCCCGGGGCTTAACAGCCGCTCCTTATCCATACGGTAGGAGTTTACGTACGTGCCGTTTAAGCTGTGGTTTACAAGCTTAAACCCCGCCCCCTCCCTGACGATCGCCGCATGGCTTCTGGAAACCAGCTTCATATAGTCATAGGAAATATCGTTGTCCGCCTTTTCCCCGATCGTGATCTGGCTGATCCCCGCTAAGGAAAATTTTTCATAGGCGTGGAACAGGGAATTTACGTATTTTACGATCAATACGATCTTTTCTTCCCCGTCTATGTATAAATTCAAAACATCCTTATCCGCCAGGGGCTGCCCTTCATAAACAGACGCGTCCTTATGGATGCTGTAGTCCTTACTCTGCTTAAAGCTCCAGACATGGTCCATGACCTCTAAGTAAACGCTCCGGTTTTTTTTCAGATGAAAAAAATCGCTTTTGAATGTAATGGTAAAATCCGCGTTGTTTACAGACGGAAGCTGGTATTCCCGGAATGCCTCTTTTGAATATGCTGACAATATCACGTTCATCTAACTTACCTCCGCCTTTGGTTTACCAGCGAATCGTCCAGCGATTTTTTCACCTGCCGCTCCATAGCCGTCGACTGGATCTGCTTTCTTAGCTTTCTTTTTTTAGACAGCAATAGGATGGACACGGTCAATGCCGCAAAAAGAATGACCTCATAAATCAGTATCGCCTGCTGCGACAGTAAAAGCGTTGCTATGTCTTCCATAAATCTCTACCCCTTATCCTGCTACTTAAATTCAAACACAAACTGTTCATCCGCAAGCTGCACTCTGTCGCCGCTTTTTAACTTGCACGCCTGATTGCCGCCAAGCTGCATCCCGTTGACTAAGGTTCCGTTGACCGAGCCTAAATCCTTTAAATAGCAAACGTCCCCCCTTTTTATGATCGCCGCATGGTTTCGCCCGATGGACGCGTTTCCGGTAACGCAGTAGGTGTTTTGGCTGGAACGGCCGATCTTTACGATATCCTCGCGAAAGGTTTTGCATTCGTTTGTCCGAACCCTGGTTAAATGCATACATTTTTGCTTTGGGGCGCTACCTCCGCCCGCGCTGCCAAGCATTACGGTGTACTGCTCTAAGTCCTCCTCTTCCTCCTTAGGCTGCGCCTTTATAGGGCCGGCCCCCGGCCTCGCATTCCCGGAGACTGCCTGTACGATGTACTGGCGCACATGCTCTAAGCGGTAATCCCCCTGCTTTAAATAGTTTTGGAAATCGATTAAATAAACCTGGCCCACTCCGCCTTCTTTTTTCAGCTCCTGGTAAATAATATCGTGGATGACCGCAAACAGGTCGTCCGTCATCTCCTTTGCGACGTTTACAGGCTGATAAAGAAAATACATTTTTAACGTTTTTTCATCCAGATAAACCGAATCCGGCTTCATTAAAAGATGCTCCGGGTAAAGCCCCCTGCTTTTTGCCGCGATCTCCACATCCAGCATCTGCACCATGATCTTCCAAAACGCCCGCTCCTCGATCTTTGTGTCCTTTAAATATCTTGCCAGCGTAAGGTCGCAAGGCGCTTCATAGGTCAGCTGCTTTTTCCCGTCATAGGCGATGTCAAAAAACCCCGGCACCTTATTATGCAGCAAATATTCCAGCTCCCGCTCATTGAGCTTTTCGCCAAAAGCCAGCTTCGCTTTTAATATTACGTTCGATGCTTTCGCATAAGTTTTAAATCTCATTTCTTTATCCGTCCTTTATTCCAGCTTCCTTTTGATCTGCGCGCAAATCCCTTCGCCATCCAAAAGCTGCGCTTCCTCTAAGTCATAATCGCGCAGAAAATTCAAGTAAGTCGTAAGCTTATTTTCTTTATAATTGTCTAAGACCGCCCGGTTTAAAGGCAGTCCTTCCCGGTTATCCATATACAGCGCGCTTTGCATCCCTTGACTAAAAAGCAGGGATAAAACCGCCATTCCAGCGTCCTGTTTATTTTCATCCTCACTTTTTTTCACCGCGTAATACCGCTCCATGCTGCCCAAAAGCTTTTGCTCCTCTACGATTGGCAAAACAGTAAAATCCACAGACGGCACGGCCTCCACGGTAACGGCCTCCACCTTTCCCATATCAGACAAGTCCCCGACGATCCAGGCGGTTCGATCCGCCTGATCTTTCAAGCGCTCAAACACGCCGTCGGAATCCGCGTAGCCTATGGCGTGCCGCCACTTTTCAAGGTCGTCTAATTCCACCGCGTCTGGAGCGTCTTCTTCTATTTTCGCGCCGCTTCCATATAAAAGCCCTGTCTGCATCGCGGTCGGAAGCGCGTACACGCCCCCTTCTTTTTTCAGCTCTTCCAGATACAGGTATTCGGAAAGCTCCATCGTACGAAGCAGCTTGGAAAGCTCCGCGCAGGGATTCTCCTCCCAAAAGGAATCGCTAAGCCCGTCGGCGCAAAACACATCCGGCAAAGCGTCTTTTTCCGCCGCTTCCAAAAGGGCATTTGGATAGTCCTCCCTTGCTATGACCTTTGCTTCCACCTCTAGCTTTGGGCACACCTGTTTTGCGCTTTCTAAAAGCGTTTTGGAAAGCGCGTCCGCCTCCTGCGCGTCCTCGGAGGAAATCCAGACCGAAATCTCCTCTTTTTCAAGCCCCGCCACATCGATTTTGCCGCGCCCGGAAAACACGGTGGAATTTAAAACAAGCGTCCCTCCGGCAAGCAGAACGACAAACGCGAGCGTTGCCGCAAATATCCGCTTTTTCCTGCGGTTTTTTTTCAGCTGCTCCTGCGGCAGCAGCACCTTTTTACGGTGTATCAGCGCCGCCCGAAATTCCCCAGCCGTCTGAAACCGCAGGCGCGGCTCGATGGCCATAGCTTTAAATATGATGCGCTCTAAATATTCATCCGCCGATACGCCAAACTCTTTTAACTCCTTTAGCTCATCCTTTACGACCCGGTCCCTGGAATCCACCGGCTTTTCCCCGGTCATCATTTCATAAAAGACCGCCCCCGCCGCATAGATGTCCATGCTAAAGCTTTGGACTTCTGTGGACGTATACTGCTCCGGCGGCGTATAGCCCGCCTTCACCACGACCGCCTCCGTACGCTCCGAGCCCTGGAGCCTTGCGGCTCCAAAGTCAAACAATTTAATCGAATATTCTTCGTTCTTTCCCGTCAAAAAGATATTGTCCGGGCTGATGTCCTTATGTATGATATTATGTCCATGCACCTTTTCCAACGCGTCTAAAATCGCAAGCATATATCCGCCGGCTTCCTCCGGCGAAAACCGCCGCTTTTTCAGCTCGTCTTTTAACAGCGGCGCGTCTACGTATTCCATAATGATGTAAGCGGTCTGGTTTTCTTCAAAAAAGTCATAGACGTTTACAATGTCCTGTTCCTTTGAAAAAAGCGCCATACTCCTTGCCTCTTCCAAAAAGCGGCCCAGCTGCTTTTGAAACTCCGCTTTTTTCTCACCGGAAAAAATGCCGACCTTTTTTTCTCCCCCGGCCCGGTTTACAAGCCCCGCCGGGTAAAATTCCTTCACCGCCACGACCATGCGAAGGGTCACGTCAAACGCCTTATAGGTAATGCCAAACCCGCCGATGCCGATGCTTGCGCCGATCACATAGCGCTTATGCAGCGCGGCGCCAGGCTTTAGCTGGTATGCCTGCTGTGCGTCATTTGCCTGCGCATATCCGCAATGGGGGCATACCGCCTGATTCCCTCTGTTTTTAAAGCACCAAAAACATATTTTTCCAGCCATTACGCATACCAGAAAGACCCTGCTCCATACAACAGCTTTCCTTCATCCGTAATCCAAAGGACTGGCTGCATCATCAAAGCGTAATCGTATTTTTCATATTCATAATCATCCGTAAAAACCGCGGTGCAAGGAAAGCTCCTTTCCTTTCCATTCAAAACGCCTGTGGCTTCAAAATAAACCGTCGCGCCGGATTCATCCTCTTCAACCGCCGTGATCTTCTTACAGCTTTTATATTCCACATCGTCGTCGTTTTGCTTTTCAATATTCAACAGGATATTTTTCAGCCCGTCTAAAAATTTCCCGGATTTTATCTCAGCCTTTTTCCCGCTTTCCGGGCATTCCCATGTCCGGTATGCCTTTTTTAAATAACTGCTTGCCTTTACCGCGTCCTTTGCCACCGTGACCTGGCATTCTTTCTTTTTGCCGTTGATTTTTGCGCTTACTACGGCCTTGCCCGTCTTTAACGCGCTTACCACGCCCTTTTTGGAAACTTTTACGACCTTCGGGTTGCTGGATTTCCAGCCCGTCGCCTTTACGTCCCCTGTAAGGTCAATCTTTTCGCCCTTTCCCACTTTCAGATCCTTCGCGTTTTCAAAGCTAAAAAGCGCGAGGCTCTCCGCCGCCTGCACACGGTTTACATTTAAAAATAAAACAACCGCCAATCCCGCTAACAACGCGCATAAATACCCAACTCTTCTTCCGCTCTCCCTTTTTTTCATGTTCCTAACGCTCCTTTCTTTTGCCAATCGCCTGAGCGATCGAATAGGGAAAAGCCATCTTCCCCTACTCGTCGCGCGTCCCACGCGCCGCTTAGGCGGCATACTTCTTCTGCATGGGGCTGTGCATAAATTTACTGTCAAAAAGTGTACTTTTTGACAGTTGCAAAAAACTGCCTCAACTGCGCAGCAAATCAGATCAAAAATGAAAAAATGGGGGCTCGTGGGATGGGTTTGGGGTGATTTTCACAGAAATTTTGAATCAAATGCGCAAAATATGTGGACTTTCAATATTGCATATGCTAAACTAAGTTCAGTTGGCGTAAACTGTTAAAAAGTACACTTTTTGACAGTACGAGTTCTTTAGTTTCAGCTGGTTGAGCTGGCTTTTGTAGTATAAACGCGCAGAAAAAAAGAGCGCTTACGCACTCCCTTTTCCATAGCGGACCTCGCAGTCTTTTCGATAAAATGCGATCCCATAACAGTCCACTTTCCGGTATCCTTCCGTTTGCAGCTCCAAAACATATTTTTTATCATAAATCTGCTGTAGCGCCTTTTGCGCGTCTGCTTCCAGATTGTCAATGGACTTAGCCGCCTTTAATTCCAAAATAAACGCCCTGCCGCGAAGCGATGGGCTTTTTACCATTATATCGGATCGTCCATTGCCGGATTCCCGATTCGATCTTACGAGGTAATCCTCGCTCTGGCTTAAGATCCCGGCAAGAAATCCATGATAAAAATTTTCGGCATGGTCATAAAAGCTGATGGTGCGGATAAGCTCAGCGTTTAACGCGTCTTTCATCTTCCGCGCGTCCCCCTGCTCCATCGCATGATAAAAATCATGAAAATCCTCCTTTTTTATCCGATCCCCCATCCAATTTAAAACCGTGTTTTGATAAATGGACTTCACTTCTTTATTTGGTATACGCACCCGCAAAAAAATAGAATCGTCTTTTAAATATTCCGTTTCTTTTGTCAAATATCCGGTAAATAATAGAAAATTCCACAAATTCTCTCCATCGTTTCGCATATCCTCATATGTGACTTCTTCATGCGCCCGGATATCCAGGCTCTTTCCATTTAAAAGTGCCTCAATCTGCCCCCGCGTTTCAAAACCGGCGCGCAGGATTAAATTTCTAATCATATCATTGGAGCTTGTATTGGCCCAATAAGGCCGCGGAAGCGCCCGCCTGTCCGCAGAAAGGTCATACAAAAAGTTGATCACGCTCCATGGATTATAAACCTCCGTGTCTCCAAACCGATAGCCGTCGTACCACTCCTTCAAGGTGGGAAAACACTCCGACACGCCATAGCGCTCCATCATCCGCAACACCTCCGGCTCGGTAAATCCAAAATGCTCACTGTATCTTTTTTCCAGTATGGAAATGATCTTTAAATGGTTTAACCCTGTAAAAATACTTTCCTTTGAAATCCTAAGGCATCCTGTCATAACCGCAAATTGCAGATAATCGTTTGTTTTTAAGGACGGCTCCAGCAGCGCGCGTAAAAAAACCGCCATTTGATCATAAAATCCACGAAAATACGCATTTTCTAACGGCACGTCGTATTCATCCATTAAAATAACCGTATTTTTCCCCGTCGCCTTATACATACACTGGCAAAACAGCTGTAACGCGTTTCGAACTTCCTTTTCCTGCGCCTTCCCTTCCGCGATCGCAATGTAGCGCTCATATTCCCTGAAAGAAAGGCTTTCTTTTGCCGCTTCCACAACGCCCCTGTGGCGTTCAAACTCTGTGCTGACCGCCGTTTGCACCATATAATACGCCATTTCGAAATCTTCCTGCTTTGCCGACTTAAGCGTCAGGTTAAACACCGGATATCCGCACATGTGCCTGGCGTAAGCTTGTCCCGCCTGCGCTATCTTCATTCCCAAAAACAGCTTTTTATGCCGCTCATTTTTTTCAAAATCCCCCGTATCTTCAAAGAAATACCGAAGCATGCTTAGATTCAGCGTCTTTCCAAAACGCCTTGGACGGGTAAACAGATTCACCTTTCCTTTTTGATCCAACAGCTCTTTTATCAGCATGGTTTTATCAATATAGTAATAGCCCGAGCTTACCATATCCTCGAAATTTTCCACTCCGATCGGCAATGCTTTTTCCATCCTGCCACCCCCTGCGCAGCGCGCCATTTTCTTATTTTTCAGTATAACACAACACGCCCGATTATCAAGCGCCTGACTATCTTTGAATGTGCAATGCAAAGTCCTGGGCCAAACTGGTTACTTTTCATGGGGTGGGGCTCTAACGTGTAAATCATCAATAATAGAGCGTTATCCGGCAAAATATTGGGAAAATTCCACCCGGACGCTGGAAACAGGCGGCAGGCCCGTCCGGATGTTCCGGCTCCGGGGTGTAAGAAGCTCTAGGCATTCTGCGCAAGGGTTTCAATGCCGGACGGATCGGGGATTAACCGCCATCCATGGCGCAATCCCCTTTTTCGGGCATCCCTGCCCGAAAATCCTGTACGGAAAGCAGAATGCCAAGAACTTCTAACATCCCTGCGCAGTCACATCTGGACGGGCCTGCCGCCTGTTTCCGGCTGTTTTTCAAAAGCTTTCCGTTATTTTTCCCAACCAGCCCCATTTTTCAATCTATATGGCAATTGCATACTCCCAGAATTTTATACTGGCAAAAGGAGCAAGTTATTGGCAGGCAGTTTTGAAACGTTTAAATTTTCGATAACCAGCAGGAAGCAAGCCGGGGGCTGTCCCGATGTGACTTGCGAGGGGATGTTAGAAGCCCTTAGCATTCTGCTTTTAACAGGATTTTCGGGCAGGGATGCCCGAAAAAGGGATTGTCGCCATGGATGGCGATACAATCCCGGTCCGTCCGGTATCAATAGCTTATAAACAGAATGCTTAGGGCTTCTTACATTCCGCAGCCGGAACGTCGGGACAGGCCCCCGGCATGCTTCCAGCGTCCGGGTAGCACAAACCTTCAAATTATCCCAAAAACAAACCGCATCATCGTTACAGGAGCCTTTGAAAATCAATTGCGCTTTCCGTCACAAATTGCTATAATGGTCTGAAAGCATTCAGAAAGTGTGGTAATATTTATGAAATCATTAGTGATCGCAGAAAAGCCAAGCGTTGGCAAAGACATTGCAAGAGTTCTCGGCTGTCAAAAAGGCGGGAACGGCTTTTTGGAAGGAAAGGACTATGTCGTAACCTGGGCCTTGGGGCATCTGGTGGAGCTTTGCGACCCGGAAAGCTATGGAGACCAGTGGAAAACCTGGAGCATGGAAACGCTTCCGATGCTGCCCGAAAAGCTACAGATCCAGGTCATACCCAAAACCGGAAAGCAATACCAGACCGTAAAATCACAGCTGTATCGAAAAGACATCGATTCCATCGTCATCGCCACCGACGCGGGGCGCGAGGGGGAGCTGGTCGCGCGCTGGATCTTAAAAAAGGCCGGCGTGAAAAAGCCGATGAAAAGGCTTTGGATCTCTTCGGTGACAGACCGCGCCATTCGCCAGGGCTTTTCGCAATTAAAGGACGCGTCGCAATACGATAAGCTGTACGAAGCGGCTGTGGCAAGGGCCGAGGCCGACTGGCTGGTGGGCTTAAACGCCACCCGCGCTTTGACTGTAAAGCATAATGCGCAGCTTTCCTGCGGCAGGGTGCAGACTCCAACCTTAGCCATCATCGCCAAACGGGAAGCGCAGATCAAGGCGTTTACGCCAAAGCCTTACTACGGCCTTTCGATAAGCGCAGGCGGCGTCGTCTGGCGCTGGAAATCCAAAGACAACCAGCAATCCGTCTTTTCCAAGGAACAGATACAAAAAGCCCGGGAGATAACCGCAAACGAAAAAGGCACGGTGGAAGAGGTCAAAACAAAGCGGCAAAAGTCCTACGCGCCAATGCTTTATGACTTAACGGCCCTGCAACAGGACGCAAACCGTTTGTTTGGCTTTTCCGCAAAGCAGACGTTAGATTTTATGCAGCGCTTATATGAGCATCACAAAGTTTTGACCTATCCAAGGACGGATTCCAGATATCTTACAAATGATATCGTAGAAACGCTGCCGGAACGCGTCCAGGCATGCCGCTTTTCGGGCTACAGCCGCATTTGCGGCCAAATTTTAAAATCCCCGATCAAAGCAAACTCTTCCTTTGTGAACGATAAAAAAGTGTCCGACCACCACGCCATTATCCCGACAGAACAGGGCGTTCGCTTAAACGACTTAGAATACGGGGAGCGCAAGATTTACGAGCTTGTCGTCTCACGCTTCCTTTCCGTACTTCTCCCGCCCTGCGAATACGACCAAACGGAGGTCACGGCTGTCTGCAATGGAGAACGCTTTGTCGTAAAAGGAAAAACCATACGAAAAATGGGCTGGCAGGAGATCAAAAAAATACAGGAGGACTCCGGCATCCGCTATGAGGAGGATACGGACAGCCAAAATTCGTTTGAAGAAAAATCAGACGAAAAAAAAGACCCGCAAAGCCTTCCGGAATTTACCAAAGGACAGGCCATTTTCTTTGGCGAAGGAAAAATCCTGGAAGGAAAGACCAAGCCCCCTCTCCCATTTACCGAAGCCACCCTGCTTGCCGCAATGGAAAACCCCGCAAAATATATGGAAAGTAAAGATCAGTCGCTAAAAAAAACGCTGGATGAAACCGGCGGGCTTGGAACCGTCGCCACCCGCGCGGATATTATTGAAAAACTGTTCCACAGCTTTATGATCGAAAAAAAAGATCAATACATTCACTTAACTTCCAAAGGCAGGCAGGTACTGGAGCTTGCTCCAAAGGGGCTAACCTCCCCGAAGCTGACCGCCCAATGGGAACAGCAGTTAGCGGACATTGCAAAGGGAAACGCAAGAAAAAAAGACTTTGAAGCACAAATCCGCTCCTATACCGCGGAAATCGTAAAAGACATCGCCGCTTCCATAAAAACCTACCGGCATGACAACCTGACCAGAAAAAAATGCCCGGACTGCGGCAAGCTCTTATTGGAGGTAAACCAGAAAAACGGCCGCATGCTCGTATGCCAGGATCGGGAATGCGGCTACAAAAAACGCTTATCCCGCGTCACAAACGCCCGCTGTCCAAAGTGCCATAAAAAAATGGAGCTTGTAGGAGAAGGCGAACAGCAAAAGTTTGTATGCGCCTGCGGCTACCGGGAAAAATTATCCGCTTTTGAGAAGCGCAAAAAAGAAAGCGGCGGCGTATCGAAAAAGGACGTGTCCAGATATATGGATAAAATGAAACGGGAGTCGAAAGAGCCGCTAAACAACGCGTTTGCAAGCGCGCTTTCGAATATAAAGCTGTAAGGCGATGTAAAACAAAACGATATTTTAAAACAGTTCTGATCGTTAAAGCGGCACACCCCGGAAACGGCGTGCCGCTTTCCCCCTCCGCAGAAAGGCCAAGTGTTGGTAAAGACAATGCACAAGAGTTGACAGCAGAGCCAGCCACAAAGCAAGACCAAGCGAAGGCAATGAAAATTTAATAAAAATTCAATAGAAATATGCGTGTAATTGTGGTATTCTATTAACCGTATCATTCAGAGTTTGGAGGAATCGTTCTACATGAAAAAAGCATCTGGAATAAATTATATGATCTTGGCTTTGTTGGCGTTTGCAAGTATTGGATTGGAAGTATTATTAGCATTTGGGTTAGAACCCATGATATATGGTTCTCCGATAAATGAATGGACAGATCTGCAAACAATCATCCATTGGGTGGTTACATGCAGTCTATGGGGCGTTGCAAGTTGGCGCATCGTTCGTTTTGCAAAAAAGAAATATGATTTTGACCTGTTCCAAAAAGGAGACAAAATGTCTGCCTGGCAATGGGCGTTCGTCGCTGTATTTATGATCGGAAGTCTCATTCTTTCTTATTTCGATTGGAACGGAAGTAAGGTAATAAAAGAATTTTATGCAAACGGCCCTGTAAAGTTTGTTTTTCAATACATCTATTATTTTTTTGAAACGGCGTTAGTCACTCTTATTTTGGTGTTTGGACAAAATGCTTTCGAGAAATGGTTTCACAAACAAAATATTCCTTACGGTGGAATTATTGTCGCAATTACATGGGGAATCGGACACTTTTTTACCAAAGATATTTTAACTGGGATTGTAACTGTTATTTCAGGCATGGCGTTTGGAAGCGTATATCTTTTAGTCAATCGAGATATTCGAAAAACATATCCGATTTTATGGATTATGTTTGTTTTGTAAATTCATATTGTCAAAAAAGCTTTAGAAACATGATGTACAAAATGTTGCTTTTACAAAAGATAGTTCAAAAGCCGCTCCTTAAAAACCGCCGCCGCATTTTTCACAAATTCCGCCCGTTTCTGATCGTCGGCAAGGTTGATCGCGCATTGGTTCATATGCTTGAAATCCGGCACGTCATCATAATAATCATCCTGACGCTTTCCGTTTGGATAACACCATGCAAGCCACCAGTCTGCCGGAGTAACAATATTTCTGTCGAGATACCTTGCTGCTTCATCTAGGATTTCAGCGGTTATTTCATTCACTGGATGACCTTTTGAACTTCCGTCTTTTGGCATGGCTTTCGTATCAAATAAACAAATTCCGGCAAAAAGATTATGCTCTATTTCTATCCGAAACCACATCTGCAAGCCGCTATTTTTAAATTTCGCTCTTTTTACTATATAATTTAAACCAGGATATGTACTGTAACAGTCATAAAATTTCTCATGCTGTTTTTCTTCATAAGAATAATAATTGGCGTTTTTTTCAAGTTCTAATCCATATTTTGACAACGCGATATCCATTTCTTTTTTGAAATCATCAAATACAAGCCCGATCAGCCTTAATTTCGCGGCTTTCATGTGTTTTTCAATCTGTATTCCCGCACGGAAAAAATCCACGGATTCATATAAAATTTCCAGATTTTTCTCCATCATCCTGTCATCCCTTCGGTCGGCTATGAAATGAATCGCATCCATATATTGCATGACCATTGATTTTATCGGCTCCTTTAATTGTATAAGCAGCGCTGACAGCCACCCAAGTATGTCTTTTTCCCATGAGATACGCTTTATCTTATCATTCGGCAAAATTTCAGCTTTGTCTTTCGCTTTCCTGCTGTATTCCGTGGGTTCACTTCCAAACCTCGTCAGGTAGACGATTTGCGTATGTTCGTCGAATTTTTTAGCATACTCATAATAATCATAACACTGGCCTTCCTGTTCTCCAGCGTAAATTTTAACTTCTATTGGAATAAAAAACTGAGCGTTGCAAATTACGATGTCAATCCTGCGCTCATTATCAATGCCAAATTCCCCGATCACATCCGTATGGGCAAGCAATGTGTCATTGATCGGACTTTTCAGCACATCGTTGAAAAAAGACTTTAAAAACAATATGCCGCATCCATGCCGCCCCTCGGGATTTAACAAGTCCGTTAAAAAACGGCACATCACAACCTCTTTTTTTGCCACTCCCAATATCTGAAAAATATTGTATTCTGAATTTGAATTATACGACATAGATTTTTGGCTTTTTAGATTTGTGCTTACACGCAACAGCAAGTTTCTATAATCGTCCATATCAGCTCCTCCGCTAAAAAACTGCTTCATCCACAAAGCCATTTGGTCAAATTCCAATCCCGGATTTCTATTTCACCGCTGGCTGGAAAGAATTACAGGATTTATCTCACTTATATCGAATCTTATTCTTCATAATGGCCTTTGCAAGACTTTATAAAGATGTTTTGCAATTCATCCATATCATATATAAGGCGATTACAGTCATCAATTCTACGGGAATATCCAGGACGATGCTTTCATGAATCCGGCTTTCCAATGCCTTTCATAGGTCCGTTATGCTGTATGTCCTTTATCTTACTCGACCATTGCCTCTAATTCTTCCATAGTTTTATGAATGCCTTCGCCCCTGTTCAAGCGTTCTGTCCGCCTGTCGATTTCTGCCCAGTATTCCTCTTTTTCTTTTGCTTTTAACATTTGAGCATAGTCATAAGCTGAAATAACAACAAGATTCTGCGCTTCATCGAACAGCGGCTCACCATTTGCAATTCGTGCACGGGATTCTGTGCTTATACTGATCGGTTTTTCGGCTACCATTTCCACTCCTCCTGTTTTTTTCGAATTTAATTTCACTATACTCCACGTTCAATTGATTTTCCGTTTTCTATTACAAATTCATCTTCCAGTGCAAAGACGGGATTTTGACCATCATCCACTCAATGCCGCCACAAGGCTTCGATACCTCTCGCTCTTATTTTCCATATCCGCGGCGGATACGCCATAAAAACAATACAGCCTGCGTCCGAGCCTTTTTAGCTTTTTCATCGCTTTCGCGTCTCCGGAATAAGACATTCCAAAAAGCTCCCAATGAAAGTCAATCTGCAATTCCATCCGCCCGCCCTTTATTTTTATAATATATACATGGAAATCCATCGGCATTTCGCTGTCCGGGACGCTGGCGGCTTTTTTGCTGCGAAGATCGGCTAAGCGCAGCATTTCCTTTGCCGTATGCTCATTCCATACTTCTGGCGGCTTAATTTCGGCAAGCTCGCCTAATAATTCCGGCTTATTCTGAAAAATCATCCCCTCTTTCGCGCTCTGGCGCTGCTCCTTATACGTCCTTGTTGTTTTTGGAAGCTCCACCGCATGATATTTCCTTTGGGCGGCTTCGACCG
>CANDMI010000033.1 GCA_947385775.1 uncultured Eubacterium sp. | reverse complement strand
TTTTGCCGCTTGTTTCAAATCCTGGCTTTTTCCTCATCTTGCCTTTTGCGTCATACGACTTGTACTTATACAGGTTTATGTACCTGTTGTTGGAATCATATAGCTTGTCAACAACAGTATATCCAGCGGATAGCTTTTCCACAACAAGCAAACATGTGTTATAAAATTTTCCCACTTCCCGGACAAGTTCAGCAAATACATATGGCTTAACACAAAATTCCTCTGCACATAATCCCTCACAACTTCCTCCGCAAGTTCGTAACTCCATTCGTTGGGGAGTGACGCTTTTAACATTCTCGCAAGCTGTGATTTCTGCCCTTTCTCTGACAGTTCAACAGCGTTCCATAAGGTGGCTCGGTCTGCATATTCTTTGGGCGCATTGGGTGGGAGAGTGATTTCACTATGCACTAAATCCTCATGGTATTTCGGGCGGTAGGTCTGCCCGTCAAACTCGCTGACAAGAACACTCCTGCTGATATAGGACGCTTTCTCAACTGCCGACTGCCCCTTGCTCCGCTTGACTATGGAAAAACGTGTGCTTGCCTGTTTCGTGACATTACCCATACGCAACACCTACATTCTGCCGACAGGGTAGTGGGGCGCAAAGTTCACTAAAGGGTAGCAAGCGCAGCCTGCGAAGGGGAATTGTCGTTTTCCATTTTGTCTGCCGCAGGAGTCCATGCAAGTGAAACTTGCTCCCCGAAGGGCGCATATACCACCTCTGGTGATATATTTGTGCGCACCCTGTAAACAGGGTGGATACGTTACCTCGGCTTTCCAGTGTCCTCGCCTTTGTCATTCCGTACCGCCCTCGCTTTCGTTTTCCGCATTGGGGAGAGTGGATTGTGGGGGAGTGGATTCTTGGCTTTCCGTTTCTTCTCGTTCTGCTTTTTCTTTTCGTTGGCTACACGCTGTTTCGCCTGTTGCAATACCTGTAATGCTTTTTCTAAGTCCTTGCTGATTTCCTGTTTACTCTCAATCATTTTTGATACCTCATTCTTTCTGTGCTGTGTTGATAGTTTCTGAAAATAAAAAAGGCAGCTGATTGTCCGTTAAGATAATCGCTACCTAAAGCTAAACAATATTCAGTTTTATTATTCTTTTTTATTTGTAATGTTGTGCATTTTTACATGAAATTATCTTCTGATTTTTTCCTAAACTAATAGATATCAATTCAATATTAGTATCATTCCTCATAAATTTCAAGAAATGATGTGATTTTTCCATACGTATATTCGCCCTCAACTAAACCAAATTCAGGATCATAGTATTTGTCATTATAAAATAATACCCAGTGAGTATAACCGCCATTTGCATGAACGGTCAAAATAGAATACTTATAAGGCTTAGAATTTTTCTTTGATATTCGAATGTTCCGTTCAGCATGACGGATTTCATATTTATCAAGTATTTCTATAAGTTGCCCAATACTGGTTGAACCACTTGTTTTCATATCCCTTATCACATCATTTATGTCTTTGCCTGTAATCATTGCGATACACGCCTGCCCACAAGTTGCAAAAGATGGTTGTTTAATCAGTTCCATAAATTTCTCCTTTATTCCAGTTTTGGTTACACTATGAAAAATCTGTGTGCAAGTTTCCGCTTGTTACCCATTTACATAAACAAACACGTCCATGTATGTAATTTTCTCCTTGTCATATACATACTCGTAATATGATAATATATTATCCTCTGCTTTTTCCTTAAAACCTTTTGCTCCTAAATACTGCATTATTTTTTTATAGGCGTTAGGAATACGCTCAAAAGCATTTTCAAATGGTTTGCGTATGGTAATTACCGCATAATCTGCTTCCTTTTGCTCTGCAATTTCTACTCCCGGTTTTCTATCACTTTCATATTCCACCCCGTTTTTGAGCCTACATTTATAATGTCCTTTATTGGCGTATTTATATTTAAGTTAATTTGCAGTACATGGACTTTGGGAAATCTCGGTAAGCTGGCGTATCGATGTTAGACGTCCAACAGCATTTCATTTCCATACAAATGTTTGATTTCCATACAGATTTTAGATATAATTATGGTTAGAAAAATCGCAGACAGGAGTTGATGAAATGACCAAAGAAAAACGTTTATCAGACGATGTGGCTGATTCTATATTATCCATGATCACGATAGAAAAAAGATTCAAAGCGGGAGATAAACTCCCGAATGAAAATGAGTTATCGCAAGAGCTTGGCGTTAGCCGGACGACGTTAAGAGAGGCCATAAGAATTTTGGCTGCCGGCGGTGTTGTCGAGATCCAAAGAGGCAAAGGGACTTTTGTGAAAGAAAGTTTTGAAGAACATACTTTGGATGAGTTATCCGCGCTTGCTTCAGCGAAAATGAACGCTGACGATCTATATGAGATGCGGCTGATTTTTGAGCCGGAGGCCGCCTATTACGCAACATTGCGCGCCACAGAAAGTGAGCTGCAAAGAATCCTATCCATTGGCGAAAATATAGAGCGGCTCATATTGGAGGATAAAGACAGGACTTTGGAAGAACAGGCTTTCCACCGTTCCATTGCAAAGGCAACCCATAATGATTTTATGAACAAGCTGATGCCGGTGATACAGGAAGCGATCGATAAGGGCGTAACCTTGTCAAAACAGAAAAAAGCCGCATCAAAGGATACGGTTACGGATCACAGGATACTTATGAATTTTATGAAAAACAGAAACGCAGAGGGCGCAAGGAACGCTATGCGGATACACATTCTTCATGCGATAGAGCGGTTAGGGCTGGAAAAAACAGAGTAAAATTTCAGATTTTAAAATACAGAGCAATCAAGCAGAAAAGAGCCATCTTCCCTACTCGCCGCGCGGCCCGCGTGCTGCGTCAGCGGCAAACTTCCATATGCGGGCCTGCGCATAAAAAAGGCACGGTCAATTTCGACCGCGCTTTTTTTGCGTTTCGGCGCTGATTCCAAATAATCAGACAAGCGCATATTGAGTAGACATTATACTTGACATAAGATGTCGGACATATTATAATAAAAAACAAGAAACGAAGGCGGCCATAAAGAAGGAGACCATAAATATGCGAAGCGATAAAATAAAAAAGGAATCCCGGCGGCTCCGCAAAGAGCGCCGCTCCATGCATTAGCCGTAACAAAAAAAGAATTGGAAAAACCTTTCATAGGCATTGTAAGCTCTTATAATGAAATCGTGCCAGGACATATGAATATTGATAAGATTGCCGAAGCTGTAAAACAGGGGGTTGCGCAGGCTGGCGGGACGCCGTTTGTCTTTCCTGCCATTGCGGTATGCGACGGCATTGCAATGGGACATGAAGGCATGAGGTTTTCACTGGCTACAAGAGAGCTGATCGCTGACTCCACTGTGGCGATGGCAACGGCGCATCCTTTTGACGGCTGGTATTTATACCGAATTGCGATAAAAGTGTTCCAGGGTTGCTTATGGCGGCTGCAAGGCTCCAAAAGGCTTTGTCTTGCGAAAGAAACGGGAATGCAGATTGTGGAATTGGTAAAAAAAGGATAAAGCCAAAGGACATTATAACAAAAGAGCTGCGGACGGATGCGTCGTGATCCGATATGAGGGGCCAAAAGGCGGCCCGATATGCGTGAAATGCTAAATCCCACATCGGCTATTATGGGAAGCGGTTTGGAAGAGCGCGTCGCGCTTATAACAGACGGCAGATTTTCCGGAGCCACACGCGAAGCGGCGATCGGCCATGTGTCGCCGGAGGCCGCAGCCCAGGGAAACATCGCTTTAATCCAGGATGGCGATATGATAGAGATAGATATACCTGCAAATACAATTAACGTCCTAGTTTCAGATGATGGGCTGGAAATTAGGAGAAAAACTTTGCTTCCTTTTGAAATCAAAGTAAAAAAAGGCTATTTAGCAAGGTATGCAAAACTGGTCACATCCGGCTGTAAAGGAGCGATATCGGAGTGACCTGCCAAAAGGAGTCGATATGATCAAACAGGAATCTGACGGGTCAAAAATGAACATAGAAACACAATTTAATCTGATCGCAGAGGAATATGACCGCAACCGGAGAAAGTTTATTCCCTGCTTTGACGACTTTTATAAAAATACAACTAATTTTATCATTTCTAATATAGCGAAGCCAAAACAGGTTGTTGACTTAGGCGCTGGAACAGGCTTATTAACCTATTTCTGGCATCAGCGATGCCCTGATTCGAACTATACGCTTGTGGACATTGCCGATGAAATGCTGCATGTTGCCCGAAAAAGATTTGACGGCATTGAAAACATAGCATATCAAACCGAAAATTATACGCACAAGCTTCCCGATATTCTTTTTGATACGGTTATCTCCGCCTTATCCATTCATCATTTAGAGGATAAGGATAAAAAGAAACTGTTTGAAAGAATCTATGACCGCCTGCCGAATGGCGGCTTATTCGTAAACTATGACCAATTTTGCGCCGGGCAGACGGAAATGGATCGTTGGTTTAATTCTTTTTGGGAAAGCCAGTTGGCAAACAGCGGATTAACGGATCAGGACATCGCGCTATGGAAAGAACGCAGAAAATTAGACAGGGAATGCACTGTGAAGCAGGAACTAAATATGTTAACAGACTGTAAGTTTAAAATTGCAAACTGCGTCTATTCCTGCCAGAAGTTTTCTGTCATTGTCGCCATAAAAAATGTGCTATTTTAAAATCACAGCAGATCGCTGCGTTCCATATTCCGCAATTTTTTACTATTCAGATCCAAAGCCTGTTGGTATGATGTAAGCAGGCAAAGGAATCGCAAAAAAATTTGAAAGAAAGTGTTGAAAATGGATTTCAAAAATCTGTTTGAAAAATTCAACTAGGAAGGAAAGCTGCCGCATGTAAGAACTACGAAGCCATCCAATATGATACCAATTGTCGGTACGGAAACGTGATTATGCCGCGGGTAGTATATAGTTGAATTTTTGCAGAAAATCAGTTCCATGCCTGTATCGGAAGCAGTAGCCTTCCTCCAGCTTGTCAGTGATCTCCTTTACTTTCTACTTTTCTGTTTTTATATCTGCCATATATTTAATCCTTTTTCTGCACGAAAAAAAGACAGTCTGCTATGACTGTCTTTCTTTCTAAAAATTGCAAGCATCCGGCTTTTGCCCATAGAAAACTTTCTGTCGTCCGAATGTCGTTGTATTTACATTTTATAACTGCACCTGCTGCCTGCGCAGCATCAGATAAGACACGATCAGCATTAACGCCGAAGCCCCCGCAATCCCCCAAAGCAGGGCGCTTTCCGTAATTTTTCCAAACGCGCCGCCTACTGCAAAAAGAGCCTGCGCCACAGCCGTATCCCGATGCCTTTCCAAAATCTGCCCGCTCCTTGGCAGCCCGGCACACCCGACTACCCAGGCCATCCAAAAGATCCAGGACGCCACTTTCCCAAACCTTACAAACAATGCCCCAATCAAGCTATAACCCGCTGTCAGCGCAAGGCTTGCCGCCAAAATATACTTCCACTGGAACAAGAACCCAAAGTCCATTTCACATTTCACCCCTGGATAAAATGTGTCAAATATCCATAGCTCCAGTCTGTAAAAGAAATACCCCGTACAGGCAGCCAAAAACGCTTCCGCAAACGTAACAAGATACATCGCCGGCACAAGCCGTTTTCTCACTGCGCACATGCTGATCCCGACATTAAAGTAAGTTCCGGTTGCCCCGATTCCACAACAAAATAACACAATCGCCGCGCCTGTAAGCGACAGCAGCGTGCCGATTTCTATCAACGATCCTTTGAAAATATATACGGCCGCGGCTGCCACAAGCTGGCCGAACAGGAAAACGATCATTTGCAGCACAAACAACGTTAATATCTCATCCCATCTCATTACCAGTTGCTTTTTTAGTTCCCTCTTCCATTCCTTCATGCTGTCCACCTCGCCCATTTCTAAATCTTCACTTCCAGCTTTCGGATAAAATAGCAGCTAACCATATTTCCCGCTGCGCAAAAAAGCCCCGCGCATACCAAAGCCCCAGCCATCCAAAGCGGCTTTGCCGTCCTTATGGTCGCCTGCCACCATGCGTTCATCAGGTTGTTTGCAACCACCGCGTTTGTGACGGCAACGCCAAATATAAAGCCGGTGACGACAACGATCGCCGCCAGATAGGCAATCTTCCCCCATTTCCAGCAGGCAACCCCTATTAACTGCGCGCATCCTTCCGCCGCCAGATACAAAACAGCTATTGATAAGAGCAATACCGTCCCCCCGTCCCATTTAAAAAAATACACCAGCGCTCCAAACAGGATCAGGCTTTCTACGGCAATCTGCATATTCATTGCAAATACCCCAAGAAACGCGTTTTTCCGAAGGCACCCAAACGAAACCGCCATTGCATACCACTTTTGTACGGAACTCATATTAACCATAAATAAAACAAATATCGTAATGCTTACAAGCATCGCGGGCGTAAGATACATTGCGTCGAGCAGGCTTTCGTCCGGATCATAGGCTCCCACAAACCAGTAATAAACAGCCATCGCAAAGCTGCCGGTCAATATGCCTGCCACATAAACCTGCGCCTGGCCGCAAAAATAATATAACGCGCGCCCCAAGCCACTCTTTCTCATATCTGCCCCTCCTCTCCGCAAAGCGCGACAAACAGCTTTTGCAGGCTGACCGGCTGCACCGTCACATCAAAGCCCCGCGCCAGATTTTGCCCCTCCTGCAATATAACCGTCACGCCTTTGGAACGCCCCATATGCTCTTCTTGAAAAACTTTAATCCCCGCGCAGGCAGCGTCCACATCCGCTTCTTTCCCGCTCACATGCATACTGCGTTCCAAAAGCCCCTGGGTATTTTCCTTACATAAAATCCGCCCTTCTTTCATGATAATGACCTCTTCAAATAAATCCGCCGCTTCTTCGATGATATGGGTAGAAATGACAAAGGTGCGGCCTGTTTTTGTATACTCTTCAATTAAAAGCTTGTAAAACCGCTCCCGCATCACCACGTCCAGCCCCGCCACCGGCTCATCCAAAAAGGTATAATCCGCCTTGCTCGAAAGCGCCACCAAAATCGTGACCATGCTCATCATCCCTTTGGAAACCTTTGAGATCCTCTTTTTTATACCCAAAGAAAAAAGCTCCACAAGCTCTTTTTCCATCCGTTTATCCCATCCCGGATAAAAAACCGAGGCGATCTTTAAATATTCTTTGATTTTCAAAGGGTTTTGTCCAAACGCCGTCATTGCATTCAGCTCCCTGGAAAAACAGATCCGGTCGATCACGTCCTGGTTTTCCCATACCGGCTTTCCATCCAGGCTTACCGTCCCTTTTGTAGCCGGATTTTGCGCCGTTAAAACCGATAACAGCGTCGTCTTTCCCGCCCCGTTTCTGCCGATCAGCCCGTAAATTTTCCCCTGCTCCAGTGTCAGGTCAATATCCTTTAAAACATCTGTCTGATTATAAGTTTTCGTAATACCTTTGCATATAAGGCTCATTGCAACCTCCATTTCTGTGCCAAACGCACAATGTCTTTTCCTATCCATGTTTTTACTGTTATCCCCGTGAGCTAAATCATTTTGAAAATTCGTATGCCTTTAAGATTAATCCATATTTCATGCCTGAGCGCGTATCATTTCAATTAATTCCTCCCTGCTTATCCCAAGGCCGGACGCTTCTTCTAACAGGGTTTTGACAAAGCTCTCATAAAACCTGTCCTTTCGTTTTTTCTTTACCGCTTCCTTTGCCCCCTTTGAAACAAACATGCCAATCCCCCTCTTTTTGTATAAAATATTTTCATCCACCAGTAAGTTCACTCCTTTCGCAGCCGTTGCCGGGTTTATCTTAAAAAATCTGGCAAGCTCATTTGTACTGGGAACCTTCTCATCTTCTAACAGGACATCCCTTAAAATATCATTTTCAATCATTTCACTGATCTGCAAATAAATGGACTTTTCCTGGTTTAAGATTTCATTCAAATGCTTCACCACGCTTTCTTTTGACCGTTTGGTATGTTGTATGGTTCATTACTTATGCAACTAACCATATCACTAATGGACGTATTTGTCAAATGTTTTTTTATTTCCATATGCGCGCCTGCGCAAATTTCACTTGGGCGCCCGTGCGCATAAAAAAAGCGGTAAGCCCGTATGACAGGTTTACCGCCGATTCGTTTGTCGCGATTATTTGATCTGAAATTGACAATCTGGTTTTTATCGTTCTTTTTTCCCATCCTCCCACAACGCCACGTAGCCCGCCGTAACCGCAAGCGCGAGCATCACGTCGTGTTCCCCAAATGGGTCTTTAAATATGGAATAAATCAAAAAAGCTGTGCATATTAACAACACCGCCAAGATAATCCCACGAATCATTTTCCTGTTTTTCATCGCACAAATCCTCCCGCAAATTTTATCTGTCGCTGTCGACGACAGTGGGATTATAGCACATAACCGACTGGATTACAATGAAATCTTCTATCGCTTTTCCTGCCGCCTTTTCGCCCATCTTAGGCGCTGTGGATTAGCAGAGTCGTTACAATATTAAAGCAGAAAAAATCACCAAAAATATATTTTCCCCTCAATATTTCCAAATAAAATGCGACAATATTATTAAGGGGCATTTCCAAACCTATAAAAGCACATTAGATAAGGGGAACCACAAATGGAAGACAGCCAGATCATCAATCTTTACTATAGCCGCAACGAACAGGCAATTACAGAAAGCGACCGCAAATACGGCCCTTTGTGCCGTCGCATCTCTTTTAATATTCTAAGCGTGAAAGAGGATGCGGAGGAATGCGTTAACGATACCTGGTTTGCCGCATGGAAGCGTATGCCGCCTGACCGCCCAAGAGCGCTTGGGGCGTTTTTGGGACGGATCACGCGCAACCTGTCTATCAGCCGCTGGCGCGCCTGCCATGCAAAAAAACGCTATCGCGGCATGGAAGTCCTGTTGTCCGAGCTGGACGAGTGCGTGCCGGTGTCAGATAACGTCCAACAAGAAATCGATCGAAAAGAGCTTGCCGGGCTTTTGGATGTCTGGCTGGACTCTTTAAAGCAGGACGACCGCGCCTTATTTGTCCGCCGCTACTGGTATGGCGATGCCGTAAACGCCCTGGCGGCTGAATACGGCTCATCCCCAAACCAAATATCCCAACGTCTGTTCCGGCTTCGAAAAAAATTAAAACTATACTTAGAAAAGGAAGGAGTCTGCCTATGAACCGGACGCGAAAAAGTGAAAATCTTTATGACGGCATCACCGATATCCGAGACGACCTGATAACCGATTCCGCGCATCTGCATGTTCGTTTCACATACATAAAACGACTTGCCGCCATTGCCGCCATATTGGCGGTTTCCGCGATCGCAGGCTTTGCCTTATTTCCGATCGAAAGCATCACGCCTGCCAACGCGCGCACCCTGGCAAAGGCGGAATACCCGCAAATGGCAAAGTACCCAAATGAAGCCGATTATTTCGATGACTCCGATGGCGGACAAGCCGCCGACGGCTCCAATGACAATGGCTCCATACCGGAATCCGACAGTATTTCCGATGATACCAGCACGATACCGGACTCCCCCGACGCTTCTGACGGGGCTGGCGAAACCGAGGGCGCCTTAGACGCTAACGCATATACAAAAGCATATGACGCATGGTGGGAGGATGTCAGCGCGCGCCGTAAACTTTCCGAATCATCCTCCGTCCGCAAACTGTCCGGTTTTTCATCCGCCAGCGCAAAATGCTTTCTGTCCGGCGCCAATGAAAAAAAGGAAAACCGCGTCTACTCCCCGTTAGGGGCTTATATGGCTCTTGGAATGCTGGCAGAGCTGACAGACGGAAACAGCAGACGGCAAATCCTTGACCTGCTTGGCAGCGATTCGGTTGCATCGCTTCGAAAACAGGCTTCCGATATATGGAATGCCCATTATCGCGATGACGGCCTTGTAACCAGCATCCTTGCAAGCTCCTTATGGCTGAACGATGACGTAGAGTTTCACCAGCCAGTATTAAATACGCTCGCAAAATATTACTATGCATCCTCCTATCAGGGCAAAATGGGCTCCAAAAGCTTTAACAAAGCGCTTCAAGACTGGCTGAATGAACAGACCGGAGGGCTTTTGGAAAAACAGGCCGCTGACGTAACGTTAAAGCCGGATACAGCGATGGCTCTGGCTGTCACGCTAAATTATCACGCCCAATGGCGGAATGAATTTTCTTCAAAATATACAAAAGAAGGAACCTTTCATGCAGCAGCCGGCGATTCTGTCTGCGAATTTTTGCACAAATATAAATCCAGCCATAGTTATTATTGGGGAGAAAAATTTTCCGCCGTCTGCGAAGGGCTGGAGCAGTCCGGCTCTATGTGGTTCCTGCTCCCAGATGAGGGCGTAACTGCGGAAGATTTATTAAATGATAACGAGGCGATGGCATTTTTACAGCCAGACAACCAGGAAAACTGGGAAAACCAAAAAAGCCTGCTGGTAAACCTTGCCATCCCAAAATTTGACGTCACTTGCGAATATGACTTAAAAGAAGGACTGATGGAGCTTGGCGTTACCGATATCTATAGCGCAAACCGGGCCGACTTTTCCCCAATGGCCGGCAAGCCAGATAAGCTCGCCCTGTCCCAGGCGGACCATGCCGCGCGGGTAGCCATTGATGAACAGGGCGTAACCGCCGCTTCCTATACCGTGATCGGCGCAGACACCGGCTCCGCCATGCCGCCGGATAAGGAGATCGACTTTACGCTTGACCGCCCATTCTTATTTGCCGTGACAGACAGGGATGGACAGCCGCTGTTTTTAGGTATCGTAAACCAGCCGTAAACAGCCTTTAGAAACAAATAGACTTTGTGTCACGCCTATGGTATCATGCAGCTGTATAGAATGAAATTTTTTCCTAATGTTATTTCATATTTCCAATTAAAATGCGACAATATTAGTAAAGGGATCTTTATCATAATGAAAAAGAAAGGAGAATATTTATGAAAAAAGACTTTATGAAATCATTTTCAAAAAAATCAAGCCTGGCA
This sequence comes from uncultured Eubacterium sp., assembly GCA_947385775.1. Lineage (GTDB taxonomy): Bacteria > Bacillota > Clostridia > Lachnospirales > Lachnospiraceae > Eubacterium_J. Next base: position 27,264 of record CANDMI010000033.1, on the reverse strand, counting down.
AAGCAAAAAACAGCTCCCGCTTTGAAAAAAGCCCTCGCTGGGACGCTGATTGCCGCAGCCGCGCTCACCGCCATATACCCTGCGACGCTGGGGCATACGGAAATGGCAGGCGCGGCGCAATATCAAAACGAGGTATTTACCAAGGCGCTTTACAAAAAGACGGTTAAAATCGGCTTCGGCGCGAAAAGCTGCGTTGTAAAAGACAAAAAGACGGTCAAAAAGGCTTACGAACTGCTTTCTGGCATGGCGCTTACGCAAGCCGCCAAAAAAGGCAATTTCAATAACGCCGAAAAAATAACGCTTTATTTAAAAAACGGGAAAACAAAAAATTATTCCTTAACGGAAAAAAGCCTAACAAACGGCAAGAAAACCTATACGATTGTCAAAAACAACCCTCTGGATAAATTGCGCGAAATATTTAAGGCAAAGGCTCCATCGGACAGCGACGTCAATAACCATAACCGCATTGCCGCCGCAAGCTATCCAAAAACCGCCCCATATCCGGAGGAAGCCGATTTCACCAAGAAAAACGGCGAAGTGGATTATGACAAATACAATGAAGCCTACAGCAAATGGTGGGAAGACATCCGCGCAAGGCGCAACATCACAGGCTATGCCGACAATTTAGACGGCTTCCTTACAAAAAGCTGCGCGCAGTTTTTATCCTCAAAGGATGACGAAAACCGGGTTTACTCCCCGCTTAATGTCTATATGGCCCTTGGGATGCTGGCGGAACTTACGGATGGAAACAGCCGACAGCAGATTTTAGACCTGCTGGGCAGTAAGGATATCGCCTCGCTGCGCAAACAGGCTTCCAACATGTGGAACGCCCAGTACCGCAATGACAAGACGGTAAAAAGCATCCTTGCAAGCTCCCTTTGGATGAATAATTCTGTAAACTTTGTCCAACCTACTTTAGACATCCTTGCGAAAAATTACTATGCTTCGTCCTACCAGGGCGAAATGGGCTCCGACCAGCTTAACGAGGCGTTGCAGGGCTGGTTAAACGAACAGACCGGCAACCTTTTGAAAAAACAGGCTTCAAACGTAAAGCTTCGGCCAAACACCGTAATGGCGTTAGCTACCACGCTTTATTACCGCGCAAAATGGCATGATGAGTTCTCTGCCCTAAACACAAAGGAAGAGACTTTCCATACAGCCTCCGCAGGCGTTACCTGTGACTTTATGCATAAGGATAAAACAAGCAGTACATTTTACAAAGGTGAAAAATTTTCCGCCGTATCCGAATCCCTTTCTCAATCCGGATCTATGTGGTTTTTGCTTCCGGATAAAGGCGTGACGGTGGAAGAACTGTTAAAGGATGACCAGGCAATGGCATTTTTGACATCCCGCGACCGGAACGAACTGGTAGAACACAAAGACTGCCTTGTAAATTTATCTGTGCCAAAATTTGACGCATCCTCCCAGTTTGACCTGTGCGACGGTCTAAAAGCGCTGGGCGTTACGGATGTATTTGACGGGGATATCTCCGATTTTTCCCCTATGACGCGCGACCCTTACCCGATTTATTTAAGCACAGCCGACCATGCCGGACGGGTAAAAATCGATGAAAAAGGCGTAACCGCCGCAGCCTATACGGTTATGAGCATGGACGCGGGCGCAGCGATGCCGCCGGATGAGATTATCGATTTTATATTAGACCGTCCGTTCCTTTTCGCAGTTACAGGAAACGATGAACTGCCGCTGTTTGTAGGGGCAGTAAACCAGCCGTAGGCAGATTTTCGCACTTACGAGCATACCTGAACGCCAAATGATCGATGTTTTCGCTTTCTTGCAGATCCTTTGCTTGCGGGTATAAAAGCAGAAATTTGATCGTCTTGAAAGACAACACGGGAGTGGCATAATTAAAAATGCGCCACTCCCTGAAATTGCATCGGTTACACATCGATCGAAGTGAATCGAACCTTCCTGTCATTATAATATAATGAAAAATCCACGTCTTTTCCCAAAGACAACAGCACACAAACGCCAGTATGCCTACCCATATCGCGCACATACAGTTTTTTCCCGGAAATATGGAACGCATAATCTCGTGGCAGATTGTTAAAATATACATACTGCCTGTCCGCGGTCCGAATTACATACCAGCGTCTGCCCTTGCATTTGTTCTCCAATATCCCCTGTAAGCCAGACGGCAGATTCTCCCTATCGCAGCGCAAAACATCCGTATATTCCAAAGGCTTCTTTGCTTTCGTAACGGTTTTCTTTGCTTTTCCGGCGGCTTTTTCCTTCCCTGTCTTTTGATTGGATGGAACGTTGCCAAATAAATCCTTCAAAATTTCATTGGCTTGCGCTTTTGGGATAAGCTCCAATGCATTTACCGCCCCGCTTTTCCCCCGGAGCAAACGGATATCGACGGTTCCTTTCCGGTCTATAAAGCTATATTCAAACGAACGGTCTGCTTTCATATCCTGAAAAATACGAATGCGGCTGTCCTTATAATAGTGCGCCTTTCCATTGGCTGTGATGCCAAAGCTGGCATATTCCGCCGAGCGATCTACGTTTTTAGCCGCCAAAGTCTGTATCCTTGTATCCAATTGCGCTGATTCTTTTTTTACGATTACCGCCGCTCCTTCCACGTTTTTTAAATCCGCGCCCTTTGCATGCACAAACAGACGGTATTTCCCGGGTTTGAGCGGACTTTTCCAAATATACGGGCCGCAAACCGCCTCCAAGTTTCCATCCTGTCTCTCATTGCACACCGTAACATAAGTCGTGTCCGGATGATCGTCTCCGGGTTTTGCAAAACCGACAGACAGCTGCTTGCCGCCTTTTGCTGAAACCTTATAATAAACCTTGTCGTTTTCAGATAAATCATAGGTTCCGATCCAGGCATAATCTCCATCCTTTACGTTTTTTAGGCTGATCGGCGCAGTCACTTTCTCCCCGCCTGCTTCGTCCGTAACCGCAGCCCCGGCTGTTGTCGCGCCCACAAGCAAAGCCGCGGTAAGCGCGCCGGACAAAAAAACCGTTAATTTTGAGCGTTTCTTAAAATTCATGATCGTCCACAACCTTTCTTTTAATTGCTTTGCATCCTTGCTTAGCATAACCGCAGAACCGGGATTTTTACAGCTTACGCCTGCCTTTAGCGCTTCTAACAGCGTATCCCCGTAAGCGATACGCCCATCCCCATCAAGCCTGCAAATGACCGCTTCATCACACGCCAGCTCGCAGGCGCGCCCCAGTTCGCGTCCCATCATCCAGACAAACGGATTAAACCAGTGAACGCATATCGTCAGCTGCACAAGCCATTTGTAAATCAGGTCAAGCCGTTTATAATGGGACAGCTCATGCCATACGGTATACAAAAAATGCTCCTCCCGCAAATCCGCGCAGGGAAGCACGATACAGGGCCGAAAAAAGCCCAACAACATCGCGCTAGAAGCCATTTCATTCACATACAGCTCCACCGGGCGCTTTACTCCGACCCGCTCCCCAACCTGCGAAAGCGTATCCAGCAGCCGCACATTAGAAACCTCCTTTCGCCCGGCTTTTATGTATTTCACATAGCTTTGGTAAATCGTGGCCTTTCGCATAAGCAGCAACGCCGCCACCCCAATCCATACCATCCACAAATGGGAAAACAAATCTTCCGCTTTTTCCAGTTCCGCTTCTTTCGCCGCCTTTTCTCCCATGCTTGAACCGTCTTTATTTTGGACGAAAGCTTTTAAAGAGCCTGAAAAATCCGCCGTGGCATTTTCTTTGTCAGGCGCCTGCGGGGAATCACCCCCAGAATCATTTTCGAAGTCATTTTCAGAATCATTTCCAGAATCATCTACGAAATCCTCTCCGGAATCAAAATCAGCATCCAGCCCGGACGACTCCTGGGAAACAGACTGCCAAAGCCGGTCCGCCAAAGTCCCCGATAAGCTTTCTTTCGGCGAAAACGGCAAAAGCAGGCGACCAATAACGACAAGCCAGATATAATACTGCCACCGCCTGCCCGTCCGGTTTTTGTAAAGCGGCCTTAAAATAAACAGAGTAAGGATCAGCATCGAACCGGATAAGGACATGGAAAAAACCAATTTAAAAATACGGTTCATTCTTCCTTTGCCCCGCTTTCCCAAAACCTTTTCAGTTCCTCATAGTCCCCGGGCGAGATCATATCCCTTTGGATCAATGTCGCCACAAGCCCTTTTGCGCTTCCCTCATACAGCTTGTTTACTAGGGTCTGGGTCTGTGCGGCCTGATAGTCTTTTTCTGATACGATGGCGGTATACTCGTTGCGCCGCCCGATCTTTTTGGCCTTTACCATTCCCTTTTCCGCCAGCCTGGATAAGAGCGTGATCACAGTATTTTTCTGCCAGGCGCGCCCCGTTTTTAAAAGCTCCCCCATAATCTTAGCATACAGCGCGCTCCCCCCGTTTGCCCAGATGATTTTTAAAATCTCCAGTTCCGAATCCGAAACCTTTGGAATCATTGTCGGATACCTCCTTTCTTTTTTCCGCGGGCAAAATGTTTTTGATTGATAATGCCTGCGGGTATTTTTTAGATAACAATATGTAGGCTAAGTTTAGGATAACATCTTGAAGTCCATTTGTCAATAAGATATTGTAACTGTGCAAAACTGGAATGTCCCCAGACAGGCCGGGCAACTCCCCTCTCCAAGCGTCCGACTATCTCCAAATATGTTACGCTTGAAAATGCAATTTCAAAATAATATAATGAAAAACAGCTGAACCGTAAAATCTTATCATTTCAGATAACAGAAAATACACAAAAGACAGGAGGCTCTATAAAATGGAAATAAAAAAATGCGCGCAAACAGACGGCATCTACCTGGATTTAATCCCAGGACAATCCCGTTACTATTTTGGACAAAGCGATACAGAAGACTTTTATGACATCCCAGGCTGGTTGGAAAACGGAGGTTACCAGGGCTCTGTGATACATTTTTTTGATCTGGAAACAGGGACAAAATATTTCCCGTTTTCCAAAGAACGAAACGTGCTTTATGGCCACCCGATATTTTGCGATGAATTTATCTATTTCCTGCGGGGCGACTTTCACAAAAACCTGCTGACATTATATCAGTATCTTCCAGGAAAAGCGCCAAACCCTGTTTTTATGCAAAGCCTTGACCAGTTTGACCTGTACAACCTAATGGTCATGGGAACGCCCGTACATATTATCAGCCAAAGCAGCAAAAAATTGCGCTGCTATTACCCAAAACCATTTGAATGCCCGCAGGCGCCAAATGAATCGCTGATCCATATAGAAGACGACCGCTTATATTTCAGCGCGTGGATCGAAGAAGGCGTGGAAAATGATGTGATCACAGATCATTATAAATATTATGACAAGCTGATCATCAAAGACTATGCGGGAAACATCCTGTCGGAAGAAACCGGCTGTTTGACCCACTTTCCAGACGGAAGCTGGCGGCTGGTTTAAAAGGATTCCAGCACAGCCCCATACATTTTGCATATACTGATCAAAAAGGAATCGATAAATGATGTCATGCTGTAATCTATATTACTTATCGTCCATCGCCTGTATGCTTGGCGACTGCCTGAAGGAAGCCGAATTGGAAATCCTCTCCGCCGACCTGCGCACTCTGGGCGAAATGTTAGAATCCATCCTTGTGCGACAGGAAAACTGCGGCAGGCAGTCGCCGTAAATTTCAAAAAAACGGCATCGCTTTCCCCTTGCCAAAATCCTGCCTGGTAAGGGGAACGGCGCCGCCTTTAGCTATTTTCCCGCTTCCATTTTAAAATTTCCTCCAGACGGGCTTTTGTCTGTTTTTCCTGTCCCTGCAGAGTAGGCTGGTAATAACGCTTTCCTGCAAGCGAATCTGGCAGGCATTGCATACTCGTAAGCTTTTCTTTCGTATCATGGGCGTAAATATACCCTTTTCCGTAATCCAGGTCTTTCATAAGCTCTGTCGGCGCGTTGCAAATATGCAACGGGACAGGCTCCGCCGGAAGGTTTCGGATGTCCGTTTTACAAGCATCCACCGCCTGGTAGAGCGCGTTGGATTTTGGCGCCATCGAAAGGTAGACAACCGCATGGGTCAAATGCACGTCGCATTCCGGCATCCCTAAAAAATGACATGCCTGATAAGCCGCCACCGCCACCTGCAAGGCGCCGGAATCCGCCATCCCGATATCCTCACTTGCAAACCTCACAAGCCTTCTTGCGATATATAAAGGCTCCTCCCCTCCGTCCAACATCCGGCACATCCAGTAAACCGCCGCGTCCGGGTCGCTGTTTCGCATGGATTTATGCAGGGCGGAAATCAGGTTGTAATGCTCCTCCCCATTTTTATCATACAATAAGGAACGTCGGTTCATGCATTGCGCCAGCGTCTCATCGTCCACGCATAATGCTCCATCCTCATTCATCTTTCCATTAAACGCCGCCATCTCCAATGTATTGAGCGCCGTTCTGGCATCCCCGTTTGCAAACCGCGCAATCGCGGATAAAAGACGGTCTTCGATTTGAATACGCATCCTTCCCAGCCCGCTTTCGCTTTTTAACGCGCGCTCCAGCAGCTCTTTTAACTCGCCTTCCTCCAGCGCTTTTAAAATAAATACCTTGCAACGGGATAAAAGCGCGGAATTTAGCTCAAAAGATGGATTTTCCGTCGTAGCCCCGATTAAGATGATGCTCCCCTTTTCTACAAAAGGAAGAAACGCATCCTGCTGCGCCTTATTAAAACGATGGATCTCATCTGCAAACAGCAGCGTGCGGACTCCCATTTTCCGGCTCTGCTCTGCCTGTGCCATCATCTCTTTAATCTCTTTGATGCCGCTTGAAACGGCGCTGAATTCTACAAATTCCGCTTTGGTCATAACCGCGATGATACGCGCAAGCGTCGTCTTTCCAACTCCCGGCGGCCCCCAAAAAATCATGGAGGAAACCTGGTCCTCTTCGATTAAACGCCGCAAAAGCTTCCCTTTTCCAAGCAAATGCTTCTGGCCCACATAACCCTCTAACGTATCCGGCCTAAGACGGCTTGCAAGCGGGGACATGGTTTGTCGATCATCAAACAGGCTTAACTGCTCCATGGCGCACTCCTTTTTTCTGAAAAAGACTTACATTTTTCTAACCGATTTTACACAATCTTCCAATCGTCGCCGAAAATTCCTCCAACGATGCAAACGCAAAATCCTGTCCGTAATCTTGCCCCGTCCCTCCTACCAAAACCGTCCGGCACCCTGCCGCCCGTCCAGCCTCGATATCCGCCCGGCTGTCGCCTGCCATCCAGGATGCGCTTAAATCAATATGAAAATCCGACGCGGCTTTGAGCAGCATCCCAGGCTTTGGCTTTCGACACCCGCAGTCTATTTTCAGCTCCGCCACTTCCCCTTCGAATCCACCATGCGGATGGTGCGGGCAAAAGTACAGGCCGTCTATATAAGCCCCTTCCAGCCCAAGCAGCGTTTCCATTTTATTGTGAATTTCATCCAATTCCCGAAACGTCACCTCGCCCCGGGCAACCACAGGCTGGTTGGTCACAACGATGACCAGATACCCAAGCGCATGAAACTGGTTTACCGCTTTTGCAACCCCAGGCAGCAATTCAAAGGCATCGATATCCGTAAGGAACCCAACATGGCGGTTGATTGTCCCATCCCGGTCTAAAAAGACTGCTTTTTGCCTGTTATGGAGGTTTTTTGCCGTCACAAGCCCGTCCTTAAAATCCCTGCACACCGCCTGGTAACGCTCCGGCGTTCCCATATCCTTGACATATTCCGGGCTGTCGTAGCAAAACATCCGGCCTGTGCCTGCAAGCGGCTTTAAAAGCTGTCTGTCAAGGTCGATTTTTGGAGTGAAAATTTCCTGGTTTAAAAGCTTTGGAGATAACACATGCAGCCCGGCGTTGACGCGGTTTTTGTAATAAAGCGGGCGTTCATCCTCCTTTGCAAGCCACCGGGCCACAGCGCCCTGTTCATCTGAAATGATCAGCCCGCTGTCATACGGGTGGCTGTTTGGATGGGTAAAAAGCGTGGCCAAAGCACCATGCTCCTTATGAAACCGCACAAACCGGTTAAAATCCACGTCAAACAGCACATCCGCGTTCAAGAGCAAAAAATCCTCCGTCAGGCTGTCCTTCATCCGAAACAACGCCCCGGCATTGCCTAACGGCTCTGTTTCCTGAAAATACGAAATATGCACGCCAAACGCGCCGCCATCGCCAAAATACTCCCGGATGGCCTGCCCCAGATAACCGACCGTTAGGATAATATCCGTAAACCCCTGCTTTTTTAAGCATTCGATCTCGCGCTCTAATATGGGTTTTCCTTCTATTTTTACCATTGGCTTTGGTATTCCTCCCGCATCCGATAAAATATCCGCAAGACGCGTCCCTTTTCCTCCGGCCATAATCACTGTTTTCATTTGCGTTGCACTCCTTATGGCATAAGTCTACAAACCATTGTTCATTAATAAAAAGATTAAATATAACATTGCAGAAATAACGTTTAATACAGCATCCGCTATATATTCACCATTATTTCTGCAATGTGGCTCTATTTTTTACTTCTGGATATTACTACTTTATTTCATGATCTTCACGCGGTTCATGTGTTTCAACATATTCTATGATTTTTAATATTTCATCGCTTTCTAAGCCTTTTTCACGTAATATACGGATGAGGTTCACTATTTCCCTGCCTGTCATACAACCACCTGCTTTCATCAATAACCGATACGCATCCTACTGAAAATACGCAACCCCCGACTCAAATATCTTCATATCCTGCTCGCCGTAAATATTTATGGCAACCGACTCTCCACGCCGCTCGGAATGCGCCATTTTGCCAAATACGCGCCCGTCCGGGCTTGTGATCCCTTCGATGGACATATAAGAACCGTTCACGTTCCATTCCCCATCCATCGTCGGCGCCCCCGTATCGTCTACGTATTGCGTCGCCACCTGGCCGTTTGCAAACAGCTTATCCAGCCAGTTTTGATCCGCCACAAAACGCCCTTCACCGTGGGATGCAGGAATCACATACGTTTTCCCAAGCTCAGCCTTTGCAAGCCACGGACTTTTATTGGACACCACTTTCGTATAGACCATCCTTGAAATATGCCGTCCGATCGTATTGTACGTAAGGGTTGGGGAATCCGGCTTTTGCTCGATGATCTCCCCATAAGGCACAAGCCCAAGCTTTACAAGCGCCTGGAACCCGTTGCAAATGCCAAGGGCAAGCCCGTCCCGCTCATTTAAAAGCCGCATAACCGCATCCTTTATCTTTTCATTGCGGAATGCGTTTGCAAAAAACTTCGCCGAGCCCTCCGGCTCATCCCCCGCGGAAAATCCCCCCGGGAACATTAATATCTGGGCCTGCTCGATGGATTTTACAAATTCCTCAACCGAATCCCGGATATCCTTTGCATTTAAATTCTGAAATACTTTTACGCTCACATCCGCCCCAGCGCGCCGAAATGCCGCCGCCGAATCGTACTCACAGTTCGTGCCTGGAAATACCGGGATAAATACCGTCGGTTTTGCCGCCTTTTTCCTGCACACATAAACCGTATCCGCCTTATAAACACCGGTGTTTATTTCCTTTGCGCCTAAATCTGCCGCTGCCGCCGGAAATACCTTATCCAAAGTCCGCGTCCAGGCTCCCAGCGCTTCTTCCAATGGAATGCTCACGTCGCCATAGACAAACGCCTGCTTTTGCGTCACTTCACCGATCACCGCGCAATGCCCGGCCAATCCGGCAGCGTTTATGGCCTGTACAACCTTCTCTTCCTGCCCTGCCGCCGCTTCCGCAACGAGACAGCCAAACCCAGGCGCAAACAACGCTTTTGTGGAAGGCCCGGAAATTTTGAACCTATCAGAAAGCTTTGAAACCGCGTCCGTATATAATTCTACGCCAAGCTTATTTCCAAACGCCATTTTGCTCACCGCCGGGGCAATGCCCTTGCCATCCAGCGCGTATGCGGAAATTAACGCCCCGCTTTGTATCTGCCTTTGAACCTCCTGATACAATTCCAATACCTTTTCGTAAACCGGCAGGTCGTATTCGTCCTTTTCAATCGTAAAAAGCACAATCCGGTTTCCCGCCTGCTTAAACTCCGGCGTAATGATATCCTGCTGTTTTCCGGTGTCCACGGCAAAGGATACAAGCGTCGGCGGCACGTCAATCTCATTAAACGTCCCGGACATGGAATCCTTTCCGCCAATGGAAGGAAGCCCGAAGCCAATCTGCGCGGCATAAGCCCCAAGCAGCGCGGTAAATGGCTGACTCCAGCGGGACGGGCGCTCATTCATCCTGCCAAAATATTCCTGGAACGTAAAACGCACCTTGCCGCAGTCGCCGCCTGCCGCCACAATCCGTGACAGCGATTCCAGTACCGCGTACACCGCCCCATGGTAAGGCGACCAGCTGGATAAATACGGGTCAAACCCGTAAGCCATCAGCGTCACCGTATCCGTCCTGCCTTCCAGTACCGGAAGCTTGCCCACCATCGCCTGGGTCTCCGTAAGCTGGTAGCGTCCACCGTACGGCATCCATACGCTTCCCGCCCCAATGGATGAATCAAACATTTCCACAAGCCCCTTTTGCGAGCATACGTTCAGATCCGAAAGGGTGTCTAACCAGGCTTTCTTTACGTCGCCGCAGTCTAAATCCTTTTCCACGGCGGAAAGCTCTAAATTCCGGAAAAAACTGTCCGCACCATCCGATGGAAGCAGCGCCTCAACCGAAGCCTCCTGATGCGCCCCGTTTGTATTTAAAAATTCACGGGAAATATTAACAATCTCTTTCCCCCTCCATACCAATACAAGCCGCGGCTCTTTTGTAACAACCGCGGTCGGCACCGCTTCTAAGTTTTCTTCCTTTGCATAGGCCAAAAACCGCTCCACATCCTTCGGCGCGATAACGCACGCCATCCGTTCCTGGGATTCTGAGATCGCGATTTCCGTACCGTCTAATCCCGCGTATTTTTTCGGCACCGAATCCAAATCCACCCGAAGCCCGTCCGCCAACTCCCCGATCGCAACCGAAACGCCCCCGGCTCCAAAGTCGTTGCATTTTTTAATTATATGCGACACCTCCGGCCTGCGGAACAGCCTTTGTAGTTTCCGCTCCGTCGGGGCGTTTCCTTTTTGCACCTCCGCGCCGCATTCGTCAATGGAATCCGTTGTGTGCGCCTTGGAAGAGCCGGTCGCGCCGCCGCAGCCGTCACGCCCAGTGCGTCCGCCCAAAAGCACAATCACATCCCCAGGGTCAGAATTTAGCCGCTGCACCGCCTTCCTTGGCGCCGCGCCGATCACCGCCCCGATTTCCATACGCTTTGCTACGTAATCTGGATGGTAAACCTCTTTTACATATCCGGTGGCAAGCCCGATCTGATTTCCGTAAGAAGAATATCCTTTCGCCGCGGTGCGCGTCAGGTTTTTTTGCGGCAGCTTCCCTTCCATTGTCTGCCCCGCAGGAAGCGTCGGGTCAGCCGCCCCGGTGACGCGCATCGCCTGGTATACGTAGGTGCGCCCAGAGAGCGGGTCGCGGATTGCCCCGCCCAGGCAGGTGGCCGCCCCGCCAAACGGCTCGATTTCTGTCGGATGGTTGTGGGTTTCGTTTTTAAAATTCACAAGCCACTCCTGCGTTTCCCCGTCCACCTCCACCGGGACTACGATGGAGCAGGCGTTGATTTCATCCGATTCCTCCTGGTCTGCCAGCTTCCCTTCCTTTTTCAGACGCTTCATCGCCATCAGCGCCAGATCCATCAGGCAGACATATTTATCCTCCCTGCCCTTATAAAGCTCATGAAAGGAATCCATATAGCTTTCATACGTATCCGCGATCGGTTTTTTATAATATCCGTCCTGAAAACGGACATCCGTAAGCTCTGTTAAAAACGTCGTATGCCTGCAATGGTCCGACCAGTAGGTGTCTAACACCCTAATCTCCGTCATGGACGGATCGCGTTTTTCATCATTTTTAAAATAATTCTGTATATGAAGGAAATCCTTGAATGTCATGGCAAGGTTCAAAGACTGGTAAACTTCGAAAAGCTCCTCTTGCGGCTTATCTGTAAATCCGTCAAAAATCAATACGTCGTCCGGCTCCTTAAAGCTTTGCAGCAGCGTATCCGGCTTTTCCATCCCGCTTTCCCTAGAATCCACCGGGTTGATGCAGTGCTTTTTGATCGCTTCAAATTCCAGATCGCTTATATCCCCTGAAACCACATAGGTCACCGCCGTACGGATCACCGGATCGGACGTGGAATTCAACAGCTTAATGCACTGGGCCGCGGAATCCGCCCGCTGGTCAAACTGCCCCGGCAAAAACTCTACGGAAAACACCCTGCCGCCTCCCGCGTCAAACGCTTCTTCATAAATATCATCCACCGGCGGCTCTGAAAAAACGGTGATCTTTGCTTTTTCAAACACCTCGTCCGAAATATTTTCAACGTCGTAACGGATCAATTCACGCACATCGGTTACGCCCGATATGCCAAGGTAATGTCTGGCCTCATGCCGCAGCGCCCTTGCCGCAACTGCAAACTCCGGCTTTTTTTCCGCATAAACACGTCGTACATTTCCCATTCCTTTTCCCTCCATATGTTTTTCTAAAGAGCATTCTGATTGTCAAATGATCTGATATTTTAAAGTATAACGCATCCGGGCGTTTTTTGCTAGAGTGTGTTTGAAAAATACTTTCTGTAAGTGAATAGGATAAATTTTTTGCGTTTCGTCAACGCAAATCGTATAAAAATCTATAAGAATCCATAAGAATGTTAGAAATGCAAAGCCGAAACCAATAGATGCTTTAAGCAAGCTCCTGGCATTCGGCTCTTTTTAAGATCATTTGCGATTACCGCGCTTTAGCCGTATCGCCCTGACTGCGGCTACGCCACAGCATATTTTTGCAAAACCCGCTCAAAAATCGGGTCCTCCCCCAAATAGGCCACCGTCATATCTTTCGTAAGCAGCGCAAACACCCCCAAAATAGATTTCCCGTCAATAAACAAATGCTGATAGATTAAATGAATTTCAAACTCGCAACGCTGCGCCGCCCTGACAAATTCCTCCACATCATTTGCTTTATTTAAACGGATCATACATTCTTTCATTCTGCAACACCTTCTCTATTCGTTCTTTTTTGATCCATAAACCAATTATTGCACGCAATTACAAATTTGTCAAATCCAGGCAACGACCAATTTTGTGCAAAAAAACACTTTTTTTACGAAAAAGAAACAGATTTTGCGCATTTTGCCGATAAACATTGTAACCTATTGAAATAATAAAGTTTATTTTAAACGCTTAACGCCTAAATTAACTGAAATTTCTTTATTTTATAACTTAATTTTTATCAACATTTTTATTTTCCCAAAACTGCCGCAGCAGCTCCCCTACACGGTCAACCGTGCAGACCTGATAATCCGTCCATTCCCTTGGAAACAGCGCGCGGTAATCCCATTGCAAAAACCGCTCGTCCAGCAAAACAATGACACCCACATCCGATACCGTGCGGATCACGCGCCCCGCCGCCTGCAATACCTTATTCATGCCCGGGTAGCGGTAGGCGTAATCAAACCCGCTGCCGGACGACCGCTTTTCGTAAAACTGCCGCAACACTTCCCGCTCATTCCCAATCTGCGGCAGCCCCGTCCCCACGATCAGCGCTCCAATCAGCCGGTCCTCTTTTAAATCAATCCCTTCCCCGAAAATGCCGCCTAAAACACAAAACGCCATTAACGGTCGTTGTCTGTCTGCCGCAAACTGCGCCAGAAACTCTTCCCGGTCCGCTTCCTGCATCCCGCTTTTTTGCAAAATACAGTCCATACACCCGTTGTATTTCTCTAAAAAAACGGCGTACACTTCCTCCATCATTTTATAAGAAGGGAAAAACGCCAGATAATTCCCCTTTTTTTGTATGCCCGTATAATAAATATAATCCGCAATGCGCCCATATTCCTCCGCTGTGCGGCGGGTATACTTGCTGCTCACATCCCCCGCCACCAATAGCAGCTTTTGTCCTGGCGAAAACACCGTTTCCGCATAGACCGCATAATTATCCTCTTTCGTGCTAAGCAGAGCCTTATAATATTGAATCGGAAGCAGCGTCGCGGAAAAAAATACCGTACTGCGCCCTTTGTTCAGCCGCTCCTGCAAATTTGCGGAAGGGTCTACGCAAAACAGGCGGAGCGAAAACCTGCCATCCTCGGAAAAATACGAATAAATGACATAATTTTCATCCAGCCCCTCCCCCGTATCCAGAAAACGCAGCACTTCAAAATAAAAGTTCAGCACAATATCCCGGCCTTCAAATTCCCGGTTTTGTTGCAGGAATTTATCATATTCCCCGGACAGGCGCAGCAGGGCGAATAAAAACGGCGATATGTCCTCCTGATAATGCATCTGACCCTCACATTCCCGTTTGTAATCCAGCATAATCTGATTGCACGCACTAAGCGCTTTTGCAAGCTTTGGGCTTTTGTCCCTCACCAGCTTTTTTACCGCTAAAAAGTCCTCTTTCGTAAGTTGCGCGCTGTACATTTCTCTGCCCCGCTCCACTAGGTTATGGGCTTCATCCACCAAAAACGAATACGCGCCCCGGATGCCCTCTGCAAAAAACCGTTTCAGATACACCCTTGGGTCAAACACATAGTTGTAGTCGCCAATGATATTATCCGCCCAAAGCGAAAGATCCAGGCAAAATTCAAAAGGGCATACCATATATTTTTTTGCGTGTTCCAGCACGGTTTCCCGGGTAAAAAAATCTTCCTGGGAAAGCAGGCTGTATACCGCGTCGTTTACCCTGTCAAAATGCCCTTTTGCATAAGGGCAGGACAGCGGGTTGCAGTCCACCTCCCCGTTTAGGCACAGCTTTTCTTTCGCCGTAAGCTGCACCGTTTTCGCCCGGTAGCCTAAATTATAAAACAGCGAAAACGTCTCCATCGCGACCGCAGCCGTAATCGTCTTTGCCGTTAAATAAAAAATTTTGTCTGTAAGCCCTTCCCCGACCGCCTTCACCGCCGGAAATAATACGGAAAGCGTTTTTCCTGTTCCGGTAGGGGCCTGGATAAACAAAATCTTCTCCCGTAAGATCGTCCGGTAAACCCCGACCGCAAGCTCTTTTTGGCCCTTTCGGTATGGAAATGGAAATTCCAGCCTTTTAATCGAAGCTTGTCGGATCTGGCCCCATTCATACTGAAAATCCGCCCATTTTTTATATTCCCGTATCAGCCCCAAAAACCAGGCTTCCAATTCCTCAAATTCATATTTGATATGGAAATACCGCAACTGCTCCGTATCCAGGTTTACATAAGTCATCCGCACACCGATGGCCTTACATTTATTTTGCAGCGCATAAATAAACGCATAGCATTTCGCCTGGGCCAAATGCAGCTTTAGCGGCTCTTCCATTGTATGAATATCAAAAAAAACGCCTTTGATCTCATCGATTATGACTTCTCCGGCGTCTTCGTTTTGTATAATGCCATCCGCCCTGCCTTCCAGGACGATGGTATAATGCTCTTCTTCCAATTCCAGCTTTAAAGGAACCTCCGCATGGTACATCGGCCCTGCCTTTTTTTGCAGCTTGCGGTGCATCCGGCTGCCCAGGCGCATAGCCTGGACCTGCATACCGGATACCTGGCGGTTGTCCAAATCCCCTTCCCGCAAAAGAAACTCCACAAGGTTTCGCACACTGATCTTTATTTTCATAATTAATGGTGGAACAGGCGGATTCCAGTAAACGCCATAACCATATTGTGTCTGTCGCAGGCGTCGATCACATCCTGGTCGCGCTTTGAGCCGCCTGGCTGCGCCACATATTTTACGCCGCTTCGGTATGCCCTCTCAATATTGTCGCTAAATGGGAAAAACGCGTCGGAGCCAAGGGTCACATCTGTATTTTGATCTAACCATTCCCGCTTTTTAGCCGCGTCAAACACCGGAGGCTTTACCCGGAATGTCTTTTCCCAGACATCCTCCCCAAGCACGTCCATATAATCTTCCCCAATATATAAATCAATCGCATTGTCGCGGTCCGCCCGCTTAATGTCATCTCGAAACTGCAAATCCAAAACCTGCGGGGACTGGCGCAAAAACCAGTTATCCGCTTTATTGCCCGCCAGCCTTGTACAGTGGATACGGGACTGCTGCCCCGCGCCAATCCCGATGGCCTGCCCGCCTTTGACATAGCAAACAGAATTGGACTGGGTATATTTTAACGTGATCATGGCAATCGCAAGGTCAATTTTTGCCGCGTCTGTCAGCTCCTTATTTTTCGTCACTACATTTCCAAAAAAGTCCGCGTTAATATCCAGCTCATTGCGCCCCTGCTCAAACGTAATGCCGTACACCTGTTTGCGCTCCACCGCCGCCGGCGCATAGTCCGGGTCAATTTTTACAATGTTGTAAGTCCCCCGCTTTTTGGATTTCAGCAATTCCAGCGCTTGTGGCTCATAACCCGGCGCAATGATGCCGTCGGACACCTCATGCTTGATAAATTCAGCCGTCGATACGTCGCAAACATCAGAAAGCGCGATGAAATCTCCAAAAGAAGACATCCGGTCAGCCCCTCTCGCCCGGATATAGGCGCAGGCCAGCGGGGAATATTCCTTTTCATCCTCCGCCCAGTAGATTTTACGCTCCACCTCACGAAGCGGCAGCCCCACCGCCGCCCCTGCCGGGGACACATGCTTAAAGGATGTCGCCGCCACAAGCCCCGTGGCCTTTTTTAATTCCGTCACAAGCTGCCAGCCATTAAACGCGTCCAAAAAATTAATATACCCCGGCTTTCCGTTCAACACCTCGATCGGAAGATCCGAGCCATCCTCCATAAAGATTCTGGACGGCTTCTGGTTCGGGTTGCATCCATATTTTAATTCTAATTCTTTCATATATTTTCTCCTTGTAATCCTTATGAATTGTATACCCGTAAGTATAACCGCAAATAACCCTTAAACTGCTACCACAGGTTTCCAGCCCAATGAAACGCTTGCAGCGTTACTTCCTCTGCCGGGCTTTTTTCCAAATCCTTGCTCCCCATATAGCATACGCTTATCTGATAGCCAGGAAGCTCAAAGCAACAAATGCGGCAGGGCTGTAACTTCCCCGCCCTGCGAACCCGGATTGCTTTCGGCGAAGATAATAAAATTTCAAACTCATTCAGCGGCAGCCGCATCCCTTCCCCGGTCATTTTCATATAGCTTTCTTTCATCGTCCAGATCCGGAAAAAAGCCTGATCCCGCCGCCCGCTTTCCGCCATATTTATATATGCGATCTCGCTTTCGCAAAAAAAATGCTCCGCAACCCGCCCCGGGGCTTTTTTTACCTGCTCTACGTCACATCCCACCGGCCGGTCCCCAACCGCGCATATGACATAACCGCCGGAATGGGACAGATTAAAAAATACACCCTCCGCCTCCGGTTTTCCATCCGCCGATATTCGGATGTCCTTTATATCCGCTCCATAGCGCGGCAGCAGCTCCAAAAGGAGCAGCCCCGCGCCAAGACTCCTTTTCCGGTCAGGCTCACAGCGGTATTTTAATATTTTTTCTGTGCGCTCCTTTGGCAGGCGCGCCATTACGCCAGGCTCCCCGGCCGGGTCAGGCAGGTTTTCGATAGAAAAAGTATATACCGTGACCATACCGCCTTTTTCCTTCAAAAACTTTTAGGAATTTATTTCCCGGATTAAATTGACCATCTCAATTGCCCCAAGCGCACAGTCATACCCTTTATTCCCTGCCTTTGTGCCTGCCCGCTCAATGGCCTGTTCAATATTTTCCGTCGTCAGCACGCCAAACATCACCGGAATGCCGCTGGAGAGCGAAACTTGGGCGATGCCCTTGGAAACCTCATTGCATACATAATCATAGTGGGTGGTGCTTCCCCGGATAACCGCCCCAAGGCAGATCACCGCGTCGTACTTCCCGCTGCCTGCCATCTTTGACGCGATAAGCGGAATCTCAAACGCCCCCGGCACCCATGCCACCTCAATATCCTCTTCCTTTACATCGTGCCGCACAAGAGCGTCCACCGCGCCGCTAAGCAGCTTTGAGGTAATAAATTCATTAAACCGCGCCGCCACGATCCCGATTTTTATTTTTTCCGAAACCAGTTTTCCTTCTAATACTTTCATTTCCTTCCTGCCTTTCTTTTTATTTAAACGTAAACAAAACTGCCCTGAAATAACCTGCCATATCTCTCGTCTTTTTCTGCGTCAGTCCCTAACTGCCAGGAAAATTACAACCGTCACTTTCTCGTGAATCCCGGCCCATTATAAGCCCAGCATATGCCCCATCCGGTTCTGTTTTGTTTTTAAATAAAACAGATCATACTTTGTAGCATCCACCTGAATCGGCACACGGTGCAAAATTTCCATGCCAAACTCCGATAGCTGATAAAGC
This sequence comes from uncultured Eubacterium sp., assembly GCA_947385775.1. GTDB lineage: Bacteria > Bacillota > Clostridia > Lachnospirales > Lachnospiraceae > Eubacterium_J. The sequence continues at coordinate 8,916 of CANDMI010000033.1, read as the reverse complement.
TTATCCGGGTTGTTTGTCAAAAGCCGCAGGCTGCGCACACCCAAATCCCGAAGGATCTGCGCGCCGATGTAATATTCTCGCTCATCCCCTTCAAATCCAAGCGCCAGGTTTGCTTCTAACGTATCCATCCCGCGCTCCTGAAGCTCATATGCCCGCAGTTTATTGATCAGGCCGATGCCCCGTCCCTCCTGGCGCATGTAGAGCAAAATGCCCCGGCCTTCTTTTTCAATCTGGCGCATAGCCGCATGGAGCTGCTGCCCGCAGTCGCAGCGAAGGGAGCCAAAGGTATCCCCAGTCAGGCATTCCGAATGTACACGGCAAAGGACGTTCTTACCATCCCCGATATCCCCTTTGACTAACGCGACATGGTGCTCTCCGTTTAGCTGATTGACATAGCCATAGGCCCTGAAATCTCCGTATTTTGTCGGAAGCTTCGTGATCGCAACCCGCTCCACCAGCTTCTCATGGCATTTGCGGTAGTTTTGCAGATCCTGGATCGTAATAAACGTAAGATTCCACTGCTTTGCCAGCTCCATCAGCTCTGTGGTGCGCATCATCGTGCCGTCCTCCCGCATAATCTCACAGCACAACCCGCATTCCTTAAGCCCCGCCAGACGGCATAAATCCACAGTCGCCTCCGTATGCCCGTTACGCTCCAACACCCCGTTTTTCTTTGCCAAAAGCGGAAACATATGCCCCGGCCTGCGAAAATCCTGGGGCTTTACATCGTCCGCCACACAGCGCATCGCCGTAATGGAACGCTCCGCGGCGGAAATGCCCGTCGTCGTATCCACGCTGTCAATGGAAACCGTAAACGCCGTTTCATGGTTATCCGTATTATCCGCAACCATCTGAGGAATCTGCAATTTCGTCACATACTCCTCCGACATCGGCATACAGATAAGCCCCTTCCCGTGAGTCGCCATAAAATTAATGTTTTCCGTCGTCGCAAACTGGGCGGCGCAGATAAAATCCCCCTCATTTTCCCTCTCTGGGTCATCCGTCGCTAAAATAATACGCCCCTTTTTCAAATCCTCTAACGCCTGCTCCACCGTATCAAACTGATGCATGACTTATCCTCCTAAAGCTTAATTGCTGCAACTTAATTATTTTAATTTCTATAGCTTAATATCCATGCTTTATTAAAAACTCCCTGGTCAACGCGCTCTGCGTGGCTTCCGCAGCCGCATCTTTCCCCAGCAGCTTTTCCACATATTTCCCGATCATATCATTTTCCAGGTTCACCTTATCCCCCGTTTTTCGCTCCCCAAGCGCCGTAACCCGTACCGTATGGGGGATTACGGACACCGAAAAGCTGTCCGCAGACACCTTTGCCACCGTAAGGCTGATTCCGTCCACCGCAATGGAGCCTTTTTCTATAATATAGCGCATAATGGTCGGCGGCGCCTGAACCGTATACCAGACAGCCGTATCGTCCCGCTGTAATTTTACAATCGTTCCGACTCCGTCCACATGCCCCGCCACAATATGTCCGCCAAACCTGCCGTCCGCCGCCATCGCCCGCTCCAGGTTTATATGGCTCCCATTTTTTAACGCCGCAAGCGTCGTGCGGTTTAAGGTTTCATGCATAGCGTCCGCCGCAAACCCGTCCGCGCGCAGAGCCGTCACCGTCAGACAGACCCCGTTTACCGCAATGCTGTCCCCTATATGGATGTCTGTAAGTATCTCCTTTGCGTCAATATGCAGCACAGCGGAATGCCTGCCCATTTCAACCTGCCTGATCGTCCCGATCTCTTCTACGATACCTGTAAACATACGCGCACCTCATTTCCTGTTCTGCCAGTAACCATTTATAACAGCCCTTCCACCAGGTAATCTTCCCCGATTTTTATCACAGAACTGCTTTTTAGCTTAACCGCCTTAGCCGGGGACGGGAATCCGGCGCCTTCCACCGGCGTTTTTGCCGTCTCCCCGCCAAAAAGTTTTGGCGCGATATAAGCCTGCACTTTTTGCACAATCCCGCTTTCCAGCGCCGACCAGTGCAGGGTGCCGCCGCCTTCGATCAGCACGCTGTCAATGTTTGCCTGCCCAAGCCGTTCCATCAATGCCCGCAAATCCACATGCCCGTTTTTTTCCGGCAGGCATAAAATATGCGCCCCCGCCTCCTGATAAGGAAGCTGCTTTTTTTCATCCCCGCAGCAGGTCGCAATAACAGTCGCAGCCTCCCCCGCTGTCGCAATGATCTTAGATGTAAGCGGCGTCCGAAGCCTCGTATCGCAAACGATACGCACCGGATTTCTCCCGCCTTCCATTCGGCAGGTCAGCAATGGGTCGTCCGCAAGCGCCGTCCCAACCCCTGCCAAAATCGCCCGGTACCGATGTCTCTGTCTGTGCACATGCTCCCTTGCAGCCTCCCCTGTCACCCATTTGGATTCCCCGGTATACGCCGCAATTTTTCCATCCAGCGTCATAGCATACTTCATGACCACAAACGGCATATTAGTACGGATATAATGAAAAAATACTTCATTTAACCGGTCGCATTCTTCCTCCAACACATGCTCTGCCACTTCCACGCCATGCTCCCGCAAAATGCGGATTCCTTTCCCGCTTACCAAAGGGTTCGGATCATGGGAGCCAACAACTACCCGCCGGATGCCCGCCTCCAAAACCGCTTCCACGCAAGGCGGCTGTTTCCCATAATGGCAGCATGGCTCCAGCGTCACATACATTTGCGCGCCCTTTGGAGATTTCGTGCAGGATAAAAGCGCATTTCGTTCAGCATGAAGCCCCCCGTAGCGTTCGTGGTATCCCTGCCCAATGATCTGGCCGTCTTTGACAATGACCGCCCCCACCATCGGATTCGGCGACGTCCACCCCTCCCCTTTTTCCGCCAGCGCCAGCGCCAGCTTCATATATTCTATATCTTCCATGCCGCCCCCTTTATTTCTATAATTATTATTACATCTTTATTACAACACAAAAAACTCTGGAATGCCAGACACTCCAGAGCAGAATCCAATACTCAACCTGTTTCTGCGCGATCTTCTTTCATCCAGACTATACTGTCGGCTTCGGAATCTCACCGAATCATGCGCGGCATCAAAAGGAACACACTTTCCTAATAAACGCCTGGCTCGTGGGCTATACCACCGGTAGGGAATTTCACCCTGCCCTGAAGATTTTATGCGGTTGCTTTCGTTATTATAACCCATTGTATGCGGTTATGCAAGTGGGTTTTTGCGGGTTTTATGGGGTTTTCATTTTATAACCCATTATAACCTTACATAAAGTTTTGGGCGATTGGTGATGTTGTATCATTTTAGTTGACATCTTATACGCAAGGATTTGATGTATAATCAAAGAGAAATGATGAAAGCCGCAAGGGAGGGCCGGCTGGATGTCGGCTCCGGTTCACACACCCCTAAGACGGCCATGAACCTGGCGGAAGAGCTTACGCTCCTGCGCAGGCCAAAATAATTCACAATTAGACGCTCGCTATTATTCGGCTGTCCGCGTATAATTATATACTGATACAGCAAGAAGCGCATACCCGGCGTTTCAAAACCTGGGCATATGTGGCTGATACCCAAAGACGCAAAAAAACCTATTGACGGAAGAACAAAACAGGGAAAGGAGTTACGACATGAATAATGTATTGATTATAGATGATGATAAAGAGCTTTGCGCTCTTATGAAAAAATGCGTAGAGCAGGAAAATTTATCAGCCATAGTTGCATATAACGGCATTAAAGGGCTGCGTCTGATAGATGAAAACAAAGATAGCTGTTCCCTTATTATTCTGGATGTAATGTTACCAGATATAAACGGGTTTCAAATTCTTAAAAAAATCAGAGATACAAGTAATATCCCGGTACTTATGCTTACCGCAAAAAGCGACGAAGAAGATAAGGTTTTCGGGCTGCGGCTTGGAGCAGACGACTATTTGACAAAGCCATTCAGCATTAACGAGCTTATGGCGCGTGTCAATTCCCTTATCCGACGATACACTACCTTAAATCCCTTTACGGCAGTTACAGATAATATACTGCTGAAAGATATGGTAATTGACAAATTAAACCGTACAGTTTCGGTCAAAGATATTCCCGTTTCGCTTACAGGGAAAGAATTTGATTTACTGTTCTTTCTTGCTTCCAACAAAGGGCGGGTATTTACCAAAAAGCAAATTTATTCACAGGTATGGGAGGAAGAATATGCTTTTGACGATAGCAATATTATGTCTTTTATCAGCAAATTAAGGAAAAAGATTGAGCCAGACCCCGACCATCCTTTTTACATTTTAACTGTCCGGGGTGTCGGCTATCGTTTTAACAAGGAGGCATAACATGAACATAAATGTTTATCTTTTCATAGTGTTAGCTTTCATGCTGCTTATCATTGTGTACCTCATTGCTGCATTACGACGTGTGCGAACACAGCTTGCGCTGATAAAAGACGCCTTAGAGGACATAAAGGGTGGAAACTTGAACCGACGTATTTTAGCAGGTGAAAACGATATGACAAAGAAAATTTGCTATGGTATTAACGAAATAGCCGTAAACAGCCAAGCACAGCTTATACGGCAAAGACAATCTGAACAGGCATATAAACGGCTGATGACAAGCCTTTCACATGATGTAAAAACCCCGCTTGCTTCCCTTGTGGGTTATTTGGAAGCGGTTGAAAACAAAATAGTCACTGGGGAGGAAAAAGACGAATATATCCATGTCGCACATGAAAAGGCGCAATATCTGAAATCCTTTGTGGAAAATCTGTTTGAGTGGGTAAAACTGGATTCCGGGGAGCAGATTTTTCATTTTGAAAAAATAGATTTGAATGAACTATCCCGCAACATTATAGCGGATTGGGTTTTTGTCTTAGAAAACAATCATTTTGAATATGAATTTGTCATACCCGAAACAGAGTATTTTATCCGTATAGACGTAAACGCATATACCCGCGTCCTTAATAACCTTTTGCAAAACATTATCATTCACAGTGAGGGAGACAAAATGGAATTGCACATTTACGAGGATATGCAACAAGCTAAAATTATAATCTGGGATAATGGAAAGGGGATAACTTCCGACAATCTCCCACATATCTTTGAAAGAATGTACCAGTGCGACCAGTCGCGGTCTGCAAAAGGAAACGGATTAGGTCTGGCGATTACAAAGGAACTTATCAGCGTTCACAAAGGAACCATCACCGCCGAAAGCAATTTCGGCAATGGGACTAAATTTACCATATTATTTCCGAAAGCCCTGTAAAAAATACGGGGCTTTTTCTTGATAAAACATGAAAAAAGCAAGGTATCGGCAAGGTTATGGCAAGGTTACTGATTTATAATAGGGAGTACAAAAGGAGGAAAAATCTATGAATGATTTAGTAATTGAAACAAAGCAGCTAACAAAAATCTATGGAGAACAAACGGCTGTTAGCAAAGTAAATCTCCATGTAAAAAAAGGACGGGTTTATGGTCTGTTAGGGCGTAATGGAGCCGGAAAAACAACAATTATGAAAATGATTTTAGGACTGGCTTCTATTACTTCCGGCGAAGTGGATGTATTCGGTAAAAATATCAAAGGACGGGAAAAACGAGTATATCCCCGTATTGGTGCAATTATCGAAACGCCGGGTTTTTATCCAAACCTTACCGGAACGGAAAATCTGGAAATTTTTGCAAAGCTGCGCGGCACAGCCGCCCCTCATGCAGTAAAAAACGCACTGGAAATAGTTGGATTACCCTATAAGGATAAAAAGCTATTCAGTAAATATTCCCTCGGCATGAAACAGCGGCTTGGGATTGCAAACGCTATCCTGCATGACCCGGAATTGTTAATTTTGGACGAACCGACAAACGGGCTTGACCCTATCGGAATTGCAGAAGTAAGGGATTTTATCAAAGAGTTAAGTGCGGCACAGGGTAAAACTATTCTTATATCCAGCCATATTCTTTCTGAAATCTCACTGTTAGCCGACGATATTGGAATTATTGATAATGGCGTTCTTTTGGAAGAAAGCAGCATGAGGGAACTGGAAAAGAAAAACCGTAAATATATCCTGTTACAAGTGTCCGATATTCCAAAAACGACATTGATTTTAGAACGTCAATTCCATTTGACCGATTATTCTGTTCAAGACGACCATACGTTACGGCTTTATGACGCTTCCCTTGATATGGGAGAAGTCAACAAGGCACTTGTCATGCAGGATATTACCGTTATGAGTTCTCTGCTTTGCAATGATACATTGGAGGATTATTTCAAAAAAATTACAGGAGGGGAAGGCGTTGCTTAAATTGATTGAAACCGAACTACTGAAACTTCGCCGAAGAAAACTTTTATTGATTATGCTGCTCGCAGCGCTTATCATGCCTTTTTTCGCAACGCTGCTGTTTCGTTACAAAGGAGAAACAGGAATAGACCCGTTAGAGTTTTATCGGTGGTCTGCATTCGGCTATACGCTTTTTATTATTTTGCCAGTCGTATTAGGAATATTTTGTGTAATGCTTATCTATGAAGAAAAACAGCATGACGTAACAAAGCAACTTTGGATAGTACCGATAAGCAGAATGAGTTATTTTTTCAGCAAGTTTTTTATGGCTTTACTCTATTCGGCCGTCTTTATGCTGATTGCTGCAATAGCATCTGTGGCGTTTGGTATGCTTCCCGGATATATCGGATTTGACGGGGATAGTATTTTGTACTTGTTTGAAAGATGTTTAGAAATAGGAGTGATTACGGCTTTGGCAATATTGCCTATTCTATCAATCGCAACAATGACAAAGGGGTATATTCTCCCGTCCTGTATCACATTGATATATGCCCTCTTAGGATTTTTCTTAATGAACACGAACATATATCTACACCCAGTTTGTTCAACAGCGGCTATCATTATGCGAAAGGGCGATATTCCGGGACTGGTTTTTTCACAGACGATAAATGTTCCATTTGCATTGCTCTGTATTGTTGTTTGGGATATTATCTTTATTCTGCTTGCTAATATTGCTTTGAAAAGAAAGTGAGGTGTGTTCAATGCTGAAATTGCTTTGGGCGGAACGTCAAAAACTCCGTCGCTCAAGTATCGCCTTACTTACCATATTTGCAACCGTATTAGCTGCTATTGTTGTTTTTATCGGTGGAAACAGTATGGATTTAGAGGGACAGTATATTGATAGTGCGGGGTGGTACATGACAATGGTTCAGCCTTGGGCTACTTTGCTTGTTATTCCCGCTGTTATCGCCCTGTTGGGAAGTTATATAGTTTGTCGGGAGGAACAAGACGACACAATAAAAACTTTAAGGCTGATTCCTGTCAATGAAGTAAAATTGACTATTGCAAAGCTGATTGTTACTTTTATTTTCAGTATATTTGTCTATGTGTTGCTTTTTGTAATAACTTTTTTGACAGAAGCATGTTTACATTTTTCCGATTTGACGGCAGGAATGGTTTTAAATTTTTTGAAAACATACTTTTTAGAGGGAATAGGCGTATTTTTAGCTGTTTCTCCTATCATTGCATTAGTAACATATACAAAGAAAAGCTATTGGTTAGCCCTAATCTTAACAGAAATGTACTCTTTTGCAGGAATGTTTATGAGTATGTCCGGCGCTTTAAGAGCTTTCTATCCTATTACGGCGGTAATGGGTGTTGCGGGTTACTATGAAACTACTACCGAGAAATTGATTGCAAGTATCACAATTCTATTGCTATGCGGTTGTCTTTCAATTTTGCTACTGATAGGGTTAAATCACAAAGAAAGGAAAAATATATGACGAAAAAATTATATCGAGTTAGAAAAGGAAAAATAATTGCTGGTGTTTGCGGCGGTCTGGCAAAGTATTTTGATGTAAGCCCTAAAGCTGTACGCTGGCTTTTTATCCTTATGTTTTTTGCCTTTTCAAGTGGTTTGATGATATATATCATTTTGATGATTTTCATGCGAAAAGAACCGAAAGCAAATTAACTTCTATGCTACTATCAGAAATAGAATTGCGGCAAAAGTGAAACGTCGCAAAAAAAGCACATCATTGATGAAAAGCGAATACTGACTAATCTGCCGCACGACGGCAAAGAAAAAAAGCCGTCGTACAGCAGAGGTATTTTCGCATGTCAATTCATAAACGGCGGCTTTTGAGAAATCAAAGCCGCCGTTTCTTTTTTATCTTCTCAAAAAATGACGCGGTATCACTGTTCAAAGCGGCGGCTAAAGGAGGCAGCCGCCATGAAGCACATATCATATCGGCAAAATCCAACGGTCATTGACATATCAAAAAAGCCCGACCACTGCCTGGGGAAATTACGCTTACATATATGAACTGTCTAATCATCTGAATACTGCTTACAATACCTATACGCCTATCCGGGCTTTTCGGACAGGCGCATTTTGCTGCTCAAAAAATTTTTTGAAAAAATCCGAAAATCTTCGGCGTTTTTTCAAAAGGCAGTATTCCCCCGCGAAAAGTGGGAAGCGCCTCCAACTTTCCAACGAGAAAGGAGGTGATAAGTGACTATAGCTCAAAAATTAAACATGGCTTTATCTTATAAAAGCATTAGCCAGGCGGAACTTGCCCGTAGAATCGGCACAACCCCTTCAAACCTCAATCAAAAAGCGAAAAAAAACACTCTAACAAAGGAGGAACTTGAACAAATTGCAGACGTATTGGGCGGAACATGGCGAGCTGAATTTGTTTTTGATGATGGGACGGTGATATAACATACACCAACCAAACAAAACCTGACGTTATTTTCGACCCAGTTACAATAAACATGTGTTTGGCTCTTGAATCTTGATGGTAGATATGCTATAGTAAAACCAGAAAAGGGAAGCCATAGTAGCGGCTCTACCCCTCAAACAGCTAAATACAACCTCATACGAGGTCAGCCGTCACTATTGCAGTAGCGGCGGCTATTTCTTTTTTCCCTTGGTTATCTGATAAATCAGATTCACAA
>CANDMI010000032.1 GCA_947385775.1 uncultured Eubacterium sp. | reverse complement strand
TGTTTCTATTTTTCCTTCCTTTTTGCCTTCTATCCTTCCCTCTTTTTTTCCCTCTTTTTTGCCTTCATCCTTTGCTCTGCGCATTCCGCTGTTGTAATCTATCTGCGCCAGCTCACGCATATGGTACAGCCGGAGCGCCTCTTTGTCATTCGCCAGAAATGTCAGCTTTTCATTCGCCTTATAAATCGCCGCGTCCATGTCTATCAACTCCTTTAACTGGTCTTCCGATATGTTCTGGTCAAAAAACGTCAGCCACCTGTGCAGCGCGTCATTTCTTATGTCCTTTTCCGGCAGGGCGTTGAACTTTTTCACGTCTATGAAGTGGATCTCCAACGCGTCTGTCAAATTTCAATCCTGACTAACTTTTTTGTTTTGTCTTTGCCAAAATCGCGTTCAGAAGCGACAACAGCTGCTCCTTTTCCCCAAAGGTCTTTCCAAATATGAAATCATTTAAAGGCTTTTGCTTGTGCATCCACGCATCACCTGACTTTCATCCTTTCTTTTATAAGTGTAACATATTTCTATGGATATTTCCACTAGAGCATGTTTGAAAATGCTTTCTGACAGATATATTCCACAATTTGTAAGAGATTTGCGACAAAGGAAAGGCGCGTAGCGGAATGTAGCTGTTGTCTCTGCCGCTCTTTCGGAGAAATCAAGAGTATCGTACTCTATAAACGGATTTCTCTGCCACTCTATCGGAAAAATCAAGAGCATCGTACGCTATAAACGAATTAACCCGCCGCTCTATTGGAGAAAAAGATAAGCAATATTAAAATTTATTTTTGAACAGTTCCTAAAGGCTTTCGCATCTGCGTCTGTGCATTAACTAGTTTTCATTCTTTTTTTGTCGGTATATTATATTTTTATAGATATTTCCATCAGATTTTGCAGACAGACGAAATGATTGCTCCAGTAAAGCCAAAAGCTAAACTGAAACGAAGAATATATGTAGATTATTTTTAAATTTTTTGAAGCGTATGATCTACTTATAACAGAAAAGAGGACTGCTTATGCAGTCCTCTTTTCTATAATAATTAACCACTCTTAAGTTGTCTATCCTATGCTGTCAATGGTTTTACTTTTAAAATTACGGAGTCTGTGTTGCTTGCTTCGGAACTTTGTACGTATGGTCAATCACACCAAGTTTAGCATAGTCAGAAACCCATGTCTTAGTCTTCTTGTCACCAGCTTTACGAATCCATACAGTTGAGCCGTCTTCCACCTTCGTCAAGACAATCTTCTTGCCTGCCGCAATCTTTGTTGCCCTTCCTTCTGGAGCCTTTGTATCGGTCTTGCCGCCTACAATAATTTCATAAGCTGCCTTGCCATTATTCTGAATTTCCACTGCATTTGAAGTATAATACTTCGTTGAATCTAATTTGCCTTTTACAACATAGTTAACTGCTAAAAGGGAAGAAGTTTCAGTGCCTTCTTCTTTTAATACAGCGGCCTTAATACCAGCGCCACCACCCTCTTGATCACTAGTTGTTTGAGCCGGAAGGTTACCATTTACCTTCTTTGAATCCAAATCTGTGCCTGTATTAATTAACGCTTTGCCTGATCCAGCTGCTATATCTGTCAACGCCTTCGGTACGGAAACCGTCAAACGCGACCATTTAGAAGCTGCTTTCTTCTTTGCAGTATCAGCTGCTGTACGCACCTCAAGATCAAATTCTGTAGTCGTTGTCGTTACAACCGAATCCTTTCCGCTCGTAAGCTCCGCAATCGTCATTGTCTTAGCCGCTGCGCCAACTTCATTGTATTTTTTCGTTGTAGTATTAGCGTCCTCTAACTTTGTGCTTGAGCAAAGACGATATTCAGCGCCTTTTGGTAATTTAACCTTGCCGTTTACGTAATCAGCAGTAGCTTTCGGCCCTTTCGCTCTTGCTTTGATAGCTAATTTTGCTTCTTTACCTGGAAGACTGGAAGTAGTTTTGTATATTTTTAATTTGTCATTTGCTCCAAATGTGTATGTGCCTTCTGACTCCTGGGTTGTTGGAAAAGCTGTCTCTTTTACACCTTTTTTCCTAATAAAGAGAGTAGCTCCTTCTTCCTGATATAATTTCAGATCCACTACATCAGACGCGCCTTTCATTGAAGCCCATCCTGTATACGCTGTTCTGTATTCATAATTCTTAGCAGCGTTTGCATCAGTATCAGTGCTAGAAAGCTCTTTCATTTCCGGCTTGCCCTTATCAGCTTCGCCAATTTTAACCGTTGCTGTGGACGCATCAAACTCTGCCTTAACTACTTTCTTGGTAGCCGGAATCTTTACAATCGTAATAGCGTCTGTAGCAAGCTTAGACGGCGTTGTAAGCGCAATATAGTTATCTTTAGTATTGCTTAATTTGGACAGATCAACTGTTGCACTTGCACCATCATAAGTATCCCAAGCAGCAACTGTAACTTTGCCTTTTGCATTTACTTTTGCAAAACCAACTAACACTTCCTTATCTGTTGCGCCACTAACTGTCAGCTGTGCTTTCTCCCCATCTACCGCTACTGTACCTACGCCTGTTTCAGTAGTTGTACCTGTTACATCTGCCGCTTTAACAACACTTGGAACTGCGATTGCACATGCCGCTGCAACGAGCGCAAAAGCTGACCCCTGTAATAATTTCTTCAATTGCATAATTGAATACCTCCTTGTAATATTGTTGAACATATACATCCCTGTCTGTTCATACATTTGCTTTGTTCTTTGAGTTATACCCAAAACATAGCGTGGGATGGATTCCATAATACCACTTTAATTATAACACATCTTTGATAAAACCGCAACCTTTTTTTACCACAATTTTGTGTTTTCCTGGAACTAATAATCCGGTTCTTCTTCCGGATAAGATACCACTCCAAATACCGCCCACGGACCGCTGAACTGCTTTGCTTTTGCGTCCGCCCTGCGGCGGATAAACAGCCTGCTCCCATCCCTTAGCTTTGACACGACGAATTTTGTATCGCCAAATGGCTTCAACTTTAGGATTCCCGCATTGGAAGGAGACGGCTCCCCGCTGCCTTTGACTGTGCATATCTCATACGCCTCATCCAGATTCGTCCAGAAGTTGACCGCTTCGCACTGTTGTCCTTTTTCATTAAATACATACTGTGCCACAAGCGCGTCTGCGCCGAACTCATCTTTTAAACAGCTTTGGTCTATGTTTTGCTTGCCGTCAATTATCACGCTGCTTTTAATGGCTGACACTTTTGGCTGATCCGGTATGGACGCGCATACTCTGTACAATCTTGACGCTGGCTTTGTTTCTGTCTGTGACAGCCTGGCTTCAAAAATGATACTGCTGTCCGTTCCGTACTTTGCAGTAAGGTCGGATAAATCCACCTGAAGGCTTGTTGACTTTTTCGCAGGTATCCATTTCATATCGCTGCGTGTGTTTACCACGCGATATTCCGTTCCTTTTGGGAGCGTAAATATCTGCTTATCGTAGTTCACTTTTACCTTCGGAGCTTTCGGCAGCCTTGGTATGACTACCTTCACTTCCTTGCCAGGAAAGCTTAACGCTTCGTATACCGGAATAGCGTCTCCGTTTTCATCCTCAATGTCTCCAAATGTAGGCTGCTGCACGGTCGTATATAGCAGCTGCGCATCTTCCGCTTTCAGTCGGAAATAAAGCACTGCCCCACGCTGCTGGTATTTGGATAAATTGCTGTATACATCAAAATCATCGAAATACTCGTATTCTTCCCATTTGCTGCAACCGCTACGGTACTCGATTTTTTCTGTTGTATACTGCGACGCATCCATCTTATCCGTATTATCATACATTCTCACGCCAGCCGTAACCGGGTCAAACTTCGCTTTCACTTTTGTATTGATCGCCGGTATCTTGATTGTAATTGGCGATTCGTTATAGTTCCCGGACAAGCGGATGTAGTTGTCTTTCTCACGTTTCAGTGAGGATAAGTCAATCGTCAATCCATCCTTATAGTCTAAGGTAGACGATGTGTAAAACTTACATATCTCCGTGTCGTATTTCTTCACATACTTGCGTACGCCAAACTCGTAGCGTATCTCGCTGTCCCTTGTGCTCCTTTCGGAAAGGATCAGCTTTTGTTTCGCATAGTCAATCGTGATGTCAATCGGCATGATCGAAGCTTCTTCATCTGCCCTTACGGTCTGACTATTTACGCCAACCCACAGAGACATAGCGAAGACTCCAACCAGGAGATTTCGTAAAAGTTTCATAGGTTTTTTCATAAATAGCCGTTTCCACTCCTTAAACCGCTGTATTCGGAATCCATCAAACCTATGTATAACTCTTGCATTATATTTCGGCACATTTACGGAATAGTTTAGCCTTATTTTTGAAAATTATTTTTTATCCACAGTTTGCTAGTTTTTCAGCGCTTTTATAAACATCTGCTTATTTTCCAGCGCGCTCGTTGTCGGCCTGCCTAAGTCCGGCCTTGCGCCAAGGCCGCATTTGATTTCCAGCATAGTTAAATCTTTCCTGGATTTTGCCGCCGCAAGCTCTTTATCCAGGTCTTTTATATCGGATACGCTGATACTGTGCGGATAGCCACAGGCTTTTGCGATTTCCTCAAAGCTTCTGCCTTCCATTACCGTAGGCTGGCCCCCGACTGTTTCGTGGGCCCCGTTATTAATTATGATATGGATCAGGTTTTTTGGGCGGCAATGGGCGATCACGGGCAAGGCTCCCATATGCATTAAGGCTGCGCCGTCGCCGTCTATGCACCAGATCGTTTTTTCCGGCTGGTGTAAGGCGACTCCCAACGCAATCGAGCTGCAATGGCCCATGGAACCTACGGTGAGGAAATCGCTGCTATGTCCCTCTCCGTTCGCTTCACGGATTTCAAACAGCTCGCGGCTCGCTTTTCCGGTCGTGGATATGACAGGGTCGTCTCCGCTTGCGGACAGGATATGTCGGATCGCTTCTTCTCGGGTTATGGAATTTTGGTTGCGGTAATGGATTTCTTTTTCATAGACAAGCGCGCCCTTTCGGACTACGATAGCTACGCAACGCCCGGCTGACAGCCGCCCCCGAAATTTTTCCATTTGTGCTTCCAGCTGCTTTGTGGTCGTGTCTTTGGAAAGTATGCAGTATTCTATGCCCATATCTTCTAACAGCTTACAGGTCACTTCGCCCTGGTAAATGTGCTGCGGCTCATCTTTTACGCCCGGCTCCCCGCGCCAGCCGATCACGAGCACGCACGGAATCGCGTATACTTTTTCGTTTGTCAGGCTTGCCAGTGGGTTGATGATGTTTCCCTCTCCGCTGTTTTGCATATATACAAGCGGGATCTTGCCCGTCGCAAGATGATATCCGGCGGCGATCGCTAACGCGTTGCCCTCATTGGCGGCTATGATATGGCGGTCGCCATGCGCGCCATATGTATGAACCAGATAATCGCACAGCGCTTTTAACTGGCTGTCCGGCACGCCTGCGTAAAAGCCTGCGTCGATGCTGTTTGTAAAGTCCTCCACTCTCATAACAGGAAATCCTTTCTTATTTTATTATGAAATGTTTGGCATGATCACTTTATCGATCAAAAGCTGGCTGACATGTTCGATTTCGTCGAATCCGACCCGCTTTGGCAGCTGTGCGCCAAACGCGTCTTTTACTTTTTGGATCAGCTCATCGGTATAATACAAAGCCCCGTCGCTTATGTTTTCTACGCCGTCTAAGTACATGGATTTTTGGTTGCACTGGCTCATTTTTTCAAATGGAAATACGGACTCGTCTATCCATGCGTCCAGATTTCCATCGCGATAGCCTGTGATAACCGGATAGCCGCCCAGATTTCCAAACGCGCCAGGGATAAAGATTTTCTGGCTCCTTCCTGTCCGCACGGTTTTTAAAAGCGCGTCTATGATGGCGAAATTGCTGGAAGCGTTCATCATGTTGCGCTGCGCGTCTACCGGCATCGGGATGCTGCACAGTTTGAATATTTTATCATAATCTAGGTCGAGCTGTTTTTCTTCTCCTTTATAGCATATCCGAAGCGGAAGCTCTACTCCCTCGGTATGCCCTTCTTTGCTTATGCACACGTCATGGAAGTGCCCGGCGGCAAAATCCACATCGATATTCCAATAATCCTCCGCGCCAAGCAGCTGCGCAGCCGCGTAACGGATTCTTGGTATCAGATGGTTCAGGTTGCCAGAGCCAAAATCCGGGTATGCCTTTCCCGCGCTTTTTAGCCACGGGATGACCGCGTCAGAATAGGAGGTATTTATCACAACCGCGTCGGAGCCTGCTTTTTCACAGGCTTCCATGATGTTTTTGGTGAAACGGATGGCAAGCGGCGTCCATATCCCATACGCGCGGATATTTTTCCAGCTTATGCTCCCGTATTTTAATCCCGGATACGCGCGGCTGGAATTTACGATAAAGTCCGGCTTCCATTTTTCAATCGCTGATTTTATAGAATCGATATCTGAAAGCTCCACGCCTGGCTCTATGTCTATTTTTGAACGGTTGACCTGGCGTATCAGCCCGGCGATCCGCACAATATTGACTTTTTGCTCCATTTTTGCGCGGTCGCGGCCTGCGGCGACGATATGGAGCGCTTCATCGTTTGTGGAAACAAGATAGTCTAACAGGTAAGTCCCTACACTTCCAAGCCCGACGATCATGACTGTCACGCCGTCTTCTTTGATATGGCTCTCTAATTTTTTAAATCTTTCCGTTAACTGCTTCATGCTCCTGCCATCCTTCCCTGATTTTATGAAAATCTTCTCTTGTGTTGCAATTTGCCCATTTTTTTATGCCAAGGACGGACGGACCGCTTTTTTTATCTGTCAAAGCATCCAGGTAACGCTGTATGATCAGCAGGTTCGTTCCTGTAATATCCTCCTGGGCAAAGTATTGATTTGCATCCGACAGCTCGTCGATATCTGTGAATTTCCACAGCTGGCCGGAGTTTAGGATGCATTTTACCGGTTCTTCAATGGTCAACAGACCGTGGGCGGAATTAAACGCGTAGTGATACGCCCCGTCGCCGGTCTGGTATAAGACGACCGCTTTATTGGAATAAATCGGCTCCCGGTTATAGGTCAACACGGTGTTTTGGCTTTCCGCCACTTTTTGAAAGGATTCTTCGTCTATGTCCAAATCCCCCTCTACGAACAGGATATCTTCTACGTCTTCCCGGCGCAACGCCTCGGACAGTCCCATGTAAAAGCTATAGCCGGATGCAAGGTCATGAAAATGCGGGTTAAAGACCAGCGTGATCTTTTTTACAAGATTCGCCGGCAGCTTTTCGCTTACATAGTTTTTTAATTCTTCGTATTTATAGCCGCCAACGAGTATGATCTCATCCGCATAGGCGCATTTTCTGACTAAATGCAAAAGCAGCGTGTCCGGGCTTTCTTTTTCCTGATATATGACTTTTAACTGTTTTTCACTGTCTATGATTCCTTCATTAAATCTGCTGGAGACTCCAGCCGCTGTTATGATTGCGATCTTCATTTTGCTATTTTCCTATATTAAACTTTTATATAATTTTTTACGCATTCCTCTAAGCCTGCGTCCAGCGTGACCTTTGGCCTCCAGGACGTTCTTTGTTTGATCTTTTCTGTGGAAAGCAGGCGGCGCGGCGGGTCGGATTCGCGGTAGCCCTCAAATTCGATAACGGGATTTTCAATCCCCATTTTTTTCGCGCACAGTTTTACCAGATCTATAATAGATATTTCTTCATCGGTGGCCACGTTGTAAATGCTTCCATCCAGCGCGGTTTCCGTCTGCGCCAAGGCAAGCACCGCGCTACAGCTATCGTAGTTATTTAGAAACGTCCTTTTATTTTTTTTGCTGTTTTCTAACAGGACGACTTTGCCGTCGTTTTTTAAGCTGTTTATGATAAATGGAATGATGTGCTTTGGATATTTTTCATTCCGGCTGTAGACGTTTGCAAAACGAATCGAGCAGCCTTTGATCTTTCCCTCATCCACCGCGTCTTTCATGAAAAACTCTGTTAGAAGCTTTCCCGCCGCATAGGATGTGCGCTGGCTGTGCTCCGCGTCCGCCATTGTGATATAGTCGCTCTCTTTGACTCCCCCGTTTTCATTCCAGGAATTCATGGAATACACCTCTGACGTGGAACAGTTGATGTATTTTTGCGCCTTAACGCGGATCGCCTGCTGCAAAAAGTCGTTCATGCCTGTGACATTTGTCTCATAGGTTTCGTATACATGATAAAAGTGCTCGGTATGGACGACTGCCGCGCAGTTGATATAGATGATTTCGCCATAGCCGCTTTTTTGCCCGTTCACGCGTTCTTCAAAATCCTGCATCTGGCTTTTGTTATTTAAATCGTATTCAAAAAATTCGAAACGGCTGTCCCCAAGGCAGTCTTTTACCGTATCTATGGAGGAAGCGAAAAAGTTGTCAAAGCCCAAGATATGGTCGTCCGCCTGTTTATCGGATAAGATCTGCCGCACAAGCTCGTTTCCCGTCATGCCAGTAACGCCGCTGATGGCGTATAATTTTCCCATTGTTATCCCTCCTGATTTTTTATATTCCAATTTTTTATATTCCAGTCAGCAGCCTTGTCCGGTAAAAATCATCGACGCTGCCGTCAAAATAGGACATTGCAAGTTTGATATCGTAATTTAACGCCCGCATTTCAACCGCCTTTGTATCTGTGTCAAAAACAGCGTACTGCGCCTGCGGACGATGGTTTCTCGGCTGTCCGACGGAGCCTGGGTTGAGAAAAATGACCGTATGCTGGTTTCTCATTTTTTCATCTTCTTTTCGGTAGAATTTTGTAAACATATGAGAATTGTGCGAATGCCCGGATAACACTACGTCATAGGAAGAATAATCTCCGTTTACGTTTTCCGGGAATATCGATTTCCAGTACGGATTTTCCAAAGAACCGTGCACCGCCAAAGCTTTTAACCCGTCTAATTCCAATTCCTGATATCCTTCGTGCGTTAGTTCTTTATCCAGATATTCTTTTACATCCTGATTTAATTTTTTCGCCGTATGCATTGCCGACTCCGCGCCCCGCTTGGAGGAAAAGCCTGTGAAATCAGACTGCATGATGGCGCGCTCATGATTCCCCCAAAGATTACATTTTATCTGGCAGGGAAACTGCCTGCTGATATAGCGCACGCATTCGTTTGACTGCATACCGTAATCGATGATATCGCCCAGCAGCAGGGCCGCGTCTATGTTTTGTTTTTCTATGTCCGAGCAGACGGCCTGCAATGCCGGCAGGTTGCCGTGTATGTCTGATAGGATTGCGTATTTTGCCATATTTTTACCTGCTATGATTTATTGATCGTTATTTTGCAATAGTTTCTTTCATTACCGCCTTTTCCCATGCAGAATCCTCAAGCTCCCACAGATTTGGATCTGCATATTTTGACAATGCGCCTTTGGCTGTTTTATGTTCTTTTTCCACAGGCTCTTCGCTGACAAATTCATCTAATACCGTAATGATCAATTTTTGATTTTTTTTTGCCGGGTTTTTTTCTAATAGCTGGATGTTTTCCCCATCGTAATATCCTTTTAACGCATACATTTTCATACCTCGTTTTCAATTCTTTTAATCAATCATCCGGATAATTTCTTTAAACGGCATAAGCTTATCGTCGATTTCTAGCGCCCTGTGGTATTTTAGTATCTCGGCCGCGGCTTCTTTCATTGCCGGGACTGCCGCGCGCATGAGCTGGTTTGCGTAGATCACTACGTTTACGCCATGCTCCGCAAGCTCCTGCTCGGTAATGGAATTAAAGGACGTTGGAACGACGACAATCGGCGTGTCTTTATCCTGCATACGGAATTTATCGCAAAATTCTAAGATTTCCGCCGGATCTTTTTTGCGGCTATGTATCATGATGCCGTCCGCCCCAGCATCGCGAAATGCAAATGCCCGCGTAAGCGCGTCTTCCATTCCTTTTTCTAAGATCAGGCTTTCAATGCGGGCGATGATCATAAAGTCGTCGGAAAGCTGCACCTGCTTGCCCGCCTTTATTTTTGCGCAAAAATTTTCGATCGTATCCTGGGTCTGCTCCACTTCGGTTCCAAACAGGCTGTTTTTCTTTAACCCGGTCTTATCCTCTATGATGACTGCGGATACGCCCATGCGCTCTAAGGAGCGTACGGTGTATATAAAATGCTCGGTCATGCCGCCTGTGTCGCCGTCAAATATGATCGGCTTTGTCGTAACCTCCATTACATCGTTGATCGTCTGGAAGCGACTTGTCATATCCACAAGCTCAATATCCGGCTTGCCTTTATCCGTGCTGTCACAAAGGGAACTGACCCACATCGCGTCAAACTGGTCGATCGCTTCTCCATTTGCCACAATTGTTTTTTCAGCGATCAGCCCTGTCAGCCCGCTGTGGACTTCGATCGTTTTTACGATCGGAACCAGATTCAAAAGCTTTTTCAGCCTTCCTCTTCGAAACTCCGGCATCGCAAGCTTTTGTATCATCTGTTTGTCGATCTTTCTTGTGACTGGATTGCTCGTGTATGGAATCTCGATCAACTCTCCCCCGTATTTATCTAAGAGCGAAACGATGTTATCCCGGATCGTCTTCATCCCCGGCCCTCCCCAGTTATTGCCATGGATTACGTAATCGGGACGGTATTGCTCGACGATATGGTCATACATAATCGTGTCCTGTATGATGACCTGGTCCACCCCTGGCAGCGCTTCCACCATTTTCACACGCTGCTGGGTGGTCTTTGTCGGAAATCGGTTGTACCGGATCATCTCGGAATCCGTCAGCACGCCTACGATGACTTTTCCGTATTTGGCGGCTTCTTTTAATATGTTGAGATGGCCTTCGTGGATGATGTCTGTGCAAAAGCACGTATATATTTTTTTCATATGTTTTTCCTTTATCCGTGTTTTCTTGTTTTGATTTTTTGTTTTAAATAAATTTTTGGTTTTCCTGTTTTCCTGATTTTGATCTTTTTGTTTTTGAATCGCGGGGGTTGATCGCGAATGATGTGGGAATGCGGGTTATGTATTTAATTTATCAAAGTTATGGGGTTGCGTCAACTGGTATTCTAAGCATATTAAGGGTTACCGTGAAACCAAATGTTGAACTGTAACTATTAAGGCGTAAGGTCGCAATATTTCGGCTTGATTTGTGTTTCAAAAACTTATATACTTACTTTATATATTATTTGATATCGTTATTTACCATAATAAAGGAAAGTATATTTTTCAAAAGGAGTATTTGAAAATATGTATAGTTCTATTATAGAAATTAAAGAAAATGTGCCTGGCGAGCTGTTGTCGGGCTTGCGTAAAATTGCAGAAAAAGCTTTCTCGAACCGGGCCGGCATAGTCAAAAATTCCAGCAATGATCCATACAAATTCATATTCAAAGGCGGAGATGAACTATTTGGCTGTCTGGAAGTTGGGATGCTGGAGCTTGAGGACAAACATGATTTTTTAAGCCAAGTAAATTCATGGCAATGGATTGACGATGAGGAACCAGGAGAAAATTGCGATATTCTAAAAGTTTTGGAAATGCCGGTATTTTAGTTATGGCAAAGTCAAGAAAACAAATCGCTTTTGACCTTGACACAAAAGCGCTTGAAATTTATTACCCCAGTGAAAACTGGCGGGGCAGTTATGAAATCATAAAGCGGCATATGCAAAAAAATGGGTTTCAGCGGGATTGTCGAGAAGCTAATATTGGCAGGGAGCACAGCAAAAATTATATATTCGATAAAAACGCAGACATCAAACCAAGAAATGAATGAGATTGATACTATAAGGAGTAAACAAATGAGCAAACCAATCACACTATCTCGGGAAGATTTAAGGAAGCTTCAATTAACTGAGCTGGAAATGCTTGTGGAAGTGGACCGGATATGCAGGAAGCATGGGATTACGTATACGCTTGACGGCGGGACTTTGCTGGGGGCGGTGCGGCATAAGGGCTTTATCCCGTGGGACGACGACGCGGATATCGTGTTTCCACGACATGAATACGCGAAATTTTACCGCGCCTGTAAAAAAGACCTGGATACGGAGCGTTTTTTCTTACAGGAATACCGTACAGATCCGGAGTATCGGTGGGGATATGCGAAATTGCGCCGTAAGGGCACCAAATACATTCGGGCGGGGCAGGAGCATTTGAAATACCAATCAGGCGTTTATATCGATCTGTTTCCGTTAGATCATGTGCCGGATAATTTCGCGTTGCGCAGAATTTATTATGGAGTGAATTTTGCCATACGCAAGATTTTGTATTCCGAGCTTGGAAAAACGGCGGAAAAAACGAAGTTTATGAGAGCTTGGTACAGCCTTTTGAACAAAATACCAAGAGATTTGGCGTTTCAGGCCCGAAACCGTATGGCGGGGTTGTGCAACCAGAAAAAAACGAAGCTTGCGGCCCATACGATGTATCCAAACCCAGGCCCGGAATGCAAGTACGGAATGCCTGCCAGCTGCTACGACGAATATATGGATCTGGAATTTGAGGGTATGCGTTTTATGTCGATCACGGATTACGACCGATTTTTGCAGCTATCTTATGGAGATTATATGCAGCTGCCACCGGAGCATGAACGTGTGGGACATGCGGACGCATCCTATATCGAACTGCCAGACATTACTTTAAAAGAAATCCAGGAAAGATATTACCGCGAAAATTTACCGCAGGGGAACCAGTATGAATAAAAGCGACAGCAAAAAAATAAACCAGACATTTCAAGTATTAACACAGGCGATAAGCTCAGTAAGGGATGCGGCTTTATCTGGTTTATCGGAAAACGGAGTGTACTTATTAACAAACATGCAGCAGATCACGATAGACGCCGGCAACCTTTTGGAGGAAAAGGAGGCTGACTGCCAGTTTGCGGTGAAAAAGCTGGAGGATCTGTGCGAGCTGTATTATGAGTGCAGTATATTATTTCCTGATTTAAATAATGCAAACGCTCTGGAGCAAATAAACGCGTTGTGCGGGGGGATTCAGAAATTGATCGCGGACTTAAAGAAGGATATCCGAAAGTTTCCTGTAAAGACTGAAATCTTATTTTTGTCATATCAGGTATCTATGTGGGATTCTTTAGAAAGCGTTTGGAAAGCGGCTTCCCAGGATACGCAAACGGACTGCTATGTTATGCCGCTTCCTGTATACGATGTGCTGGCGGACAATTCTCTCGGGGAGCTGCGCTATGAGGGCGGCCTTTATCCGCAGGATGTGCCGATAACATCTTATCAGGATTATGACATCGAAAAGCGGCATCCTGACATTATTTTTTTCCACAACCCCTACGATGATATGAATACCGTGACCAGGGTGCCGGAGCGGTATTATTCCAGGAATTTGAAAAAGCATACCGAACTGCTTGTCTATGTTCCTTATTATATGACGCAGGAATACGGGCCGGATTATTTTCAGTGCTATACGCCGGGCATTTTGTTTGCGGACAAGGCGATCGTGCAGCCGGGGGCGATCTATCAGAGATTTTGCGGTATTTACACAAATTTTGTAAAGGAGCATGGCTTCGAGCCTATATTGGTAAGCGCAAAGGATAAGTTTTTGCCGCTTGGCTCTCCAAAAACGGATAAATTAGCCAATACAAATTGCGAGATGGAGCGCCTGCCAGAGCAATGGCAAAACGCGATACGAAAGCCAGACGGCGGCAGGAAAAAGATCGTATTGTACAACCTTTCGATTTCATCGCTGTTGGCAAATAATGAAAAGTCGCTGAAAAAAATCGAGTCTGTGCTAAATTTATTCCGAAAATTAAAGGATGATATTATATTGCTTTGGCGCCCGCATCCTTTGCTGGAAAAAACGTTGAAAACAATGCGCCCGCAGCTGCGGGACGCTTACGATGCGCTTATCCGACAGTACAGAAAAGAGGGCTGGGGCATTTTTGATCAAACGCCGGACCCAAACCTTGCGATGGCGGTTTCCGACGCGTACTATGGGGATTACAGCAGTCTTTTGATCAGCTATCAGATTTTAAATAAGCCGATGCTGCTTCAAAACGTAGATAGTGAGTTTTTCCATCCCGATGCTCCTGATATGCAGCTTTGGTTTCGTTTTCAACCGGCGCTTGTGGAGAATGATCTGTGGTTTACTTTGCCGGAAATGAACGGATTATACCGTTTTCCATTGCTAACGGCGGATGCTGTGCAAAAAAATCCTCCAGAAGCGAAACTGGAAGCTTCTTTTGACCAGGAGCCTTTTTTGCAGGAGGATCTGTATGGCGATATCGTACAGGCCGGGGAGCTTCTTATATTCCCGCCTTTGCGGGCGAAAGCGATTGTAACTTTTGATACGAAAACGAAAACAATGCGCTCTTATCCGTTGCCGGAGGATATCGCGGCTATCGCCAAGCCAAAATTCCAGACTGGCTTTGTATTTGGACGCGAGATATATTTCATCGGGTCATTTTCTGATATCGAGATGATACGGTTTCATTTGGACACGGGAAGTATAAACCGGTGCGGATGCATTCCTGACCGCGTCGCCGGATTAAATTCGGCGGAAAAGATCGGGTATTGTACATGCATACAGCAAAAAATATACATTCCTTTTACAGCTTCCCGCGTTATTGTCGAATATGATATCCATACAGGACAGGCGGTTTTGAAAAGGCTTCCACAAAAATATACGGAAAATTTAAAAGGCGTATTTCCATACACGGACAGCGAATGCCTGGTTGTTTCGGGCAAGAAAGCGGCGCTTTGGAACCCGAAGGATGAAATATGCACGCTGATCTTGGAATCTAAAGACACGGAGCTTGACCAGGCTCTTGCAAATGGCAGGCAGGTTTTTGTTTTTGCATTTCTTAGCCAGGAGATTTTTGTGATCGATATGGAAACGGATAATATAGAAGCGAGAAATCCAAAAACAATCTCTTGTATGCATGGCCAGGAAAACCGCGGGATCAGCGGGCGCAGAAAAATGATCCCGATTTTTTGCGATAAGGAACGGCTGATTCTTTTTTCCATGTTTTATAACCGCTTTTTGTTTTTGAATCATGGGAGTCTGGAAAAGGAAGCGGAGCTTTTTACAACGGATATCCCGGATATTGACTTTCACGAATTGTTTTGCCAGCATATGAAAACGGAAGCCCGTTTTTATCAATGCAGCCTGGAAAATTATTTAGATCATATCCTACATTTTGAAAACAAGAACGAGCAAAAGCCTTATCAAAATGTAGGCGCACGGATCTACCGGGAAATTATTTCTTTGTAAATGTCTTAATATAAATTTAACATAAATAAAATCTTGATTAAAAAACAGCCTCTTAAAAATATATGAGGCTGTTTTTACAACATCCAGTTGCCGTTCCGTAGCTTCTGCAATATCTTCTAAAGACATTTCACTTAATTTTATTAAATGGACTGCTGCTTACAACTGATAAAAATCTTCATACCCTTTTTTCGCCAAATTGTTTAACACCTCTCTCCTGTCCCTGGAATATCCTACGGCGACTATAATCCCGATGTTTTGTTTCTCGTAAGGAATTTCGGATAATCGGTAAATTGGGAAACCGTTTTTTTCTTCCTGTCTTGGCTGGTCGTCGGATACGATAAAGCCTTTGATGTAAATCTGGTTGTTTTTTAAGATGTTTGACGTTTTTACCCCGTCCGTCCCGGCTCCGTATATTAAAATGTTTTCTTTTCCTTTGCAGTAAGACAGCACGTCAGTCTGGAAAACCGAATCGTAATCGGTAATCGTCTGGCGAGCGCGTAACGCGGACAAAACGCCGGATAAATAGTGATACAGGTTTGTGTTTTGCAGCGAAGCGTAATCGGTATTCATCACAATTCCGGAGTAATAGCCCTGTGACTGCGCGGCGTATGGGTAAATGCGCTCTATCGCATGGCAAAACGCGCCGTCTGTCTGCGTCGGCTCATTTGTCAGCTCCTCGTAGGTAAAGCCATGCGCGAGAAGCGGCTGTAAGGCTTTTGTCCTGCACCAGAATGTATTTCCAAGCGCAAAGCATGGGATATCTACGGAAAACGCGGTCTGTATCCCCAGCTTTTGGGCCAGTTTGACTGTATTTTCGTAATTGTTTCCCCATTCCTTGCCAATGGAGCCAAAATAGCCCGCATGAATTGGCTGCGGCGGCGCGAGAAATCCCAGGCGGCTGTTTTGCTCAAAAAGGCTTAGGACATTTTCGATATAAGCCGTGCTCTTTAACGTATTTTCCCACATATTGTACATATGGGATTTCCCGATCGTTACCGGGGCCATTTCGGATTCGATTTTTTCATCATGCACGAAGCAGACGTACTCATATTTTTTCAATAAATCCTTGCATTCGATAAGAAGCGCGCCGATTTCCCGCCCTTTATCCAGCACAGGAAGAACGTGGCAGTTTTTTTGCCCTTTGTCCAGCACAGGAAGAACGTGGCAGTTTTTCCACGCTGGCTGTTGGCAAATGTCGCGTATCTGTCTTTCAATTTCCCGGTCTGGCGTTGCGATATATAAATCAATCGTTTCCGGTATCCGCTGTAAATAGGACAGGCATTGCTCTAGCCTGTTTTCATAAGACAGATAGGCAATGACCACTGTTTTTTCATGCGCATGGACAGCTGGCAACGCCTGCGCCTGATTCCATGGAAGCACGTAATCTAAATGCAGGGCGTTTTTGATCTCGGTAATGTTGTATAAACGAAGGATATTGCTCCAGATCAGGTTTATGTCGTAATCTGTGTTTTTATCAATGTAGCGCAATGCGTTGGCAATGTCTTCTCCTGTGTTGCCAGACTGCATGTTCATGCGCTTGATCACAAAATTTTTCCGCTTGATCACCGGGCAGCGGTAATCGCGTATTAATTCATGGGCGACATAATAATATTGGATAAAGTTGCCCTCCGGCTCCCTGGAGTTGTATTCTTTTGCGTCCACATACGCGTCCCATGTAAACCCCGCGTCTTCTAAATATTTTGTGAAAAACTGCTCATGGCGCGCCACGTCTGAAAAAATCCATTCCGTAGAATCGAACCGATTCCAGTAGTCCATAAACGCGTCGCTTTTTAATACGGATTTTCGATAAGCGCAAAAATAGGTCTGCAAACAAGGCGGAAGGATCTCGTCTGTCCCATTGTAATAATCTTTCGCTTTTTCATGATACGTCAGTCCCCAGAAGTCGCATGGAGTGTTTTCCATTTTCTGAAACACTTCTGAAAACGGGTAAAACGGGCCGAAAAATGTGTCGTTAAACAGCAGCGCTTCCTCATACTTTTGCACTTCCTCCCAGCCCAGATACTCTGTCATCGCAAGCTTATAGGCCATTGCGTCATAACCGGTATTTTCCCTTACGGTAATGCTGTCGGAAAACGCCGACAGGCGGCTTTTACCTTCTTCTGTAAGCTTTCCGTTGCAGACTATGACCAGTTTGTCTAAATATGGTTGTATGCTTTTTAAAAGATATACCACATAGTCGTCTACGATTCCTTCTTTGTCATAAAATACGAATATTCCAAGCCTTTTCATGGTTTCCTCCCCTGTATTTTTCTTCTTTCACATTGTCCCGACGCACATATGTTTTGTAAATCATTGATCGCGGATTTATTCTGTTTTTGTTCTGTTATACAGTATAACATAATTCGTATGATTCGCAACAATATAAAATTCTGGACACCTTTCACATAATCCGCTATAATGGTTGTAACAGATATTTACAAATTCCTGAAATTTTCAAACGTCTGGTACAGATCCATGCGTCCCCAGCCCCACTCTCTGTTCGGATAGCTGTTATTGTCGTCCCGCACCGCGCCCCGGATAAAATAATTTTTAATATTTATCGTGGAAGCCGCGATATCGTTGCGCCGCACACCAGTCCATTCTAGCAGCAGCGCGCCGGCTCCGGCTGTGATCGCCGCGGCTACGCTCGTGCCTGTGCGCGTTCCGTACTGCGCCTTCCCAACCGGGCCGTATACGTCCACGGCTGGGGCCGCGATGTCTGGTTTGACTTCATTATTCGCGGTAAAACCGCGGCCTGATTCGTAATAGATGCTGTTGTCCTTGCTGTTATAGCCCGCAACGGTAATCGGCATCCTGGTATTTGCCGGAACGGTGATCGTCGTATCTGGATTTGAGCGCAAAAAGACGACTTCGCCGGAAACCATGCCTTCCATCGGCAGCCAAATGTGATAACGGCCGTCGTAAAAATTGCGGGCGCGCACGATCAGCGCCCAGATTCCCGAGATGGGCTTTTCAAATCGAAAATAAATCAGTTCGTTTTGGCTGAACGCGCCGATCAGGACATAATCAACCGTTAACTTCGTTCCCTCGAATAAGAAGCGGTATTCTGAATGACTGACCGGTATGGAAGGCTGCGCGTGAAACCGCTCTCCGGTTGGGGAGATTACGGTTACATCGTATAATTCCGGCGACAGAGCCCAAAATTCCGCTATAAAGCCTTCTACGCCCGCGGACACGCTGATCTCCACACGTTCTTCCGCATTCGCAGTCGTTAAGCCGCCTAAAAAATGATGCCTTTTATCCGCTTCATTTCCCGCGGCAACTACAACGCAGCGCTGCCTGCGGCCTGCCACAGCGGAGAGCGTATTGGAAATCGGGTTTGTCGCGTCTCGGTTTCCCATATTCGCGCCAAGGGCCACGCAGATGCAAAGCGGCTTTTTTAGCTCCGCCGCCAATTGGTTCAGATAGTGTATGCCTGCCATAATGTCATTTTCCTGGTAAACCTTAGCCTGCTGGGGAATAAAATAAAAATCCTTTAAATACTGCTTGGCTGGCTTTAGCTGCACAAACGCCAGGTCGCATTCCGGCGCAGCCCCGCTGAACTGGTTCGTAAGATCTTCCGATCCCGCCGCTAAAGCCGCAAGAAACGTCCCATGTCCATTGGAGTGGGGTATGCGGGACGGGGAATCGCTGTTTTGCAGCTCCCGGTTAATGTCCTCCCTTGTGTATTCTGTCCCGTAGAAAAAGCCTTTCGGTGGGATTCCGCTGCGATCCTGCTGGTTCCAGATACGCTCTACCCTTGTTGTGCCATCGGAATGGCAAAACACCGGGTTGGTAAAATCAAAATCGGTATCGACAAAACCGATTAAAACCCCCTGCCCGGTCAGCGCAAGATTGGGCTGATCGCGCACCCGCAAAATCCCGCTGCTTTCCAACGCAACCTGGTCCAGCAAACCAAAGCATTTTGGAATGGAAGAATAGGAATAATCCCCTATCCTTACTGTGCTGTCGTTTGCGGGCGCTTTGTTGTAGATACAGACAAAATCTTTATCCAATTCCTGAATGCAGTATGATTCGTCTGTATAATCCACCGCATCCTGCTTATTTACGATAAAATCATAATAATCATTTGAAAAAACCTGATCTTCACAATTTAGCATAGGCGTATCCTTTTGTTTCTTTCCTTTCTTTTTATTTTATTCAACGCCCCTTGGCCTCATGCCCCCCACGCCATCCGTCCGGCAAATTTAACCTAAGCAACGTATTTGAAATCACTCTGGTAAGTAAGCTTTCCTTATGTTAAGATAATAAGGATGCGGGCTTTTGAGCAAGCGAAGGAATGTTTAAGGAGCATTTTTATGGAAAGAATTGAAAACGTTATTTTAACGAATATGTGCATGGTATACGATGGGAGCAAGGCTCTTGTCGAACGAAAGATTTCAAAGGACGGCACAGGCATTGTGTTTCCTGGCGGGCATGTGGAGGAAAACGAGCCGATCGTGGATTCTGTGATCCGGGAAATTTATGAGGAAACAGGTCTTACGATTTCAAATCCGAAGCTTTGCGGCATCAAAGACTGGTTTTTTGAAGATGGAACCCGTTACCTTGTTTTTCTCTTTAAGACAAACCAGTTTACGGGTGCGTTAAGATCTTCAGATGAGGGTGAGGTTTTTTGGGTGGAACAGTCTGATTTATTACATATGGATTTGATGTGGCATATGGATCTGATGATCCCCATTTTTACCGGGGAACAATTTAGCGAACTGTTTTTAGATTCCAGCGATCGACGCAAACCGATCCTTAAATAAAATGGAAAAGGAACGCAAAAAAAGCGGCTGCATGAAACAGCAGCCGCCTTTTTTAATATTCAAAAATACAGCTATTTTACTTTCACGCTCTTTTTGCCGCTGTATTTCGTATAAACCTTTTTCCCATCCTCTGTCTTATATGCACGAACCTTAAAATAATAAGTCTTTGCGCTGGTTAAGTTTTTTACGGTTTTTGTGCCGGATTTAAATAAAACCTTTTTCGCGTTTTTAAACTTCGCGTTATCTGCATACTGCAACTGGAATCCTTCTGACCCAAAGTCCTTCATTGTGATCTTTGCCTGTTTTTTCTTTGCGCTTTTCACATTTTTAATGGCTGGCGAGGAGGACTGGAATTGTTTTTTTGCCAGTTCCTGCGCCTTTTCACGGTCAATGCCTGTCTGTGAGGTCGTGCTCTTTCCGGTTAACGTATCCTGATACAGCAGGTAATACGCGGAAGCTGACCAGCTGAAGTTTTTCGTGTGCAGCCCTTCCCCGGTAAGCGGGTTGTAGTTTTCACGGATCGGGCCATCTTCCAATAATCCCTCGGCGTTGTCAAAAAGGGCTGTCGCCATTGCAACGGCTTCCTTTTCATATCCATAATTTTGCAGCGCTTCCACACCGTATAAAGCCTGATCCAGCCAGACTGGGCCTCTCCAGTATTTTGCGGCTTCAAACTTGCTGTTGTCTTTTGACGCGGTTGGGAACGGCACCTTTAAATTAAATTTTTCCGGGTCTACCATGTTTTCTTTTACGCTCTGCGCCTGCTCTTTTGTCGCGATGTTTGCCCATAAAGGCAGCCACCCTTCCGTGCCTTTTCCACGATTTACAAGCAGTTTTTTCGTCGTCCCGTTTTTATCTGTTTGCAGATCATAATAAAAACCGTTCTTTTTGTCATACATTTTTGTATTAATGTAATTCCATACCTGAATGGCTTCTTTTTCATACTTTTTTGCGTCATCCGTATTGCCCAGCTCTTCGGCGATGGATTTTAAAAATCCTTTTTCCGCATAGAGGTACGCGTTTAAATCTACGGATTCCTGGTTTATGGAATAGCCTACGACTTTTCCGGAGGCATCTTTGTTTTCAAATACTTTTACGCCGATATCCCCTTCCCCGCTGCCTTCCTTGTCAAAACGGGTTGCGTTGTCCATGCCGCTTTCCCATGCCGCGGCTTCGATAACCGCGTCGTCGTCCACTACCGGATTGCCGTTTTCATCCTTTAAAAATTCGTCGCTGTCTTCCACCAGCTTGTAATGGGCGTCGTGCACCATCGCGCCATATTCGGCAATGCCGTTTTGGTCTGTATCGCGGTTGGTGTACCACCAGTTGTGGTATGCTACAAGCTTTGGATACATTTCTTTCAAAAATTCCACGTCTTTTGTCTGCTCATAAACATTCCATACAGACCATGCCGCCAGAGCCGGTTTGGAATTACGCTCATTCCAGTTGCCGCCGTCGCCGCCCCGGGCGCTGTCCTGGTTAAAGAAAATGCAGTCCACGATCGCCCCGGCATCCTGCGGACGGATCGTATCGTCTTTTGTAATCTGATGATCAAACAACGCGCGTATATTATCCTGTGCCAAAGCACCGTTAAAACGCGCGGTGGCTACGGCCTGTTTCCAGGAATCCCATGCCCACATTCCGATAAACCATTTATAAGACATAGACGGCACTACCCCGTCGTGCTTTAAAGCCCCGGCTGCGCTGCGCCAGTTTGTAGTCAGTGTTTCTATGGATTTTACAACGGCATTCTGGTAACGCTTATCCGCCGTATTTTCCCTTCCCGAGAAAGAGCTGTCCAAATAGCCCTGCCAGCGCTTTGCGTTTTCGTCAAAATATTTCTGTGGCTCCGCAAATACGGCGCTGTTTGCAGAAAGCTCTTTTTGCTCTTCCGCGGCGGTAAACGTAAAGCTCTGGGTCTGGCAGGCGCGAAAGCTCTCTCCCGCTTTTATGACGACGTTATCGTTCATTTCTGACACATAAGACTTTGCATCCTGCGCCACCGTCGTCGTAACCGCCTGGTCATATGTGATATGAAACCGGTTTTCCGCTTTTGTCAGATAATTCCAGGTATTGCGCATTTCGGAAAAGCGCACTTCCACTCCCCCGTTTTCAGCAGGCGCCAGGCTTGCTTCCAGCTGCACCTTCCCGACTTTTTCAAAAATGCTGCCCTGCCACTTTAATTTTAACTCCAGGTCATCCTGCCACGTATTTTTTATCACGGTTCGAATCAGAGCTGTCCGGTTGGATATAAAAATAAGCTCCAGCGACAGGTCAAATTTATCTAAGTTATAAGTCTGCACCAGCCTGCCAGGATAATAATCCTGCTTTGTTTTCGATGCGTCCAGCGCGGAAAGGTCATAGGCCGTCCCGTCCTTATCCGTGATCTGGATTTTGCTGACCGCGTCTGACAGGTTAAACGGGTATTCCTCCGCGATCAAAACCGGGCCTGCAAATCCGCCGTACAGCTGCTTTGCATCTTTATCATGTAAATAATAGCCGTGCCATGCCCCAAGGTCGGAAAAATTATTGTACTTATTCGTACTATAGTCGCCGTAAATTTCCTCCCCCGGTATTGCCGTAATGTCCAGCACATTTGCATAATCCTCCAGCTTGCCTGTGAAAGCGGATGTTTCCGCCCGCACAGACAACGCGCCGATCGGACATGCCGCGCCCGTCAACAACGCGGCGGCGCATAGCGAGCTTACCCATTTTTTGAATAACCTCTTTTTCATAAATTTTTTCATAAACCCTTTTTTCATAAACCTTACCTCCTCCTGTTTCTAAATCCTTTTTTAATCTTTTTTAATTTAATTCTTGTCCGATCCCGTTTCCACCCCTGATTTTTCCGGGCTTTTTACACTCACGGCGCTCGTTCGCGGCTTTTCTTCGTTTGACAAATATTTTCTTTTGTAAACGAAATAAATTAATCCCCCCGCCGCTGTATAGACCCCACTGTAACACAGAATCATTATTTTTTCTATTGTGCAAAGTGACGAAAATTAAGACCAAAAAATTTTATATTGACTTCTGTTTTTCTAAGATATATAGTGTGTGAATACAACTTCTGTATAATTTATACATAATTTTGTCCTTTATTGCAACGTTTAATATAAATATTTACTAATTTTCATTACTATTAGTAGTTATTTGTAAAATATTTTGCGTTATGCAGAAAAATGCGGCTGTTTATAGCTGTCATTTTGAAAAAAACACAAAAGACAGATTATGTATACAAGCTACAGAAAACACAGGCAGATATCCCATATCTGCGAAAACACCTGTAAGCAGCTATATGCCCGTATGCAGCTATGTATGTCTGTGGGTATGGAAAAATAATAAAGCTGCGGATTATGAAAAAGGGAGGTATTTTATGAGGTGTAAAAAACTTATCGCAATCACAATGGCAATCGGGCTTACCGCAACAAGCGTCCCGCTGTCCAGCGCGGGGATAACCGCAAAGGCGGCGGCAAAGGACAGCTCCGTGTTTAAAGGCGAGGAATGGTTTGACCAAAACGACGTATTCCAGGTAAACCGGGAGGACGCACATGCAAGCTTTGTGGGATTTGACAGCGTTGAGAGCTCAAAAACTCCTGCCCTTCGCAAAAAGAAGGAAGCGTCCCCGTATTACCAGTCGTTAAATGGGAGCTGGAAGTTTGAATGGGTGGAATCCCCGTTTGAGCGAAATACGGAATTTTTCAAAAATGATTATGACGTAAGCGGCTGGAAAGAGATCCAGGTTCCGTCCAACTGGCAGACCCAGGGCTATGATTCGCCAAAATATACGGACACTAGGCTTCCGTGGGAAGGCGTGGAAGATCCAAGGGCAAACTACGGCCTGCCGGAGGACAGCCCAAGAGGGATTTCCCCGACCATTTATAACCCGGTAGGCTCCTACAAAAAGACGTTTCAGACTCCGTCGTCCTGGGACGGCAAAGAAATTTTCGTCTCTTTCCAGGGAGTGGAATCCGCGTTTTACGTATGGGTAAACGGGGAAAAGGTCGGCTACAGCGAGGACAGCTATACGCCGGCGGAATTTGACATCAGCAAATATTTAAAGCCTGCCGGGGAAAACAATACGATTTCCGTACAGGTATACCGCTGGTCTGACGGCAGCTACATGGAAGACCAAGATTTTATCCGTATGAGCGGAATTTTCAGAGATGTATTTTTATACGCGAAAAACAAAGAAGCGTCCCTATTTGACTTTGCCTATACGACGGACTTAGACAGCCAGTATAAGGACGCGGATTTCCACTTTGAGGTAACCTTACGCGGATACGGCGAAATTGCCCCGGAAGGCTATACGGTGGAGGGCATTTTATACGACAAAGCAGGACAGGAGGTTTTGAAAAAGGAGCTTAAGGATTTTACTTATAAGGCTTCCGGCGATAACCGTTATTTTGAAGCCGACGCGGATTTTTCGCAAAAAGTAACGTCCCCGGCCCTGTGGTCTGCGGAAGAGCCGAACCTTTACGAGCTGGCCGTTATTTTAAAAGACAAGGACGGGAAAATCGTGGAAACGGCCGGAACCCATGTGGGCTTTCGTGAAATAGAAATTGTAAGAAAGGGCACAAATAAATCCCAGATACTTGTAAACGGCGCGCCGATCATGATAAAAGGCGTAAACCGCCACGAAACTACCTTAAAAGGAGGGCGGGCGATTACGGAAGAGAGCATGGTGCAGGATATCCTTTTGATGAAGCAGTATAACATCAATTCCGTGCGCAATTCCCATTATCCAAACGACGCGAAATGGTACGACCTTTGCGACGAATACGGGCTTTATATGATCGACGAAGCAAATATTGAGTCCCATGGGCTGAACGATTATATGCCGCAAAGCGACGCGCAGTGGATCTCGGTCTGCAAAGACCGGATGCGCAGCACGATCGAGCGCAGCAAAAACCATGCCAGCATTATGTCCTGGTCTTTGGGGAATGAATCTTACAACGGCGATACCTGGGCGGAGCTGGGCAAGCTCTGCAAGGAATTAGACCCGACCCGGTTTGTGCATTATGAAGGGCACCGGGAAATTGATGAAGTAGACGTATGGTCCAGGATGTACCGCCGCGTAAACAACCTGGGCGTGGACGATAAGATCAAAAACCCTATGGAATGGTGGGGCGAGCACGGCACAAAGCCATCCTTCCAGTGCGAATACGCGCACGCTATGGGCAACGGCATCGGAAACTTAGACGAATACTGGGCCGTATATGAAAAATACCCGAACCTCCAGGGCGGATTTATCTTGGATTGGGTAGACCAGAGCCTGGAATGGCAGACTCCGACAGACAAGCTTTTGACAGACGAGTGCAAAAACCATCTGGAAACGCTTTTAAAGGGCGAGTTAGCATCGGACGGTAAAGAAGGAAAAGGGCTGGACGGCTACGCGCAGGTTTATAATGATAAATCGCTGCATTTGTCGGGCAAGGACAATTTCACCCTGGAAGCATACGTAAAACCGGAAGGCGCGGCTGCCAGCGTCAAAGCGAACGACGGCTCCGGACAGATCGATTCTTCGGAATACAACCAGACTTCCCCGATCATTACAAAAGGCAACGACGAATGGTGCAATTCCGAATCCTACGGTTTAAGAAGGCTGGTGGACGGCGACACCGACGTATTGGAATTTTATATCCGTGGCGGAAACTATGACGACGATAACGGCGTATACGAAAAAGCTGCCGCGCAGTTTAAAACTCCTGCCGACTGGGCCGGTAACTGGCACCATATCGCAGGGACTTTCAATGGAAAGAAATTAAAACTGTATCTGGACGGAAAAGAGGTCGCGTCCGCAAAGGCATCCTTCGGCATGGTATCCGGCCCGAACCCGGTAGGCATCGGGGCTGATCTAACCTACGACGCGCAAAATCCAAACGTCCCGGCTACCTTTAAGGGCACGATCGACAATGTAAGGATTTACAACAAAGCGCTTTCTTTAAAGGAATTAAACAATACAAAGCGAAAAGCGGACAAAAACACGCTGTTATGGCTTGATTTTAACGGTACGACAGACAAAACCTACGCACAGGACACTTACTACAGCTTTGGCGGCGACTGGCAGGATATCCCGGAAGGCAACCCGAACAACAAAAACTTCTGCGCCAACGGGCTGGTATCCGCAGACCGCACCGTACAGCCGGAATTGGAGCAGGTAAAATATATTTACCAGAATGTGGGCATCGAAGACGCGGGCATACTGGAAGGAAAGGTTAAAATTTCCAATAAATATCTTTTCACGAACCTGAACGCCTTTGACGCTTCCTGGGAATTAGTCGAAGACGGAAAAGTGATTCAAAGCGGCAAATTCACCGACGAACAGATGGATATCAAGCCGGTGCAGGCTTCTACGGAAGAAGTAAAAACCTATGGAGAAAAAGTAGTCACGGTGCCGTTTACCGCGCCGGAATTAAAAGCGGGCGGCGAATATTTTGTAAATATCAGCTTTTGCTTGAAGGAAGACGCTTCCTGGGCGAAAAAAGGGCATGAGGTTGCCCATGGGCAGATTAAGGTTCCATTTGCAACGCCAGACAAAGCCGTTGTAAGCACAGACGCGATCGACACGCTTTCTATGAAAGACAGCAATAAATCGGTAAAAATAACAGGCAAAGACTTTACGGTAACGTTTGATAAAGCCGCAGGCACAATTTCTGATTTCACTTATCAGGGCAAAAAGCTTTTGGAAAACGGGCCGCAGCCAGACTTTTGGCGGGCGCCGACGGACAGCGACCTGGGCTTTTACTCCGCATCGGAATACGATACCTGGAGATACGCAGGGGCCGATAAAGCCGTATCCAGCGTTACTACAAGAAAGCTGAATGAGACTATGGTAGAAATTACAGTGGAATCCAAGCTTCCGACGGTAACGGAATCGGCTTACAGCCAAAAATATGTGATTTACGGGACAGGGGATATTAAAATTACAAACACCTTAACGCCAGGAAACGAGCTTTCGGAAATCCCGGTAGTCGGCACAAGCTTAACGCTTCCAAAGGAATTTTCCAATGTCACTTGGTACGGCAAAGGCCCGGATGAAAACTATATTGACAGGCAGTCCGGTTATGAAATCGGCGTTTACCAGAAAAATGTAGAAGATTTCTTTATTGATTATATCAAGCCGCAGGAGACTGGAAACCGCACGGACACCCGCTGGGTCAGCCTGACGAACAACAGCGGCGCAGGGCTTTTGGCAAAGGCAGACGTTCCAATGGAATTTAGCGCGCTGTATTATACTGCCGAAGAATTGACAAACGCGCTGCATTCTTATATGTTGGGAACCAAGGATAATATCACGCTCCGGTTAAACCAGCGCCAGATGGGGGTCGGCGGCGACAATTCCTGGGGCGCGAAACCGCTTCCGGCATATTTGAACCCGTCAGACCGCACCTATGAATACAGCTATACGTTAAAGCCAATTTCCACGGCAAGCGTGGACGCGTCCATGGCGGAATACAAAACCGTTTTGCCGGATGCGGATCCCTCTGAACTGCAAAAAGGGGATTCGATCCTTTATGAAGATGTATATTACACCGTGCTGGATCCTGCAAAAAAGACGGCGGCAGCGGTAAAGGGCAAAAACAACAAGCTGAAAAACGTTGTAATCCAGCCTGCGGTTACGATTGGCGGCGTAACCTGCAAGGTTGTGCAGATCAACGACAAAGCGTTTTACAATTACAAGTCCCTTACAAAAGTTACAATCGGGAAAAATGCAAAAACCATCGGCAAACAGGCATTTGGGGGATGTAAAAAATTATGCGCCGTTATGATCAACAAAGGCTCCGTCCTTACAACGATAGAAAGCGGCGCGTTCCAAAATACTGCCTCTAAAATAACGATAAAAGCCCCGGGAATGAGCGCGGCAAAACGGAATGGATTGCTGGAAAAGATGAAATCTGCGGGTATTGGGAAGAATGTGATTTTTAAGTAAGAGAAATAATCATGTCAAGATTATAATGAATTGTATTATAGTTTTTTCCATCAAATGCAGTTGTTCGGAAATTCCGAACAACTGCATTTTCTTATTTACAGACGTTCTTTTTGAGGGATAATTGGGCAACCGTTTCCACATGCACTCCCTGACAAAATAAATCCACTCCCCGCACTTTCTCCAGCCGATATCCACGCCCGCACAAATACTTTAAATCCCTCGCAAGGGTCGCTGAATCGCAGCTCACGTATACGACCCGCTGCGGCTGCATTCTTGCGATCGTATCTAACAGCTCTTCGCCGCACCCTTTCCTTGGCGGATCTACGACAATTATCTGGGGATGGAGCATTCCCTGCTCGTTTTCTATACTTTTTTCACTCTCAAAAGCCTGACTGTAAAACTGCGGCAGGACAGTTTCCGCTTTTCCTAAAAAAAATTCCACATTGGAAATATGATTTTGCTCTGCGTTGCGCTTTGCGTCCGCAACTGCCTGGGGGATGATTTCTACGCCGTAGACTTTTTTTGCTTTTTGGGCTAAAAATAAAGAGATCGTGCCAATGCCGCAGTATAAATCCCAAACCGTTTCCTTGCCCGTTAAGCCCGCATATTCTAAAACCAGCCCGTAAAGCTCCTTCGTTTGCTCTGGGTTTACCTGGTAAAAGGACAGCGGCGAAATTTGAAATTTTACGCCGCCAATACTGTCTTCGATATGATCGCTGCCCCATAAGTTATGCACGGTATCCCCCATGATCACGTTGCCGCGCTGCTCATTGACATTGATAGAAATGCTTGTCATCCCCTCGATTTCTTTCAGATTTTGGATCAGGGGCTTGGAATTTGGCAGGGAATGACCGTTGATGATCAGACAGACCATCAGCTGTCTGGAAAAAAATCCATATCGGATCAAAACATGGCGCACAAGCCCCGCGCCTGTTTGTTCCTCGTATGGCTGGATCTTGTAGCGCTCCATCCAGTCTAACACCGTTTTCATCACAAGCTGATTTTGAGGCACGCCCAAAAGACAGTTTTCCACCGGGATCAGGCTGTGCGTGCGCATCGCGTAAAAGCCAGCCGCCAGCTTCCCCGTTTTGTCGCGCCCCACCGGAAACTGGGCTTTGTTGCGGTAATGGTATGTATTTTTCGCTCCGACAATCGGCTCCATTGGGATATCCTTAGCTTCAAAACCTCCAATGCGCATCAGGTTGTTTCGGATTTTGTTTTCCTTAAATTCTAATTGTTTTTCGTAGGAAAGCGCTTGCAGCTGGCAGCCTCCGCATGGACGGTGAAACGGGCACTGTGGCTCTACCCGGTAAGGGGATGGATCTATGATTTTAAGCAGCTTTGCGTAGCCATATGTTTTTTTTAACTTCATGACCTTTGCTAAGACAGTATCGCCGATGACAGCGTCTTTTACAAAAAAAGCCATGCCCATGCTATCTATCTTTCCCAGCTTTCCGATCCCAGCTCCGTCTACGCCCATATCTGTGATCTCTAAAACAATTTCATCATTTTTTTTCATTGTCTCTCCTGCTTATATACTCGTCCTGCGGATATTTGATTCAAAAGAACGGTTAAACCCAAGCCAATCCGTATTCCCTTCCGGCACGGTTGTAAGCGCTTCTTCCATAGCTTCTAATTTCGCGTCCAAATTGTCTGCGAAGCTAAGCGCGAGCGCTTCTGCCAGGGCTGGTTTTTTTGGCGAGCCGTATTCCATCTCTCCATGGTGCGCTAATATGCAATGGATCAGCTCATCCGCCAGCTTTTTTGGAAAATCCGGGATTTTTGCGATCTGCTCCGATAACATCTGCGCCCCGATCACAATATGCCCAAGCAGCTGCCCTTCATCCGTATAATCATTTGCCGGAAAACGGGAAAGCTCCTTTAATTTTCCAATATCATGGAAAACGGCGGCCGTTATTAATAAATCACGATTTAATATCTTGTATTGTGCCGCGAATTGCTCACACAGCTTTGCAACGCCAAGCGTATGCTGCAACAATCCGCCTACGAATCCATGATGTATCGTTTTTGCGGCGGAATGAAATTTAAATTTCTCCGCAAATTTCGAATCCAGGAAATAATGATCCGACAGCTGTTTTAAATATGGATTTTCCGTCTTTTTGACGATCGAAAGCAACTGGGCGTACATTTTTTCCGTATCGTATTTGCTGACCGGCAAATATTCCTTTGGGTCGTATTCGTTTGGCTGCGCCTTGCGCAGGCGCTTGACGTTTAACTGCAACGCCCCCTGAAAGCTGGTGACGTCGCCCACGACGTTAATGTAATCCAGTTTTTCAAAATCGTCGATGCCAAGGGAATTTGGGTCCCA
Organism: uncultured Eubacterium sp.; assembly: GCA_947385775.1. Classification (GTDB taxonomy): domain Bacteria; phylum Bacillota; class Clostridia; order Lachnospirales; family Lachnospiraceae; genus Eubacterium_J. The sequence continues at coordinate 10,045 of CANDMI010000032.1, read as the reverse complement.
TATTTTCGCGTCCAGCGTCCCGGTTTTATCCTGGAGCGTTAAGGACACAAACGGCTTTCCCGCCTTTGTTAAAGACGGTTGTTTGTTTTTACATAAATAAATCTCGTTGATCCGCTCTCCTTCGCGTAATCCTTCTATATAATGCATGTTTCGCCTCCATAATTATTTCTTCTTTTTATTTCTGTATTTTATCTTCCACGCTTAACGAAGCGCGCCAACCTCCAGCCAGCAGGTAAATTTCTGGTATTTTTCCGCGCCCTGGCGGTTTATGGTAAATTTCACTTCATCGCCTTTTTTCAGCTCCAAAAGGCTTCGCTGGTAAGATTCCATTGTCAATACCTTACGCCCGTTCATTTCCACGATCACGTCCCCAATCTGCAACCCCGCGTTCATAGCCGGGGAATCCACGACGGCTTCTCTAATGTATACGCCTTTTGGAATGTCATATTCTTTTGAGATCGCGTCTGTCACCGTATTCCCTTTTATGCCAATATATGGAATGCTGCGGTTATTAGACAGCAATTCTATAATATCCTTTAATTCCGAAATGGACACAGCGGTCAACGTGTTTTCCTCTTTCTGGAAATCTGACGAGCCTAAAAAAAGCCCGAGGATCTCCCCTTTTGTGTTGGCGATCACACCGTTTCCCCTGTTGTTTGTCACAATATTCGTCGTAAGCACGGTGTAGTTATGGTCTTCTGTTGTAATCTTATTTGTTACAGAAGTAATATTGCCCGTCAAAATCGAATAATTCGTCCCAAGTGGGCTTCCAAGCGCGATGATCATCCTGCCCTGCATTAAATTCCTGGAATTTCCCAATGACGCGACCTGTATCTCATCCCTTGTTTCCTTTTTGATCTTTTGCTCCGGCACGCTTAAGATCGCAATCCCGGTATTTTTATCGTACTTTTTTAACTTCGCGGTCATCGTGTCATTATTTATAAACGTCACCCGGATGGATTTTACGTCTAAGATCACTTCATATTCGGTCAGGATCAAAAGCTCTTCCTTATTATCCGCGATCAGCAGCCCGGAAGCCTGCCCGGTCGCTTCGTATGGCGAGTCAAAAATATCCGTGCCTTCCTTGATTCCCGTCACCGTCACGATGGACTTATTTACTTCCGCCCCGATGCGGTACAGCTGGTTTTGCAAAATCTGGTAATCGTCCAGGTTCATTTCCTTTTTTTCCGTAACGTACACCGTCTGCTTTTTAGAGCCTTCTTTGTTTTTTGTGCCGCCTAAACTTTGCCCGTCGGAATTTTGCTTTTTCCCGTTTTCTTCGTTTTCCTGATCCGCCTGGGTTTCCTTATTTTCCGCATCCCCCGGAATCTCAAGCCATTCTTCCGGCTCGGGTTCAAACCACGGCTCGATTACAGGCTTTAGCCAACAAAAAACAAGGCACGAAACGAATCCAAACAATACTGCATACCCAATCGCTGCAATGCCTTCCCGAAAAATTTTCTTTTTTGCGTGTGGTTTTTCTTTGATCTTTTCACTTATAAAATGTGGATCTTCCTTTTCACCTTTGTTTTGATGCTGCGGCATGGACATCCCCCTTTTCCCTTCTATTAAGATTATACGTGCATTTCATGCAGATTTCAAGAACTAAGTGCAAATAACAGAGCCATGAAAAATGATAACAGTTCAGCCCGCGCCATTCATGCAAGCATGATTCGCCCATCTTACAGCCGATGGCTGTACTGTTACGAAAAATGCAATTTTCTTACAGAATGGCTTTTCTCCTTTGAAAATATAGGGTAAAATAGTAGCAGCAAATATCTGCGCGGCGAATGCCCGCAGGATCATAGAAAGGAAATATTATGAATCAAAAAGCTTTGTCAACCTTAGAATATGAAAAAATCGTAAATCAGCTGGCGGAGCACGCGTCTTCCGACTGGGCGAAGGAACATTGCCTGCGTTTAAAGCCGATTACAGACAAGGCGAAAATCGAACAGGCGCAAGCAGAAACTTCTGCGGCTCTTTCCCGCCTTCTTCGGAAAGGAAGCGTTTCTTTCAGCGGGATACACAAAATCGGATTTTCCTTAAAGCGCGTACAAGCTGGCGGAGTCCTTAGCATCGAGGAACTTTTGCATATCGCATCCTTATTGGATACCGCAAAACGGGTAAAAAGCTATGGCAGGGAGCAAGAGGATGCGCCTGCCGACACACTGGACGCAATGTTTTCAGCCATTGAGCCGCTTACGCCGTTAGCCGATGAGATCCGACGATGCATTATTTCCGAGGATGAGATCGCCGATGACGCAAGCAGCCGTTTAAAATCTATCCGAAGAAGCATCCGCGGCATGAACGACCGCATCCACAGCCAGCTGACGAAGCTGTTGAACAACACGACTACGCGAGGTTATTTACAAGATGCCGTCATTACGATGCGCGACGGACGCTACTGCCTCCCGGTGAAGTCGGAAAATAAAAACCAGGTGCCGGGCATGATACATGACCAGTCGTCCTCCGGCTCCACGTTATTTATCGAGCCTGTAAGCGTTGTAAATCTGAATAACGAATTAAAGGAACTGTTTTTAAAAGAACAGGAGGAGATCGACCAGATCATCGCGGAGCTAAGCGGCAGGGCGGGAATTTACAGCGAACAACTTTTAACGGATTATAAGCTGCTTACGACGCTGGATTTTATCTTTGCAAAAGCGAAGCTGGCGCAGGACCATAACGGCGTTGCGCCTGTCTTTAATACGAACGGCATAATCCACATCCGGCGCGGACGGCATCCGCTGCTGAATAAAAAGACCGTCGTTCCGATCGACATTATGATCGGGGAGGAATTTGGACTGCTGATCATTACAGGGCCAAATACCGGCGGCAAGACTGTTTCTTTAAAGACGGTGGGGCTGCTGACGCTGATGGGGCAGGCAGGGCTGCATATCCCAGCCGGCGACCGTTCACAGCTTGCTATTTTTGAAAACGTGTTTGCGGACATTGGGGACGAGCAGAGCATTGAACAAAATTTAAGCACCTTTTCTTCCCATATGACAAATATTGTCGGCATTTTAAAAAAGGTTACAAAAAATTCCCTCGTGTTATTTGACGAGCTTTGCTCCGGGACAGACCCGACGGAGGGCGCGGCGCTTGCGATCTCGATCTTAACAGAGCTTCACAGCCGCGGGATACGGACGATGGCGACCACCCATTACAGTGAGTTAAAGGTGTTCGCGCTGTCCACCGAGGGCATCCAAAACGCATGCTGTGAATTTGACGTAGAAACTCTTAGCCCGACCTACCGGCTTTTGATCGGCATACCGGGAAAAAGCAACGCCTTTGCGATTTCCCAAAAGCTTGGGATGCCAAAAAAACTGATCGAAAAAGCCAAATCGCAGATCACGACAAGCGAGCAAAATTTTGAAGATTTAATCGCGGATCTGGAAACCAGCCGCGTGACCATTGAAAAGGAACGGCTGCAAGCGGAGCAGTACCGTCAAGAAATTGAAAAACTGCGAAAGCAGGCTAAGGATAAGCAGGAAAAGATCGATAACCGTAGAGATAAGATCATTCAGGAAGCCAACGAACAGGCGCTTGCCATATTAAAAGAAGCAAAAGAAACCGCGGACGCAAGCATCCGCAATTTCCATAAATTCGGCACCACAAACCCGACTGCAAACGAGCTGGAAAAGGAACGGACTGCCTTAAGAGAAAAAATGAACGCGGCGCAGTCGCGCATGGAAAAAAAGCAAAAACAGCCGTCCGAAAACACAAAGGCTCCAAAAAAGCTGCGCTTAGGGGACGCCGTGCAGGTGCTGACCCTAAACCAGCGCGGGATCGTAACGACGCTTCCAAACGCCAAAGGAGAGCTGTTTGTACAAATGGGCATCCTGCGCACCCAGGTGAATATCAAAGACCTGGTATTGCTCCAGGAGGATACGGCGGTTTCCTCCAAAAAAACGAGCCGCGCCTCCTTAGGAAAAATAAAAATGTCAAAGTCCTCCTCCATTTCCGCTGAGATCAATTTGATCGGAAAAACCGTGGACGAGGCTTTGATCGAATTAGACAAATATTTAGACGACGCGTACCTTTCCCATTTATCCACCGTGCGCGTTGTGCATGGTAAAGGGACGGGCGCGCTTCGTAACGCCGTGCAAAGCCATTTAAGACGCGTAAAATACGTAGACAGCTTTCATTTAGGGGAGTACGGAGAAGGCGACGCGGGCGTGACCATCGTGCAGTTTCAGTAATCGTAAACCGAAAAGGAGAATCTATGGCAACAAAACAAAAAATCTTAATTGTAGATGACGATGTGAATATTGCGGAGCTTATCTCCCTTTACCTTACAAAGGAATGCTTTGAAACAAAAATTGTAAACGATGGGGAGGAAGCGCTTGCCGCCAACCGGACATTCGCGCCGAATTTAATTTTACTGGATCTGATGCTTCCAGGCATTGACGGATACCAGGTCTGCCGTGAAATCCGCACAAAGAGCAATGTCCCGATCATCATGCTCTCCGCAAAGGGGGAAATTTTTGACAAGGTGCTGGGGCTGGAGCTTGGCGCGGACGATTATATTATGAAGCCATTCGATTCCAAAGAAATGGTGGCGCGGGTCAAAGCAGTCCTGCGCAGAAGCCAGCCTCCAAAACCAGCCACCCAGATGCCTGTGGTCAAGCTTGTAGAGTACCCAGGGTTAACGGTCAATCTTTCAAACTACAGCGTGGAATACAACGGAAAGATTTTGGATATGCCTCCAAAGGAGCTGGAGCTATTGTATTTTCTCGCATCTTCGCCAAACCAGGTATTTACAAGAGAACAGCTTTTGGACAATATCTGGGGATACGAGTACATTGGCGATACGCGCACCGTGGATGTGCATGTCAAACGGCTGCGGGAAAAGATCAAAGACACAAAGCAGTGGGGCATCGCCACCGTCTGGGGCATCGGCTACAAATTTGAATTAAGGAATGCGTAAGAAAGAGACAGCCAGAAAGGGCTTAGGATAAGCGATGAAAAAGACATTATTATATAAATTCTTTGCCGTATTCTTGTTTTCGGGCTTTTTTGGCTACCTGTTCGTATCGGAGATCGCCGGCAGTATTTTACGCGACCTCGTACAGTCCAAGGAAGCGCACGCTTTGTATACCGAATGCACATCCATTGCCACCGTTTACGCCCAGGATTATTACAACGGGAGCAGGCAGCCGATCGAGCTGCATGCCCAGCTGCGCACCCTTAGCAAATATATGGATGCGAAGATCGAGGTGATCGACGCATCTGGAAAGATCATCATCGATTCCGACGATTCCGAAGCGTTTCGAAAGCATACGGTCATAGAGGATTTTGATATCAGCGATTTTGGCAGCAAATATTACACGATCAACTGTTTTTACAACATGTTTTCTGAAAACTACCTGACGGTGTTCGCGCCCATCACATTCCGGTACAAGGTGCGCGGCTATGCGCTAATACACAAACCAATGTCCGATATTACAGAATATACGAGCCAGCTTTCGCATATTGTAAATGTCACGCTGTTTTTTATTTTCCTGTTTGCTTTTTTGCTGCTGGCGCTGTTTTCACTTTCCTTATACCGTCCGATACACAAAATCTCGAAAGCGTCGGACGCTTATATGAACGGCGATTTTTCACATAAGATCAACATCCATACGAGGGATGAGGTCGGGCATTTAGCGGAAACCTTTGATTATATGGCAAACGAGCTGCATACGCTGGAGGACGACCAGCGGAAATTTGTGTCGAATGTGTCCCATGATTTCCGCTCTCCGTTAACCTCCATCAAAGGCTATGTGGAAGCGATGCTGGATGGGACGATCCCGCAGGAAATGCAAAATAAATACTTAAACATCATTTTATTTGAAACGGAGCGGCTGAACAAGCTGACCAGCGGGCTTTTAGAGCTGAATAAATACGGCTCCCACGGAAAAACGATGTTATATATCAGTGATTTTGACATTAACTACATTATCCGCATGACCGCGCTGACCTTTGAAGGGATCTGCAATGAAAAGCATATTTCCATCGAGCTGATCTTGTCCGGACAAAATCTGTATGTGACCGCGGATATGGCAAAAATTCAGCAGGTCATATACAACCTGGCGGACAACGCGATCAAATTCAGCCACCCGGATTCTTCCATTACGATCGAAACGACGGAAAAAAACGAAAAAGTATTTATATCCGTGAAAGACAGCGGCATCGGCATCCCAAGGGACAGCCAGAAAAAAATATGGGAGCGCTTTTACAAGACAGACCTGTCCCGGGGCAAGGACAAGCTTGGAACGGGGCTTGGTTTATCGATCGTAAAGGAGATCGTACAGGCGCATGGGGAAAATATCAACGTCATCAGCACCGAAGGCGTTGGCACGGAATTTATTTTTACGCTTCCGATCGCAAAGGATCAGGAAAACAAAAAAGAAATTGAGTAGGAGGCGGGCCGTGTCAGCAGCAAACTTCCACATGCGGGCCTGCGCAAAAAAGACCGTCTAAAAAGCGAAACGCTTTTCAGACGGTCTTTTCTTACCGATTTTTTATCACAAGCTTATACTAATTCGATGATTACCTGCATCGCCGCATCGCCTCTGCGCGGCCCAAGCTTGATGATCCTTGTATAGCCGCCATTGCGGTTCACGTACTTTGGCGCGATCTCGTCGAACATTTTTGCCACTAAATCTTCTTTCTTTTTGTCCTTCCTCTTATTGGAAGTGACTGTTTTTCCGTCTTTCCTTGTCGTCCAGGAACTGGTCACCGGATAAAGGACTTTCAACATCTGCCTTCTGGCATGGAGACGTGATGGCTGGTCTTTCTTGATCGTCTTGTCGACTTCGTCATAAACCGTTTTTCTTTTTCCATCTACGACTTCTTTCACACGTCTGCCTTCCGCATCCTTGCGAGGAACTTTGGCTTTGATCGTCACTTCTTCAAAATTATCTTTTTCACGCACAGCCATTGCGATCAGTTTTTCCGCGATCTTGCGGACTTCCTTCGCTCTGGCTTCCGTCGTCACGATCTTGCCATTATAAAGCAGCTGTGTTACCTGTGTTCTCAATAAAGCTTTTCTCTGGTCAGAAGACCTGCCTAATTTTCTATATGATCCCATTTTTTCCTCCTGCTTGTGGTACATCCGGCAGCACGCGTTGGGATTACCTGCCAAATGCCATAGATTGATTCTGCCACATAAGAAGATGACCGGGCTGCACACATACGGACTTATCCGCCCAGCCATTCTGATGTACCGGACTCCGATCGATCTTTATTCGTCCCCAGGGTTTAACTGAAGCCCTAATTCCTTTAGCTTCGCCAAAACCTCTTCCAAGGACTTACGCCCAAGGTTACGGACTTTCATCATATCATCTGGAGTGCGGTTGGTCAATTCTTCCACTGTATTGATCCCTGCCCTCTTTAAGCAGTTATAGGAACGAACGGAAAGCTCCAGTTCGTCAATGTTCATTTCAAGCACTTTTTCTTTTGCGTTGTCCTCTTTTTCGACCATGACTTCCGCTGTCTTCGCATTTTCCGACAGGTCGATAAAAAGGTTCAAATGCTCGCTTAAAACCTTGGCTGCAAGGCTGACCGCCTCGTCTGGCTCTAACGTCCCGTTTGTAAATACTTCAAGGGTCAGTTTATCATAATCCGTAATCTGCCCAACACGGGTATTTTCAACGATCAGATTCACCCGCTCTACCGGGGTATAAATCGAATCCACCGCGATGATGCCGATCGGCAGCTCTGGATTTTTGTTTTTTTCCGCGCTGACATACCCGCGCCCTTTTGTGATCGTCAATTCCATATATAGTTTGGAATTTGCCCCGCCATTGAGCGTTGCGATCTCCATTTCTGGATTTAAAATCTCAATATCGGAATCCGCCTGGATATCCGCAGCTGTAACTGTGCCTTCTCCTTCAAATTCAATGTAAGCAACTTTAGACTCGTTTGTACTACTGGTATTTTTCAATGCCAGGTTCTTTATGTTCATTATGATCTCCGCTACGTCTTCCTTTACTCCAGGAATCGAGCTGAACTCATGCAAAACACCATCGATTTTCACTTGACTTACGGCTACCCCCGGTAAGGAAGACAACATAATCCTACGCAAAGAATTACCGAGTGTTGTACCATAACCTCTTTCCAAAGGCTCCACTACGAACCGGCCGTATTTTTTGTCTTCGGAGATTTCTGCAATTTCAATATTTGGTCTTTCAAAATCGAACACTACCAAGTCCCTCCTTTTCGGATCAAGCGTGCATTACATTAATTATTTAGAATACAACTCGACGATCAACATCTCATCTACTGGCACGTCGATCATTTCACGGGCAGGCAGCTCCTTAATCGTTCCCTGCAAGCCTTCCAGATTTACATCCATCCATTCTGGCGTAATCCTTCCGCCTGTGCTCTCCACAATGTCTTTCATCCTCTGGATGCCCTTTTTGCTTTCTTTGATCTCGATCACGTCGCCAGCTTTTACTAAATAAGAAGGAACTTTTACCTGCTTTCCGTTCACTGTCACAAATTTATGCCCGACAACCTGCCTTGCTTCTCTTCTTGTCCTTGCAAAGCCCATACGGAACACAACGTTATCCAGCCTGCGCTCTAATAACGTCATCAAATTTGCGCCAGTCATGCCCTTCATCCGGTCCGCTTTCTCATAATAGTTATGGAAAGGCTTTTCTAATACGCCATAGATAAATTTTGCTTTCTGTTTTTCACGAAGCTGCATCGCATATTCGGATTTTTTCTTATTTGAACGCTGCGGGTTTCTTCTGGACTTTTTATCATATCCCAAATAACTTGGTTCTAAGCCAAGCGCTCTACATCTTTTTAATACAGGTACTCTATTTACTGCCATCTTTGTATATCCCTCCTAATTAAACTCTTCTGCGTTTTGGCGGACGGCATCCATTATGAGGCACTGGCGTTACGTCTCTGATTGAAACCACTTCCAAACCGCATGCCGAAAGCGCGCGAATTGCCGCTTCCCTGCCGGAACCTGGGCCTTTTACCATGACATCAACTGTTTTTAAACCGTGTACAAGAGCTGCTTTTGTAGCTGTTTCAGCTGCCATCTGCGCAGCATACGGAGTAGATTTCTTTGAACCTCTAAATCCAAGGCCGCCTGCGCTTGCCCAGGATAAGGCATTTCCTTCAGTATCTGTGATCGTTACGATCGTATTGTTAAAAGATGCCTGAATATGTGCCTGACCACGTTCAACGTTTTTCCTAATACGCTTTTTTGTTACTTTTTTTGCAACTTTTTTAGCCATTTCTAAACTAACCTACTTTCTGTGAATTATTTCTTCTTATTCGCAACTGTTCTCTTCGGGCCTTTACGGGTTCTAGCGTTCGTCTTTGTCTTTTGTCCGCGGACTGGAAGCCCTTTCCTGTGACGGATTCCGCGATAGCAGCCAATTTCCTGGAGCCGCTTAATATTCAGAGCGATCTCCCTGCGCAGATCGCCTTCTACGGTCTGCGTCTCATCGATCACTGCGCTGATCCTTCTTACTTCTTCATCTGTCAAATCCCTGCATCGGGTATCTGGATTTACTTTCGCTTCTGCAAGAATACGGTTTGAACTGGAACGGCCAATGCCATAGATATAAGTTAAACCGATCTCCACACGTTTCTCTCTTGGCAAATCTACGCCTGCGATACGAGCCATGTGTATTACACCTCCATAAATAATCTGAAATTAGTATCTTTTTGTTTGTGATATTTTCTGCGAAAAACAAACACATGCAGCTCCGATCTCCCGGCCTGAAATGTGTGCATGCGCCGCCTTGCAAAAATACCTGCCAATGGGCAGGCTGACACATTCTGCCAACAGCTTCTCGGCATAAAGCCGTCGGACACAGCCGTGCCTGCTGTTTATTATGAATCAGCAGGAGCGTCATACCGTTTTGTCACAGCTTAGCCTCTGACCAAGCTAACGAATCGTAACGGATTCTCTCCTGCTGACAGCCGCACATAATGAAAAAAGTTTTGCAAACGCTTGTCTGCAATACAAACAGCACGGATTAACCCTGGCGCTGTTTGTGTTTTGGATTTTCACAGATAATCCGGATGCTTCCTTTTC
>CANDMI010000031.1 GCA_947385775.1 uncultured Eubacterium sp. | reverse complement strand
TGTGGCTGTTTGGGAAAAATAATGGGAAGCTTTTGAAAAACAGCCGGAAACAGGCGGCAGGCCCGTCCGGATGTGACTGTGCAGGGATGTTAGAAGTTCTTGGGATTCTGCTTTCCGTACAGGATTTTCGGGCATGGATGCCCGAAAAAGGGGATTGCGCCATGGATGGCGGTAGGTCCCCGGTCCGTCCGGTATAGAAACCCTTGCGCAGAATGCCTAGAACTTCTTACATCCCGGAGCCGGAACATTCGAACGGGCCTGCCGCCTGTTTCCAGCGTCCGGGTGGAATTTTCCCAATATTTTGCCGGATAACGCTCTATTATTGATGATTTACACGTTAGCGCCCCAACCCGTGAAAAGTAACTTTTCGCAAAAACTTGCTTTTTTCGACCATTTCCATCATATTTTGCAATATTTTTTGCATTCATTCATTTTTTTGACAGTTTTTCCTTCATAATCCAGCCTTCCGTTTGCCCTTATTTCTTCCTGCGCTTTTGCATTTTATTTTACAGCTTTTCCGTCGCGTCCTTTAACCAGTCGCGCTCCTTTTCGTCCAGGCATGGCCCAATTGTCCGAAAAACCTTCTCATGATACGCGTTCAGCCATTCCCTTTCCTTTTCAGACAGCTCCTCTTTTAAGATCGCGTCTCTTTCATACGGCACAAGGGTAAGCGTGTCAAACCCCATAAACTTTCCAAAGCAGCTTTCTCCAATTTGTTTACTCACCATTAAATTTTCTATCCGAACGCCGTACTCTCCTGTCAAATATATGCCCGGTTCATTTGACGTGATCATGCCAGGCTCCAGCTTTTCGCATTCCTCCATGCTTTTGGTCATACGGCTTCGAAAGCTGTTTGGCGGCTCGTGGACGCTTAACAGATATCCGACCCCATGCCCGGTTCCATGGTTGAAATCCAGCTCCTGCTCCCATAAAGGCTGCCTTGCAATGCTATCTAAGTTCATCCCGCTGCATCCATACTTAAATTTTGCCATCGCAAGCCTGATATGCCCTTTTAGGACAAGCGTATAATGATACTTTTGCTCATATGCCAGCTCCCCAAGTGCGATTGTCCTTGTAATATCCGTCGTTCCTTCCAGATAATGCCCGCCAGAATCGACCAGCACAAAATTTTTAGGCTCTAACGCCACATTCGTTTGCTCCGTAGCGGAATAATGCACGATCGCCCCATGCTGCGCATAGCCTACGATTGTATGAAAGCTCGGCCCGATATAATGCTCCTGCCCCTGGCGGAATCCTTCTAATTTTTCCGCCGCGGAAATTTCTGTGATCCGCTCTTCCAAAACATGGGTTTTCAGCCAGTAAATAAACTTTACGCATGCAACCGCGTCTTTCATATGCGCCTTTTTTACATTGCGAATTTCCGTCTCATTTTTCGTCGCTTTTGGCAGCATCGTTAAATTCCTGCCCTTTTTCACATGCATAAACCGCTTTGCTTTTTTATAGATCATCGTATTGGTCTTATAAAAATCCAGATATACGCTCTTTCCTTTATATTTTTCGCAAAAAAATCCATACGCCTCCCAGTAATCTTTTATAAGCACGCCATCCGCCAGTAATTCTTCCCTTAGAGCGTCTCCCACAGCCTTGGGCTGCACAAACCATACCGCGCGCTCCATATCGACCGCTAAAAAACCCAGCGCGACCGGCGTGCAATCCACGTCATTCCCCCTTATATTTAAAACCCAGGCGATATCCTCCAGGGCAGAAATAAAGGTCATATCGGCTTTTTCCTCTAACTGCTTTCTGATATCCGCAAGCTTTTCCTTTCTTGATCTGCCCGCATAAGAAAGCTCCAGCCCCCATACCGGCTCGCAGGGCATTTGGGACCTGTCTTTCCATATACTGCCGACGAGGTCACAATCCAAGCGGATGGATATCTGCTTTTGTTTCAGCTTCTTTTTTATCCCACGGTATCTTTCCACGCTAAGCGTCCTTCCATCCACGCCTAATGTCGCACCCTTCGGCAGATGGCTTACAAGATATTGCTCAAGCTCTTCTACGCCTTCCTCTCCCTCACGATACAATTCGATCCCGCTTCCAGCCAGCTCACTTTCCGCCTGCAAAAAATACCGCCCATCCGTCCATAAAACCGCCTCTTCCTGTAAGACTGCCGCGCTTCCCGCCGAGCCTGTAAACCCGGTCAAAAACTCCCGGCATTTAAAATGCCCGCTGACATATTCCGAATTATGAAAATCGCTGCTTAAAACCAGATACGCGTCTATCTTTTCTTCCTTCATAAGCTTTCGAAGCTTTTTTAACCGATGCTTTGCAAGATTTTCCATTTTTGTTTGTTTTCCTTTCTAAATGTGCTTTTTTTATCATATTTTAATTTTGAAACTTTTTCCATAAGTTTAAAACATCCCATATTTTATGTGCGCTGCACGCTAAAATACGGGATGTTTTGAAAGTATAAATGCTATTTGCTGTTGGTCTTTGAAAAAACAATTCACTGGATAAAAATGGAGCATACGGGATTCGAACCCGTGGCCTTAACAATGCGAATGTTACGCGCTCCCAACTGCGCTAATGCCCCTCGTTTCTTTGGTATTGATATCCGCTTTGATGTCCATCAATCAACCGATGGGACTATTGTAGCACATTCGAATAAGGATTTCAATAGCTTTTTTTATATTTATTGTAAAAAGTGTGGGGCGCTTGGAGCAGTTCAGAAATAGAGGTATTTGGAGATTGGAATAGGAGGACGCTTAGAGATAGAGGGACGCTTGGAGATAGAGGACGCTTGGAGAGGGAAGCTGCCCGGCCTGGCTTGGGCCATTCCAGAATGTAAGAAGTTCTACGTATTCTGATTTTACGTTTTCACTACCGGACAGACGCGACTCCTCAATCGCACTGGCTGCGCCAGAAGCGAAAGGAGCCGCTTACGGCTTCGCCGCCTGTTTATGAAGCAGAATACGAAGAACTTCTAAACATTCCTCCATACGCCCCAGCCAGGTCGGACAGTTCCCTCTCCAGGCTGTTTTTCACAAGCGCTACTAGAAATAGAAATCACTGTACGCAATTTCTATCAGGCAGGCAATAGCTTTTTCTTCCTAATTAGAAATGAAAAAGATAGTATGACGCATTTGCCTGTATCGAGTTTACTCGAATATAGGCAAGTAAGGCAGACAATCAAAATTATTTGAGTTTGAGATTCGATTAATGGCTAAAGTTTTATTGTGTTTAACTTATGAAAACCAGTCCTCCATCCCTCAGCGTTCGGTTCGCTATAGTTGTAATGCCATATCCGAACTGTTACTCCCGTTCAACCTTCAGCTTTACTGAAACGGAAGGGAACCTGTAACAGTATCAAATATAGATTTTCATATGAAAATTTGCAGACAGCTGACAGCGATTTTGTATAACCTCTGCCAAATCCAAAAATAGATTTTCATATGAAAATTTGCAGACAGCTGACAGCGATTTTGTATAACCTTTGCCAAATCCAAAACATACATCTGCATCCTTCGAAATATTCTGACAATTTTATATGACATTAAAATATGCCCTATACAAAAACTCCTAGTCATAAATTGCTTTTCCTCTTTCCTTAAAACAGAACAAATTTTCTTTAACTGTTTATCCGCTTTGGCAAGATGACACCGTTTTACTTTATCTGCTTATAAAACAGTCTAACCGTATATGCTATATTTTTTCTCAGGTGAAGTAATTCACCTGGATATATTTCAACTATATTTTTTGTATAACTGTAATAAAATCATAAAAATAAAAAGCTCTCCACTCCCCCTCTATCGTAAATATATGAATTCACATTTTATCCACATTTGCATTTTTCTAGACACTTCACTTATCCACATTTTTATATTTAAGAAAACATTACTTATCCACATTCGAAAATTTCAGGAAGCTTCAACCATTCATATTTACATATTTTCAGAAGCTTTACTTATCCACATTTTTATATTTCTAGAAACTTTACTTATCCACATTTTCATGTTTTTCGAAGCTTCACTTATCCACATTTTCATATTTCGTAAAATATCACTGATCCATATTTGCATACATTACAAAACACCATCGGTTTCGTTTCACAATGAAATATAATCATGTGATTTTAAAGCGTGTTTAAAAAATGTCCAGTGAAGTTCTTCTCTTGTATTTTTTGGACGATACAATTTACTTTTTGGTATATATATAAAATAATCATGATAATTGTTTGAAGCTTTTCATATATTTTATAGGCGAATGGAGCTAACCCATATGCATATACATAATTGCCAATCCTCTTTTTTCTTACTTGAAATAACGATATTTACTGACTTGACATTTCGTGAATGAAAATATTTCTCTATGCCTGCTCTTATGAAGCGATTCACTTTTCCGTTAACCGATCTTCCTAAATCTGATCTTTTTGCTTGTCAATTCTTTATTTTTCATATTTTTCGTTTAAACATAGTTTTTTGTTTTACATATTTTTCGTTTAAATATATTTTTTTGCTTTACATATTTTGTTTTACATATTTTTTTGTGTGTTATTTCTCGGTATTTTTATAAAGAAGCTCTTCTTTTGTTCCTATAATTTTGATTTTGTTTTATCTCACTATGCATATTTTTATAATTCTTTTCTTTTTTCATAAAATCTTAATTTTGTTTTTAGTATGATTGCCTGCAAATTTAGTGAAGTTCTTCCTTCTTTTCCTCTAATTTTGATTTTACATTTATCTCGTTTTATATTTTTACCGCTTCTGTCTCCTACTTTCTTGCTTTTTATTACCCTCTCTTTTCACTATTTACATAAAACTTTAGACCAATCTTATTTATCGCGTTCCTTCAAATTGATTTTTCACTACTTGATGCACGATTAAATTTCCTCTGTTTTTGAACCTATTAACAGAATGAAGAGCTTCTGACCTATATTTAATATCAATTTGAGACAATTTTCAAACAAAATCCTATATCAGGCGCAGAAAATAGCGAATAATTGCCGCCTACTTTCGCAAAGCTTTGATTAAATCCCTTTTATCGCCGGTCAATGACACGTGAAACTGGTCTGATTCCACAAAATAGCCAATTCTTATTGCAAATAACAGGGGTATATTTATCTGTAAATCTCCTTCCTGCATAAGAAATTATTATAAATTGCATTAAATTTTCTTTCTATCCATCTTAAATGAAGCTCTTCTTTTTCTTTTCCATCTTACTTTTTCTTTCTATTCTTTATACAACTAAATTTTTTCCATATATTCTCTCCCCTTATGAATATTCCTCCTTTCTCTTTTCTCCTTCTTCTACTTTCCTTTCTCTAATTTTTTTCTCCTATCTTTCATCTCCTGCTTTTCACATCCCTTCCCGTTTCCACGTCTCATGCTTTTCACGTCTCATCCTCTTTCCTGTCTCCTACTCTCTTGCTTTCCGCCTTTTCTTTCTTCCTACCCACTTTCAAGATAAATTTCAACTTTATATAACTTTCTTTATACAACTGAAGCATTTCCTCCTCGCGTATTTTTCACCTCTCCTCCATATTTTCATAACACCCAAATGAAACGCTTTTCTGATTCCTGTTTCTATTTCATATCAAATCTCTATATATTTATCCACTTGCATTTCTTTCCTCTTTCCTTTTCCCTTCCTTTCCTCTCATCTCATCTTCCAGTCATCTCCTTTTCTTCTCCCCTTCCAGTTATCTCCCCCTTCCAGTTATCTCCCCCTTCCAGTTATCTCCCCCTTCTTTCCTTTACACACCCTTATCACTTTTTATAAATCTCCCTAAAGCCCACAAGCAACCTTCATCTCTCCGATGCGTTTAAATCTACACTCCCCTACCGGTCATACCCAAAACGAAGCCCTTCACCAGCCTTACCGTTCCATAACTTTTTTAATCTATTATTTTAAATCCAAAATCTAAAATCCTAATCACACTAAAAGCCAGCATGATGTCCACACACATCCCCTGACACATATTCTATCCATTCACACGCCCCGGGCACATTTTCTATCTATTCACTCTCCCCAGCACATTTTCTATCCATTCACTCTCCTCGCTTATATTCTGTCCAATCACTTGCCCCCGCATATATTCTATCCATTCACTCTTCTCGGCGTACATTCTGTCCCATCAACTTGCCCTGGCGCATACTCTGTCCCATCACTTTCTTCCGCGCATCCATGACGAAGCGCTTCATACAATCGTACTCGAACCCCCTGGACTAAACTGTAGCTCCTGCGTAACTCCCTTTTATTACAGCCGCTTTTTTCATACAAATTCTGCTGTAAATACAATGCCCCGTACTGAGCTGTAACTCCCTTTTGCCAAATTTTTTAAAAAAACTTGCGAAATATACGCAAAGAAAGTATAATGGAAACAAAAAACTAGGAGGATAAAATGGCCGAGACGATCAGCATTAATAATTCTAAGGGAGGAGTTGCAAAATCAACCTCTGTAATTACCATTGCACAGATATTAGCTATTTCCGGTTATGAAGTTTTAATCATCGATCTGGACCCTCAAATGAATACGACGAAAATGTATGGTCAAAACGAAAATCCGGATATAAATATAGAACACTTGTTTTGCGTAAAACAGCCGCAGAAATCGTCTGTGGAAGAATTTATTGTGCCAACCTCTCATCCTGGCATCTCCATGATTTCAGCAAGCAGGGATTACTACGAGCTGATTTATAAAATACACGAAGCAAGCAAAAATTATCCTGTTGAACTGACGTTTCGAAACAATTTAGAATACATCAAAGAGGACTACGATTACATTATTATTGATAACTCACCGTTTAAGTCAGCCCTGTCCAATTGTTCGCTATGCGCAAGCAACGGGGTTTTAACGCCTATCAACGCAGATAATTTTTCTTACGATGGGCTTATGGATCTAATCGAAACGATCCAGCAGTTAAACGAAACCTATTCCCTGTCGATTAACTTTACCGGCATTTACATGACCCGGGTTTCCAATCGTACTAACTTGTTTAAACAAATGTTTGAAAGCTACGAGGAAATGTTTGAAGATAAATTTATCCCTGTATCCATCCGCCAGGCAGACGCGGTAAACCAAAGCAACACATCCTTCGTGCCATTGCTGACGTACGATAAACGCTGCACCGCCGCCCAGGATTATATCGAGCTTGTGAATTATCTTGGCCTATTGGATAACGACCATTATAAAAAACTAATCCATTACATGAAAGGGAAAAAGTAAATGGGCGCAAAGAAAGTATTTAAGCCGGGGCAAACGGCGTCGGGCATCCTTGACACAAAAGGCGGCGATAAATTAAAACAGATGAGGGCGACCTCAAACTATAATTTTCAATTTATCCCGAAGGAAAAGATCATCCCGAATGAAAAAAATAAAAATTATTCCCAGGATAATATTGAAGCGTTAAGTGAATCCATAACTGTAAACGGATTGCGCCACAACCTTTCTGTCATTTTTGACGTAGAAAAAAATATGTACCGGATCGTCTCCGGGGAACGTCGTTTTCATGCGATCGACATTATGGATGAAAACGTATACAAAGAGCTGTTCCCCACCGGCATTCCCTGCAAGGTGGAAAAATCGAGCATATCCGAAATAGACGAAGAGATCATGCTGATCTCCGCAAACCACGACACCAGGGAGACCACCATCGAGGAAAAACGCTGGGAAATCCGCAGGTTAAAAGAATTATACGAAACAAAAAAAATAACCGGGGAGATTACAAATATCACAAAAGAAATCGCAAAACAGCTCAATATGTCCCAAAGGCAGGCGATCAAATACGTAAACGCTGAAAAGCTGATACCGGAATTAAGCGACCTGTTAAATCAAAACGGCATCAGTTTAGAGGATGCAAACAAATTCAGCCGTTTAGATGAGTGGGCGCAATTAAAGATCGTCGAGCTGTTAAGCGCCAAAGGCAGCATCGACCCAAGCGAGCTGGAAAGCATAAAAAAAATCTCCCAGGAAAAAGAGCTGGAAAACAAACGAAGCCAGGAAGAGCTTGCGCGCACGCGTGAAAAGTTAGATGAAAGGGACAGACACATCGCGGCATTAGAGCGGCGGATTCAACAGCTTCAAGATTCAAAATCCCAGCTCCCGGAGCACGACTTAAAAGAAGAGCTTAAGTATGTTTCCGACGCAAAAGAAAAAGCGGAGCATGAAAAGCAACGACTGCAAAGCCAATTAAAGAAAATGAAGCAGCAGCAAAAGGAACTTGAAGTGCGCAATACCTCTGTTTCCAGCGACGAACTAAAGCGCATCACACAATTTGCGAAAACTGAGCAGACTTTGCAATTATTAGAAACAAATTTTGCGGTTTTAAAGAACCATAAGAAGCTTTTAAAATCAGATGCAGATTTAAAAATCCGGTTAGAGGTCTTAAAAAATCGGATTATCGACTTGTATAATGAAATCGAAATGTAATTTTACAGAAAAATATTTATAATACAGGCGGTTTTTCACGAATAAAAAACCGTCAAATTTTAGTGCGCGCGAATTATTTTATGCGAATGTCTGAAAATTCAAAATTCCATTTGCAGGCCCGCGCAGTCAATCGAATAGAGGAAATTTTTTCCTCCACTACTCGCCGCGCGGCCCGCGTGCTGCTCTTGCAGCTAATTTCCATTTGCGGGCCTGCGCATAAAAGGAACCGGAACTTCGTCCTGCCGAAATCCCGGTTCTTTTTTCAGAAATTCACAAACGATCTTCCCTAAACCGTAGTTTGAATCCCATTTACGTTGACATTTTCATTTTCATCCATCGGAATGACCAAATATTTTTGCCCATCGATAATTTGTGATTTAATTTTTACTGCTTTTTCCGGTTTTACATGCAATACAACGTCGTATGTTTTCACTTCAAACTTACGCTTGTCCACAACGTTTTCCGCGTAAAGATGGTTGCTTTCCCCTACCCTTTCCTCAAATACCTGGTCGGTTATCTGTAACTTTTCCTCCGATACGCCGCTGTCCTTTAAAATCGACTTGATAGATTCTTTGGATAGCTCGATCGGCTCCGGCTCCTCTTCCTCCGTCTCCTCTTCAAGCGCCATTTTGTCCTGGATTTTATCCTGGATTTTATCGTGGATTTCCTTGATCGTCTCATAGCTGCATTCTTCGCCAAGGGAATCCTCTAAAACAGAGCGGAAAACCTGCTTTTGCTCGGTCGCGGTCAGCTTTTTTTGACAGCCAAGCAGCCCTTCCATCAGCGCGTCAGGCGGCAGCTTTGGATTCCGAGTGTAAAACAATGTGCTATGTATGTCCGTACTGCGCCCTGTAAACGCCGGGAACAAAAACCCCGCATCCGGCGCGTTTACAACCCAGTCCCGAACCCTTGGCCCGATCTCATTGGAATCCTCTAAATACCCAAGCCCCGGCTTTGTCAATGCGACCGGGCATATGGCGCACAAAAGATATTCGTAGATCTCTTCGGATTCATCCAGCTTTAAATTGTCCTTCGTCTTAACCGGCACGTCATAAGCGTCATGGAAAATCAGGATTAGGTAATTTCCTGCCGCTTCGTAATTTTCAATCACAAGGTCGTAAAACCGCTCCAGCAGGTCTTCATTTTTCAATTTGCTTTCCCTTAGCCCCAATAAAAACTGTTGCCTCCCCCCGGCTTCCTCTTGCTCTAACGGAAATTCCAGCTCCAACAAATGGTCGCCAAGCGTGCCGGACAAGGTTTTTTTGGCGATCTCCAAATATTTAAAAAGCTCCTCGTCTTCTAAATTTAAAAAGGTTTTGTTTAAATACGTGACGCGGTTTCGCTCTCCATCTACATAACATCCGCACATCCTCGTAAACGTGCAGCTGTCTTTTTTCATCCTCTTTTTTAATTCCAATACTTCTTTTTTATTCAAAGCGTTTCCCTCCTGCTATGATGCTTATAAGCATACTTATGCTTACTATTAAAAAACGTTTATTAAAATACCCCCGCTATTAAAATACGCTTATTAAAATACGCTTGCTGTTAAAATACGCTTACTATTATACACACGTTCTCCCATACAGGCAAATGATTTCCAAAAAAAGGCTTTCCGTATCGTATTTAAAAGCCAGCTCCTACTTCACTGTAACTGACTTCACCGTAACTAATCTCTCACAAAAAGAAATTTTTGCTGTATCTTTTCACAACAATATGCTAAAATAAACAAAAAGCAAGTAATAGGAGGATTATTCCATGAATGAAAAAGTATACAGAACGATAAATTCCACTGCCATATACAGCCTTGTGCTTGGAATCTGTATCTTGACGACAGGGCTTGTGTCGGGCGTTTTGTTGATCATAAGCGGTTCGAAGCTTTTGAAGCAAAAATCAAAAATTTTACTCTAAAACAAAAAAGCCGGCTGCTTTCGGATTTCGCGGCTGGCTTTCTTATGTGGATTTTAGGGCGCTTTTTACACGGATTTTTGAATACTTTTTATGACCTTGATCGGTTAAGATATTTCCACAGGCTGTGTCTCCATGGCATGTAAAAGCCTCGCCCTCACCTGCTCTTTGACCTGCGCCGGCGCCACGCCAAGGGCAATGGCCCCTTCCTCAAATAAATTTTTTTCCGCAAGATGCGCGTATTTTTCATCCGTAGCGGTCATTTTCTTTCCCTTCGCGGTACGCTCCTGCCTTCGCCGCTCCACTGTTTTCATAATCTGGAGCAGCCCAAAGCAGCTGCTTTTGCGAAGGGTTTCTTTGTATATAAAATCCCTCTGTTTTTCCTCATCCACCCAAAGCACGTCCATCGATGGGATCTCGTCCATCAGCTTTAAAAACTCGTCCCTGGAAATGACCGGACGCAGCACGGCTTTCGTGCTGTCCGCCGGCACAAATATCTGGCTGTCTTTCGTATAATATGGAATCAGCGTATAATAAACCCGCTCTTTTGGAACGCCCGGGATTTCCAACGGCCCAATGTCCCCTACCGTGCATACGCCATTACAGCCATAAACAACAAAATCGTTTTTTTGAATCATAGCATACCGCCTTTCTTGAAAAATTTTTGCACATATTTATTATACCAAGTTATTTTTGGCAATGTAAGCATAAATTATTCAAATTTCCTGTTTTTTGCTATGAATTTCAAAAAAATATATACAATATTTGATTTTCACCGCTTTTTTCTGATTTTCAGCCCCGCTCTAACTCCAAAAGCAGCTGCTCCTTACGGCTTCCAATCAGCAGGCTTTGGGTATATTTGGTAAAACGCCTGCAAGGATGCTTGGCAAAAAATGAGACTGCTTCCTGGTTCAGCGTTAAGTCCGTGACAAATACAACGATTTCCTGACCGTCCAAAAACGCCTGCTCCATAAAATCAAACGCGTATTCCACCGCAAATTCCGCGCAAAGCTCCGCCTGCTCTAATTTTTTAAGCTGCGCGTCAAAATTCTTTTTCTCATAATCAAACGCTTCCTTGCCGTCCATATTTTTTTCCGGCGGCGTGTTTTTCAGCTGCATCCAAAGCCATTTCTCATTTCTAAGACGCTCCTTTGCATACACGCCTCCCTGCTTCTTTTTCCGGTATCCTTCCTCCAATCGGCCTACCAGCTCATGATACAGATCCGTCGGCTGTTTCTTGCCATCTTGCAGATTTTGAAAATCCTTTAAAAACAGATACCAAAGGTCAGCGCGCTCCTTTTCCTGCGCCGCCTGACGCAAGATCTGCCCTAAGCCATCCGAAAGCTGGCTGACTACGCACAAACGCTCGTCAAATTCCGCCTGCGCGATGCGGCTGTATACATTTTGCCGAACCTTTCCTTCTAAGATTTCCGTGATCCCATAATCCTCCTCGTACTTATGATACAGGTCATAAAAGGAAAAAGCGTCCTGCGCCACATCTGGATGATGGATAAATTCATGAAAAACCTCCTCTCCCGCCGAAATGCCAAGCGCTTCGTACGTCTGCAAAAGACTGCTTAAATCCTCCCAGCCTCTTGCGGTGACAAATTGCAGGCCGTCCACATCATTTTCCACCCGGTAAAAATTTTTCGGCCGAAGCTCCAAGTAGCTTGTAATCGCGCTGTGCACCCCCACGGTTTTGGCGTACGCCTTCCATATCTGTAAATCCGGCTCCACGCTCATATAGCGCATTCGATCTAACGTCACCATGTCAAAATCATGCACCGAGCGATTGTACTCTGGAGGATTGCCCGCCGCCGCGATGATCCAGCCTTCCGGGATCTTATGCCCTCCAAAGGTCTTATACTGCAAAAATTGCAGCATGGTCGGAGCTAACGTCTCCGATACGCAGTTAATCTCATCCAAAAATAAAATCCCTTCCCTGCATCCGGTCAGCTCCATTTTTTCATAAATGCCCGCGATGATCTCACTCATTGTATATTTGGTAACCGAACAGGCGCACCCGTCAAACGTTTCTTCCTTTATAAAAGGAAGCCCCACGGCGCTCTGCCTTGTATGGTGCGTGATCGTATACGCCGCAAGCCCAATCTCACACTCCCTTGCGACCTGCTCCATGATCTGGGTTTTCCCAATCCCAGGAGGCCCCATTAATAAAATCGGCCGCTGGTTGACGGATGCGATCCGATACGCCCCCGTCTCATCCTTTGCTAAATAAGCCTTAACTGTATTTTTAATTTCCTTCTTCGCTTCTTGAATATTCATGGCTCCCTCTTTTCTATTTTTCTTTTGCCCTTAACTGCTCCGGCTCCAACCTGATGTGCATCGCCCATGGAGGAACCGCCGTTTCGTCGTATTCCTCCAAAAATAAAAACGCGGTTTGATAAACAGGTCGTTTTTTCGGATAAATGCCCTTCCCGTCCGTAAAATACAACAACCCATCCGGCTTTGACAGGCTCCCCTGCTCTATCAGGCGGTTCACGTAGGAAAACGCCGGACGAAAATCCGTCCCGCCTCCCCCGGCGATCTCAAATTTGCTTAAAAACCGCTCCGCCTGGCTTAAATCCGTGATTTCCTGGTCTTTACGCACCTGGTTGTCCGACTGTATGATACGTATCTTACACGTATGAAAAAAATTCTCCTGCTGTTTTAATATGCGAAACGTTTCCGTTAAAAACCCGCGTATCAGATTCCCGCTGGTAGAATCGCTGGTATCCAAAACGATGATAAATTCCTGGATCTTTCGCTCCTCCCTTGTCTCCAAAGGCTCGATCAGCGGCATGTTCTGATATAATCGCAGCCCATAGGTATAATAATTAAGATCAAAAGCGTCCGGATCACAGTGCATTTCTTCGCGAATGCGCGTAAACTTCTTTAAAAAATCCTGATAGCTCCTGCGGCTTTTTTCCGCCTGAAGCCTTAAGTCCAACTGCCGTAACGCTTCCGATTCTCCTTTTAAAAGCCGATCCTGCTGGATGCTTGCCTGCCTCGTGAGCTTTTCCCATTTCGCCTGCGCGGCGCTTTTTTTCGCGCCCGGCTGATCTTTTTTACGCCAAAAGGAATGGTCGTCTGTAAAAAATTCCATCTGCAATGAAAGAGCCTGCTCCTTTGGCAGCTTTTGAAGCGCGCGGTAGATCACCGCCGCGGAAATGTTACGATTTTCTTCCTCCAGCTTTTGGTACAGCTGCCTGCGCGTCCATGTCAATATGCGCTTAACGCTGGGCTTTTCCAGCCGGTCGATTGTATATTCCACCATAATATCGCATGCGATATCCCAAAGCTCCGGTTTCCGG
The DNA here is from genome assembly GCA_947385775.1 of uncultured Eubacterium sp. Lineage (GTDB taxonomy): Bacteria > Bacillota > Clostridia > Lachnospirales > Lachnospiraceae > Eubacterium_J. Next base: position 26,869 of record CANDMI010000031.1, on the reverse strand, counting down.
CTGCCCGCGATCCATAAATGGGAAAAGATACAGTGAAACACGCTATGCAAAAATGCGCGGCATAAAAATTTTGAATTGTCCCGAAAAACAGAAAGCGTCCGCCCCGGATTGTAATATAAATATACCCCGTCAGTTGCGAAAGTGCGGACCGCGCCATGCTCTTTTGGCTCCAGCTGCGATAACGCGGCTCCAAAAAAACGCAGATCCACATACAGCTCATCCCGTATCAATCGCAATGCCTTTAAGGACATCTCCACTTCCCACTCTGTCTGCGTCTGTATATGCGGCATCCAATCTTCTCCTTTTCCTGAAAATAAAGTTGTTTTTTTGTAAATCCTGATTAAAAACAACAGTTTTCACATTTATTAAATGTATACAAAATTTTCTGTTTGTTTTCTGGTTTTTCTATTCTTTTTTTCCTGATCATGCGATAAGGCATAAATATCCAATTTTATCCATATTTGTTATATTTTATTTTAATTTCTATATATTTTATATATAATTAAATTTAGAAATAAATATACGCCCCCTATTATTCAAATGCATACCTCTCCTCCACCGACTTTCCCGCCTCAACCTGTTGCCACTGAAGCAAAAACGCGCTGCCTTCCGTCCATCCTGCCTCTACCGCCCAAAAAAGCGCTCCGTTTACCGCTTCCTGCGACAAAAGCTTTTGGCAAAATAAAAACTCCAGCATATCCCGCTCCCTTTCCCGCACCAGGCGCCCCGCAAGCTCGACACTGTTTTCATAAATATAATCCCGATAAAACATCTCTGCCTGTGGCGGCAAACATACCGGATAACGCAGGCGGCATAAAGCCAGATGACACATAGCCTGTTTTGTTTCCGCGCAAGCGGACTGCAAAAAAACAGCATCGTACTTTTCGTAATCCACCAAATGATTCAAAAAGCACTGTCTCGCCCGAAATCCCTCTCCGGTAATCCGACGCTCAAAAATATGCGCCGGCGCGATCTCGTCATAGGCTTCGTAATACTCAGGGTAAAAAAGCGCCGCCTGCTCCCCCCGTGCGTTAAAGAACACTTCCACATCCCACGAAATCTGCACGAGCATTTTTTGCAGGCAGGTTGGTTGGAATGCGCTGCATCGAAAGATCAGCTTCTTTAACTTATAGCAGTTCATAAACGCGTCGCTTCCGATCGCCTTTATCCGCCCTCCAAGCTCCAGCTTTGCGAGATTCCTACAGTTATAAAACGCGTAGCTTCCAATTTTTACAACCGAATCCGGCAGGCTGACGCTTTCTGCAAAACCGCCGCACAATTCGGTAATGCCTTCCGCCTGCTGGCAATCCCGCTCTTTTAAATTCGCTTGGCGCATCCTGCCATCACCCAAACCATCGCTTACAAAAAACCCGGCAGCCGGCAGCCGCGCCGTTTTTGAAAAGCAATAATCTCCGATTTCTGTGACCGCCAAGCCCTCGATCTCATCTGGAACGGTTACGACAGGAGTCTGTCCAAAAATACGCAAAACCCTTGCCCCCTGCGCCGTTTTTTCCCAAAAGATACGAAAGATCTTATCTTCTTCCCGCCGTTTGTAAACCCTTTCTGAAATGCTTTGCATCACGCTCTCCTTTTTTAAACGTTGCAAAAGCCGAAAAAAGCCTGCGCAGTCCGCAAAGCTTTCCTGCACAAGCTTTTTTCCGCTCTATCCGTTAACGGCTAAGCCGGTCTGTCACCTTATTAATGTTATGTACCAGATCATTGGAAACAGAAGTGATATGGTCTGTCGCCTTCCTGCATTCCGTAATGATCTGCTCAAAGCGTCCCACATGGTTCAGCGTCATTTTCGCGCTCTCCTGATTTTCATTCGAGAAATCCGTAACCTCCTGCACTTCAGATTGGATCGAGCCTTTATTATGATTCAGATTTTGAATGTCCGATTCAATTCCGCTAATGGAACTGGCTACATGGTTTACCTCCGCCCGCAGATTTTCAAAAAGCTTGCTTGTGGACATGATCTTTTCGGTCTGCTCCGCAAACGCGGTCGTCACCTTTTGCGTCACCTCCACGCTAAACTGGGCGTTGCCGATCAATTCATTGACGCTTTCATTGATCTGCTCCGTAGATTCCCTGGACTGGTCCGCAAGGTTTCGGATCTCTTCCGCAACAACCGCAAACCCTCTTCCGGCTTCCCCCGCACGCGCCGCCTCAATGCTGGCATTTAACGCAAGCAGGTTTGTCTGGCTGGAAATGCTTGCAATGATCTCCGTCGCCGTACGGATATTCATCGCCGATTTATTCGTAAGCTCCGTCTGGCTGCGCACCTTTTCGATCGAAACGCTGTTTTCATCATTTAAATCTATGAGCTCGGAAATATAAGTCTCTACGGATTTATTGACTTCCTTCATTTTATTTGCGCTGTCCGCAAGCTCCGAAGCGTTCGACGATATGCTTTCAATTTCTGTGCTGATCTCGTCAATATCCCGATTGATCATCTGCATCTTATCCGCCTGGGATATGATATTTTCGGAAATCGTATTGACGTTTTCACTCATATCCTCTTCCGCCTGCGCCATTTCCTGAAACAGCCCGAGAAAATCCTTGCTGACATCCTCTAATTCTCCGCTTGCTTTTTCAATCGAAGAAACCACCTTCGCATAGGAAACAGCCATTTCCTGTATCGACTGCATGATCTGGTTTACCTTTTTGTTCCCTTCCAATTTCGATGAAAGGTCAGATATTTCAGACGAAAAAGACCCGTCCGCAATATCCGATACATTGGCAAAAAAATGCTGGACGGCGTCCGCGGCTAACTTTGCCACGATAAGCGACGCAAGATACCCGACTAAAGAGCCTGCGATAATTAATGCCAGGCCGAGGATGCTTCCATGGGACACAAATAAGGTAATGACCGCAGACCAAATGCCGACAACCAAAACCGGCACGCTTATGACGATCGCCAACGCTGTCAATAACTGTTTTTTTCGCTCCTGATCCATTTGCATTTCTTTCTTCGAACCTCCTCATGCTTTTCCCGTAATTGAAACCCTGTATTTTATTTTAAATACTTTGTGGCAACTTGTCAATGGATGTATTTTTAATTATCCCGATTATTTTAATAATTTAAAAAAATTCATATCCTGGGCGAAATTGCTCATTTCATACAATACAAGCGCTTCCCCGAACCGTTCCCGCTGCGCCAACTTAAGGACGGACTCATTGAAATAACGAAAATCCAGCATCGTGATCGTCTCATAATGCGGCATCAAAAACGGCACAAAGCTGTTTGCAAAGGAATCCTTTATAATAAGAAGTTTCTTTCCATTTGAATTGCCCGTATGTATGTCAACCCTGCCAAAATTCCCGCCAAAATAAACGCCGTATTTATCCTTTGTATAAAGCTTTTCCCAATCATAAATGATACGCAGGCCATCCCTCTTTTTTTCATCGATAGACACCTCCGCCCCCGGCAGGTTCATTGGAAGAGTAAGCTTATCCGGCTTTGCCCCAAATACCGGCGCTTTGGAATAAAGCGTGCCGAAAAACGCGTCGCTTTGCTTTTTTGGCTTAAAATATCCAAGCTCCTTTGGCGCGATCTGGTTTTCCTGACACCATGCGGCGTATGCCTGGTACGCGCCCTCCATCGTCCAATGATGGTCTGTTTTAAAATATAGTTGGCTCCTTTCACGCTCTTTTTGCAACTGTGGGCGGATATCCAAAAATCTTACCTGTTTTAGCCTTTGTCCTGCCCGCCCATAAAGCTTATCCGAATCGTAAAGCGGCGCGTTTTTTGGCAATTTATCCGCTAAAACCGCGCCCGCGGACGGAACCGGCAAAAAGGTCACCGATGCGTTTGACGTTTCGCAAAACTGTTCTAAATAACGCAGCTGGTTTAAATATCTGCTTTCCGAAATCTGGCTGTCTAATACGCGCTCAAAATAACAGCCGTCCTTTCCAAAATAGACTCCGCCGACATCGGACAGGCCAATCGCCCGCTGCAACTCCACAGAAAGTTTCATCCAAACGTCCCGCGCCGGAAACTGGTCGTTTGCCCCCTTTGTCAGTTTATCCTGAAAGGACGTATCTAAAAAGCCGGAAACCGACGGTTTTTCAAAGTTCGTAAGATAACGGTTTTCCGTTTCCGAAAACGACGCTTGCGGCATACAAATGAAAGCAGCGCCCAAAATTAAAAGCATAGCCGTAATGCCAGCAAAAAAGATAAGACTGGATTCATTTTTCATGTCTTTCCTTCTTTCCTAAAGCTTTATTTCTTAAGCTTTTATTTAATTTTACTTAAGCTTCCTTCCCGTTTAAAACCGAAAATATAAAAACGGGTTATAGCTGCTGCTAATGAGCATCGCAAGGCACAGCAAAAGCACGATAAAACACCAGGCGCTTTTTAGCCAAAACGCCGCCGCATCCCCGAACCTTGCCAATTTTCCGGCTGCTTTGGACGCAAACGAAACTGACGCGACGGCAAGGATCAGTAAAAAAAGCGCATGCGTCGTCCATTCATAAAGCGCCAGGCGGTTGTATGCCGGAACACCGATGCCAACAAGCATTTTCAAATATCCTTTTAATTTTCCAAGCTCGTCGCAGGCAAAGATCACCCAGCCCACAACGATCGCAAGCAGCGCATATAAATGCTGCGCGAAAGCCGGAAGCTTTTGCAGCCAATTTTTTAAAAAAAACTTTTCCAGACAAAGCAGGACAAAGAAATAAAGCCCCCACAAAATAAAGTTCCATCCGGCGCCATGCCAAAGCCCCGTTAAAAACCAGACAAGAAATAAATTCAACACCTGCCGCCCCGCCCCTTTTCGGCTGCCCCCAAGGGGTATGTAAACATATTCCCGAAACCAGCCGCTAAGGGTCATATGCCATCGCCGCCAAAATTCCGTAATGCTCCTAGACTCATATGGGTAAGCAAAGTTTTCCGGAAAATGGAACCCAAACATTTCTCCAAGCCCGATCGCCATATCCGAATAACCGGAAAAGTCAAAATAAATCTGGAATGTATAAGCAAGCGCGCCAAGCCACGCCAGCGCCACCGACATATCCGCAGCCTGCATATTCGAAATCTCATCCCAAAGCGCGCCAATCTGGTTTGCGAGCAACACTTTTTTGCCAAGCCCGAGTAAAAACCGCTGCATCCCTTTCGCGCACAGCGCAGGGGAATGGCTTCGGGCATCGATCTCATTTTCGATATGGCTGTAGCGGACGATCGGCCCCGCGATCAGCTGCGGGAACATGCACACATACATGCCAAAGGAGATCAGATTGCTCTGCGCCTTTACATTTCCGCGATATACGTCTATCGTATACGACATAGTCTGGAACGTATAAAAGGAAATGCCGATCGGCAAAGCAAGCCCCAGTAATGAAACGCCGCTTCCGGTTACCGAATTGATCGCGTTTAGCACAAAATCCGTATATTTAAAGAAAAATAAAATCCCCAGATTTCCGACCACTGATACGGTCAATACGACCTTTTTTAAAGCGTGATTTTCTTTTGAGGTAAAATAAGCGATCAGCCTTCCGTTGCAATAATCAAAAACTGTGGAAAACAACATGATCAAAATATATTTCGGCTCGCCCCAGGCGTAAAAAAACAGGCTGGCTAGAAGCAGGAAAAAATTACGGAGCTTTGACGGGCAAAGATAATATAAGATGATCACAACCGGAAAAAATATACACAAAAATACAATGCTGCTAAAAACCATAATTCCATTCCCCTTGTTCAAGCATGTTTGAATAAACTCCCATCCGCTTTATTCCAAGGACTGCTGGAACGCCTTTTGCACCAGGCCGTTTTTTTGACTGATGATCAGCGTAACATAATTACCCTGCCTTGTAACAACCGCATGTTCAACCATCTCCACCTGCTGCGGGTCGTATTCCTGAAACGTCCCTTTGCGCTGCTTGATATGCTCGTGAAAGGAATCCATCATCGCTGCCGCGTCCCCTTTATCCTTTAATTTTACCGCCGCTATTTCTTCGGCTGTCCCGTCCTTTGCATACGCATAAAAATAGGAATCCACCATTTCATAGCTTAAATCCGATAAATAACTGAAATTTAAATCCGCCTGCTCGTCCCCATCCGATACAACGACCATTTCCGGCAGCGTCGTATCCGCCGCAAGCATGGTTTCCTGAAGCTTTGATATCGAAACGCTCTCTTTCGTTTCCGTCGAAGCCTTGCTTCCACAAGCGCAAAACAGCATAGCCGCCGCCAACAGCGCAAGCATTTTAAAGCTCTTTAAATTTTTTAATTTTCTTTTATTTATGATATTTACACGATTTTCCATATTTTTTAATATTTTCATTTTCTAAGCTTTCATTTTTTTTGTTTATACTATATTGATAGTTTTCTTGCTTCCTAAATTTATATCTTATTTATATCTTTCTTTTTTATATCTTTCCTTTTTCCTATTTTCTTACTTTCTATTTTTTCCAGCTTTTTACAGCGGCTTTTCCAACTACATCTATTTCTATTTGACCGCCAGCTCTTTTTGATGGCGTCTGCGCAAATAATACATCAAACCGCCTGCAAGCGCGACCATCCCTATGGAAATCCATTGCGACGTGGAAAACGACCCGACAAAGCCGCGATAATCGTTTCGCAGCATTTCGATAAAAAACCTGCCAATGCTGTAAAGCGCCAGATACATCGCGCCTACCATACCCGTTACCTTGTTTTTCTTTGCATACCAAAACAATATTGCGGCGATCGCAAAATTACCGGCGCTGGATATCAGCTGGGTAGGGATCAACCACACATTGTTTGGCGCAAACTGCGAGTGGGTGTACATAATGTGAAACCAGGAATCCGTCTGCCTGCCATAGCAGCAGCCCGCAAAAAAACAGCCAACCCTGCCAAACCCCTGGGCAACCGACACCGAGGGCATAACAAGGTCAAAATATTCAAAAAACGAACCCCGCTTTTTTTTACAATACAAACCGGAAAAGGAAATTCCGGCGATCAGCCCTCCGTAAACGACATATCCATTTCGAAAATCCCATAAAATCGAAGGGTCTTTTAATATATCCGGCAGGGACACCAGATAAAAAAGAAGCCTGGAACCGACCAGCATGCCCAAAATCGAGCAAATCAAAACGCCCCACAATATATCCTCGCTTAACCCCTGCTTTTTTGCGCGATGGCAGCATATCAAATAAGCCGCGAGAAATCCGATCCCTACCATTAACCCATACATATGTATGGTAACTGGCCCTATCTGTATTTCATTTAACATGCCCCACTCTCCTCTGCCTAAACGCTTTCTGGTTTAAAAACCGTTAATTTTCCAATAGCCGCCCATAAGAGCGGCTATATCTTAACAAAATGTTTTATTTTCTGAATCTTTTACGTTTAACTGATTTTAAATTTTACCGTCTTGCTGTTTCCGGCGCGGTCTGTCACTTTTAACGTATAGCTTCCTTTTTTCGAAACCTTAACGCCACTGGAAACCTTTTTTCCATTTAACGTCGCTTTCTTCATGCCGCTGCCTTTATCCGAGAATTTCACAACGACCGCTTTTTTATAAGTCTTATTGTTCTTTATGCCCTTTACCTGCGGCTTTGTCATATCAACGCGGAATTTTACCGTACTCTGGTTCTTATTTTTATCCACCGCGACAACCTGATACTCGCCTTCTTCCGAAATCGCCAGGTAGTCAGATTCATATTTTTCCCCGTCAACGGTCACGTAATCCAACAGGTTGTCCGATACGACTTTTACGGCAACCGCCGTATTGTAGCTTTTTCCTGATTTCACGCCGTCAAATTTCGGTGCCTGTTTGGAATCCTGCTTTGCAAACGACGCGTACATGCGCGGCGAACTGTCCTGCGACTCCTGCTTTCCATCCCAGACTACGGTTTTGCCGTCTTCTTGCACCACGCCATTGGTATCGATCACAGCGTATGGAAACGCAATGGTCATTCTCACTTCCATATTTTTCATTTCATCCGTAAGCAGATTCAAAAGCTCTTCATTTTCGCCTAAAACGCCTTCTAAGCCGTCGAACATCGAATCCGCCCCATCGCTTGCGCCGTCGCCTGGCGTAACGATCATGCTTCTGGAAAAATATTTCTCGTTATACTGCATGGAATACATTCCCATGGAATTCAGTAACGTCTGTAACCCCTCTATCCCGGTAAAATCCATCGCCAATTTCAAATTTTTTGTCTCAACACCTTCCACAACGCCATCTTCTACGGTGGCCGTTGCGCCAGGATATGCGTCCTCCAGCGTTTGCTTTACCATATCGTCATTTCCAAGGCCCGCGTATACCATGTCCCAAAGCTTTTTGGAAACGGAAAAGGTTTCCGCATAACTGCCAGATCCATCTTCCTGGATACGGATCGTGGAAATATCCGTACATCCGGTCAGAACCGCAAAAAACAACGCCAAAACAAGAAACAGGCTGACTTCTTTTTTTACCTTTGCTATTTTCATATATGTGTTCCCCCTTGAAGTGTGAGCTGAATGAGCCACGATTTACCTATATAGAATAAAATAGCATATTTTTGAGGGATTCACAATAGTTATTTTTGAATATACATAGAAATAAAGCAACAGTTCCCGCTTGCCTGTAACGGAATCCGGCTCATTGGAAGTTTGCGTTTGGCAAAGAACCGGATTCCCACAACCTCTTCTTTCTCCTACGGACTTTGCAGTAAATGCAAACTCCCGGGCTTTACTTTTTGGCAGTGCTTTCCCCGGTTAACCCGGACAACGGCTGGAACTGATACCCCATTTCCTCCCATTTCGTCAAAAGCTCATCTAAGATCTCCCCATTTGTCTTTGAGGTATTATGTAACAGCACGATCGCTCCCGGATGGATACGCGCGGTCAGTTTTGTGAGCGCTTCCTCGTGGGAGGGTTGTTTGTCCTCGTACCAGTCTACATGGGCAAGGCTCCAAAAAAAGGTGTGATAGCCAAGCTCTTTTGCCATTTTTAAATTTACGGTGCTGTATTTTCCCTGAGGCGGGCGGTAGTATTTGGACATCTCTTTTCCGGTAATCTGTGAAAACAGCGCGGCGTTATCTTCCATTTCTTTTTGAAACGCGTCCATCGTCGCGATCGAAGTCATGTCTGGATGATGGTAGGTATGGTTGCCGACCGTATGCCCTTCTTTTAGCATCTGCTTTACCAGATCCGGGCTTGTTTCCAGGAAATGGCCGACGACGAAAAAGGTCGCTTTTGCATGGTGCTTTTTCAGCGCTTTTAAAATATTTTTCGTATTGCCGTTTTCATACCCGCAGTCAAACGTCAGATAAATGTTTTTTTCCTGCGCCGGCCCTACAAAATAAGCGTCGTACTGCTTTAACTCCTCCGCCGAGGCATTGCCGGTTGGCTGTCTGCCGCTTCCGTCCTCGCCAAAGCCAAGCCCCCAGCTGTCCGCCTGGGGGAGCACGGCGTATGTGCTCTGCCACTTTTTTACGCCGGAGGCGGTATACCTTCCGGCAAAAAATACCGCCGCCAGAATAAGGATCAGGGCTGTCGTCTTTTTTAAATTCATAAAATCAGGCTTCCTAAGGGAATGTTCTTATCCTAATTTTATGCGCGCTTCGTAAAAATATGAGCCTGCGCGCGCCCAAATCTTTTATGGAACAATCTTCTATGAAACAAAACTTCTATAAATAAATCTTCTTCTTTTGCTGGAAAGAGATCATCCAGATCAACACTCTTGCCGGCAGGCGGTTCCCAACGTATGCCAAAAGCTTTACATGAAGCTTTGGTATAATGACCGTCTTTCGCTTTCGCATCTGCGCCAGCGCGTATCTGGCGCAGTAAGAAGGGCTGATGCCTTTTAACGCAAATTCCACATTCGCCACCTGGTTAAATTCCGTATCCACCGGGCCTGGGCAAAGACAGCCTACATACACCCTGCTTTTTGTATCCCGAAGCTCGACTGCCGCCGCCCGGGTCAGGCTTGTGACATAGGCTTTGGACGCGTAATACGAAGCCATATAAGGGCCGGCTGGCAGCAAGCCCGCAACGGACGCGACATTTAGCAGATAGCCGTAATCCGCCTTTTGCATTTTTTGCAGCATACGTTTGCAAAAGAAATGCATCGCCTGCACATTTAACTGTATCATCCGAAGCTCTTTATCTAAATCGCCATTTAAAAACGGGCCGCAGTCCCCAAAACCTGCATTGTTGATAAACACCGCGATTTTTTTCGGCTCTAAGATCTCATATACCCGTTCACACTCTTTTTGGCTTGTTAAATCCGCGCAGATGATCTCGCACTCTGTATGAAGGCTGTCCGCAAGCTTTTGCAGCCGATTTTTGCGGCGCGCGATTAAGATCAGCGCATAGCCTTTTTTCGCCAGGCATTTCGCAAATTCCGAGCCGATGCCGGAGCTTGCCCCTGTAATGACCGCATATTTTTTCATATCCGCTCCTTTTCCTGTATCCATTAGTTATATTTATTTCTAATTTTCTTTATTTCAATCTATCTTTATCTGATCTATCTATATCTGATCTGTCTTTATCTGATCTGTCTTTATCTGATCTGTCTTTATCTGATCTATCTTTACTTTACCCATCTATGTTTTTATCCTATTTATCCTCTTCCTTTTCCACCATATCGCCCGCAGAACCGGGGGTGATCTTGCAAAAATCGGAAATATCGGAGGCGACCTCTTTTACGCACCAGGTAATATGGTCAAAAGCTCCCGCTTCGTACAGCATACATAAAGCCATTCCGATCGGGATTGCGATGATCATGCCCACAACGCCCTGCACTTCGTATCCGATGTACATAAAAAACAGCGTCGCAAACGGGTCTAATCCAATAGACTCCCCTACCATAGACGGCTGGATCAGCTGGTGCACGAGCAGCGAAACCGCATACAAAACGACCATCCCAACGGCTGTCGACACATTTCCCGAAAATATCTTCACGATCGCCCAGGGGATCAGCACGGTGCCTGTCCCAAATACCGGAAGCATATCCAAAAAGGCGATCCCAAAGCCGATCAGCCACGCAAAGCTTTGCCCCAACAGCATCAGCCCGACCGTAATGATCACATAGATCACGCCCATAATTTTAAATTGCGCTTTAAAATATCCTCCGACCGCGCGTACAAAGTAATTATAGATCACCATGCATTTTTCCTGTATCGATTTTGGCGCATGAAGTCTTACGGCTGCCATGATCTTATCCCGGTCGGCGATAAAAAAGTAGGTGGCAAGCAGCCCCATGACCGCGCTGACTAAAATGTCCGGGATGCTTTTTGCAAACCCGCCAATGGCTGAAACCGTCGGCTCTTTGTAATTATCTAAAACGTCGTTTAACGCCCCTTGCAACATGGCTCCAAGCTCGCCGACCTTTATGCGCGATAGCGCAGGCACCTTATGTAAAAGAGCCTGTAGCTGGTCAACCGCGGCTGTCAGCTCACCTTCCGCGTCTTCTATCATCGTCGGCATGTATTCCATAAATCCGCGCACGCCGCTTACCAAAAGCAAAATCCCTCCATAACACGCCAGCACAAGCACGCCAATGACCATGGCGATCATAAGCACCGTTCCGTATTTTCGTTTGATCTTAATTTTTTTCTCCAAAAAACGCACTAGCGGATTTGCGATCAAAGACAGTACGAACCCTACAACAAAAGGCATGAAAAAAACAAGCAGCTTTGGCAACAAAAATACGAGGATAAAAACGACAAACGCAAGCGCGACCAAATTACAAAGTATCTTCAGATATTTTATGCCTTTATTCATAAACAGTCTCTACCTTTCCTTCGTTTTTTCATGGATATCCGAACGATTCCATTATAGTCAAAAACGAAGTCCATGACAACCAAAAATGCGCAATACATAAATTTTTAAGAAAATCGAAAGAAATTTTACGCGGTAAACTTCCATATGCGTTTTTTGAAACATAAAATCACGCCCCGGCTGGCCGCCATTCCAAGCAGGGCGTGATTTTATGTTTCAAAAACCGCTTCTTCTATTTTTCTATTTAATACCGATCTCTTTTACGGGCATTTCCAAAATGATCGACCGCGCCAAATCTTCTTCAATCGGAGCGGCGAAAACGCCATTTTCAAATTCCACGATATCTCCAATCCCTTTTTGAACCACAAAACGCAATTTTCCATCCCGCACCTTTTTATCCGTATACAGCTTTTGCACCAGCTTTTCTTTGTCGATGTAGGATGGAATCGCGGTCGGAAGCTTTGCTTTTTCCAATAGCGCGGTTACCCTTTCCTGCTCCTTTTTGGACAGATATCCAAGTCTGACCGCCAGCGCCGCCTGCGCCGCAAGCCCGATGGAAACCGCTTCGCCATGAAGCAGCCTGTAGTCGCTTTCGGTTTCAATCGCGCGGCCTACCGTATGCCCGAGATTTAAGATCTCGCGAAGCCCGCTTTCCCGCTCATCTTTCATAACGACCGAATATTTGATCTTGCAGTTTTCCTCCGCGATATGCGCGCACACATCCTTATCAAACGCCCACACCGCATCGATATTTTCTTCCAGATACTCGAAAAACTCTGCGCTGGCCAGGCACGCGTGCTTGATCGTCTCCGCCATACCGCTTGCAAGCTGGCGCGCTGGCAGCGTTTTCCAGGTTTCCAGGTCGATGTAGACCTTTTTTGGCTGGTGGAACATCCCGATCAGATTCGTCGCTAACGGAGTGTCCACCGCCGTTTTTCCGCCAATGGACGCGTCCGCGGCGGCAAGCAGGGTAGTCGCGTAATTGAGAAACGGCACGCCGCGCCCAAAGGTGCCCGCTAAAAACCCGGCCAGATCCGTTACCACCCCGCCGCCTATGGCAAGGACGCAGCAATCCCTGCGGTATCCCGCCTCAAGCATCGCGTCCTCTATCCGCTCCTTCGTCTTTCGGGTCTTGCTCATCTCCCCGGCTTCAAACGCAAACAGGTCGCAGGAAAACCCGGCATGAAGCAGGTTTTCCATGATTTTTGACGCGTAAAGGTCTTTTACGGTGGTATCGGTAATGACTGCGATCCGTTTCGTTTTTCCCACCAAGCCGTTTTGCAGGTCATGGACTAACGAATTCGCTAAGCCAAAACCGGTTTCAATGTCATAGCTGTCGTCGACTACTTTTTTTAATTGCACGCGAAAGGCGCTCATTGGTTTCTCCTTTTTTGAACTAAATTTATTTTAATGCCTTTTCCAGCTGCTCTACTACGATCTGCAACGCCTTGATGCGCGCATATTTTTTATCTACCGATTCCAGGATATACCAAGGCGCGTATTCCGTGCTTGTCTTTTGGATCATTTCATTTATGGCTTCCTCATACTGGTCCCATTTCTCCCGGTTGCGCCAGTCCTCATCCGTGATCTTCCACTGCTTCTCAGGCGTATTCTGGCGTTCTGTAAACCGTTGCAGCTGGGTGTCCTTATCGATCTGCACCCAGAATTTGATAATGACCGCGCCCCAGTCATGCAGTTCCTTTTCAAATTCGTTCATCTCATTATAAGCGCGCATCCAGTCGTTTTCGCTGCAAAAGCCCTCCAGCCGCTCTACCATCACGCGCCCATACCAGGTCCTGTCAAAAATAGCGATATGCCCGGTTTTTGGCATCCGGTTCCAAAAACGCCACAAATAATGCCTTGCTTTTTCATGCGGCTCCGGGCTTGCGATCGGATGGACTTCATAGCCTCTCGGGTCTAAGGCTTCCGTCAGGCGTTTGATATTGCCGCCCTTTCCCGCCGCGTCCCAGCCTTCGTATGCGATGATCACCGGAACCTTTTTGCGGTACAGCCGGTTATGCAACTCCCCAAGCCTATGTTGCAGCCGCTTAAGCTCCGGCTTATATAATTCCTCCTCCACTTTTTTATCCAACGGGATTTCCGAAAGCTTTGGCATTGGCACAAGCGGGAATACATTTTGCAATAACGGCACCGCTAAAGAATGGTTGTTTAGCGCGATGTCGATGCCACGCGTTAAAATCTCCAAAATCTGAAGCTCCGTCCATTTCCTGGATTTCGCGTCGATAATATACCAAGGCGCGGACGGCAGGTTTGTATCCGTAAGATAGCTGTCGTATGCGTCCATACATTTTTCGTAATGCTTATTCTGCCACAGGTCGTTTTGGTTAATGCGCCATTTCGCATCTTTATTCTGCATTAAATTTTGGATACGCTTTTTTTGCTCCTTTTTGGAAATATGGAGGAAAAATTTCATCACCAGATAGCCGTTGTCCGTTAACTGGCGCTCAAAACGCTTTACCGATTCCACGCGGTTGGCATATTCGGCGGCGTCCATATTGTGATTCAGCTTTTCCTTCATCAGCTCATCCATCCAGCCGGAGTCTAAAAACTGGAACTTCCCCGCTTCCGGGATTTTTACGAAATGACGGTATAAAAACGGCTTGCGCTGTTCTTCCACAGACGGCTCCTCCATGGAAGCGACCTTGAAAAAGCGCGGGTCGATATCTTTTATAATCTTGCCGATGCAAGAACCTTTTCCGGAAGTCCCCCAGCCTTCCACCAGCACCAAAACCGGAAGCTTCATATCCTTCACCTGCATCTGCTGCCCCGCGAGCTTTTCCCTGACTGCCTTTAACCTGGCGGACAACGCCTCCTCCTGCGGCTTTTCGGTTTCAATCCATTGTTTTAACATACGCTTTACCCTCTCTTTCTATATGTAAAGATTTTTATGTAAAGATTTTTATGAAAAGACTATGATGAAAAGACTGTCATCCAAAGACTGTCATCAAAGATTATCATTCGTAGCTTTCTTTTATACAATAAATGTACCAAAAATTTCAATCAGAGTCAACTATATTATGTGCAAAAACACAAATTAAAAAAAGCTGTGGGAAGCGGCGTTTTTCCCCTGCGTCCCACAGCCCTTTTTTAAAACCAGTTTCCGGTCAAACGGTCGATAATATGCTCCATGTCCTCTTTGCTTTTTGCGTCCTTACATTCCAGGATCACTTTTTCCTTTTCGTACTCTGTAAGGCTGTTATAAGCGTCCAACGCGTCTTTATGCTTCGCCATATTCATGGCGAACCCAATCGGCAAACTATTAAAATCCAATACTGACACTCCCTTCTTCTTCTGTTTGTCTTACCATGTCAGTATTCGCAGATTGAAAATAATTATGCCTGGTTTATAAATGTAAAACTCTGGAACGGATCTCTTTTGTTTTCCCTTCGTTCCAAAAATTTTCGCCCAAATAGCCGCATGTCCTGCGCACGACGTTCATTTTTGCGTGGTCTTTATTCCCGCACTGTGGGCATTCCCATTCAAAATCATCGTTGATCAAAATTTCCCCGCTGTAGCCACAGCACTGGCAATAATCGGATTTCGTGTTAAATTCCGCATATTGGATATTGTCATAAATAAACTGGATGACGGTTTCCAACGCTTCTAAATTATGCTCCATATTTGGGATCTCAACTAAGGAGATCGACCCGCCGGAGGATATTTTTTGAAACCCGCTTTCAAAAACGAGCTTGGAAAACGCGTCGATCTTTTCCCGCACATCCACATGGTAGGAGTTTGTATAATACCCTTTATCCGTCACATCTTTTACGTCTCCAAACCGCTTTTGGTCAATTTTGGCAAAGCGGTAGCAAAGGCTTTCCGCCGGCGTGCCATATAGCGCAAATCCAAGGCCCGACTCTTTTTTCCACTGGTCGACGGTGTGGCGCATATGACGCATCAGCTTATATGCGAATTTCTCCCCTTCCGGCGCAGTATGGCTGCAATGCTTTATTAAAATCGTGGTTTCATAAATGCCGATATACCCAAGCGATAACGTGGAATAACCGTTATGAAGCAGCGGGTCTATGACCTCTCCTTTTTCCAGCCGCGCAATCGCGCCGTACTGCCAGTGTATCGGGCTTGTGTCCGATCTTGTGCCCTCCAACGCGCGGTGGCGGCACAACAGCGCTTCATGGCAAAGCGCAAGGCGCTCGTCTAAAATCTCCCAAAACTTTCCTTCGTCCCCTTTTGCCAATAACGCGGCCTGCGGAAGGTTGATGCTTACGACTCCCTGGTTAAATCTGCCTTCAAATTTATAATTGCCCTGCGCATCCTTCCATGGAGATAAAAAGCTGCGGCATCCCATACAGGAAAACACGTTGCCCTCATAATTTTCCCGCATCTTTTTTGCGGAAATATAATCCGGATACATCCGTTTGGCGGAGCATTTTGCGGCAATCTTCGTCAGGTAATCGTATTTCCCACCTTTGAAGCAGTTGTTTTCATCCAGCACATAGATCAATTTCGGAAACGCCGGCGTAACGTACACGCCCTTTTCATTTTTAATGCCGCGATATCTTGTTTTAAAAATTTCTTCTATTATAAGCGCGTTTTCTTTTTCATATGGGTCGTTGTCATCCACAAGCAAAAACAGGGTGACAAACGGCGACTGCCCGTTTGTCGTCATAAGCGTATTGATCTGGTACTGCATCGTCTGAACGCCCGCTTCCAGCTCCTCTTTCGTGCGCATCGCCACAACCTGCTCAATCTGCTCGTCTGTAAATCCAGGCAGCTCCTCCTTGGCTTTCCTTCGAAACTTTTCCTCGCTGTAGCGTAAGTATTTTCCCAAATGCCTGACATCCACCGACTGCCCGCCGTATTGGTTGGAAGCGACAGACGCTATGATCTGCGTCGTCACAGTGCATGCCACCCGAAAGCTTTTTGGCCGCTCTATTAATTTTCCATTTATGACAGTCCCGTTATCCAGCATATCTCCAATATTAATTAAACAGCAATTAAATATCGGCTGTAAAAAATAGTCCGCGTCATGAAAATGGATCGCCCCGGTTTCATGCGCCTTTACGATCTTTTCCGGCAAAAGCACCCGTTTCGTTAAATCCCTGGACACCTCCCCGGCGATATAATCTCTTTGTGTAGACGCAAGCAGCGTGTTTTTATTCGAGTTTTCCTCCGCAAGCTCCTTGTTGTCATTGCGAATCAGCGACAATATGGATTCATCGGTGGTGTTCGCTTTTCGCACAAGCGCATGCTTATAGCGATAAATGATATATTTTTTCGCAAGCTCGTACTTTTGCTCCTGCACGAGCTGATGCTCGATTAAATCCTGGATTTCTTCCACCTGGATCTTACTTTGCGGCAGCTTAGAAATCATCTTTTCAATATCATACGTTTTTTGCTCGGTAATCCGGTCTTTTGAATTTACTTCCGCGTTGGCTTTTTGTATCGCCATGATGATCTTGCTTCCATTATAATCCGCAATCCGCCCGTCACGTTTGATTACTTTCAATTTCTCCCTCCATTATGCCATCCTGGATTCATACAAAAGGTTCATCTTTTCTTCATATAATTCCGGCGTCATATCCATATAATGGATATGCGGGTTCTCAAAGCGCTGCTCCTCCTCCCAGATTTCGCTGTCCAGCTGTTTTTTTACATAAGCCGCAATCTCGTCCATGCCAGGTTTTTTGTAAACAAGCTTTCCCTCTTTAAAGATCGGTATCTGAAGCTCTTTTGCCGTGCAGCGCTCAAAATAACGGTTTTTCCACGGCTTTACCGGGTCGACGTATCGAAACGGCTTTTGAAAATCAAGCTCCTGGGACGCTTTCGCAAGGAGGTCCGCAATCGCATGTCCTTCCTCATCGTATACGCGATAAATTTTTTTCAGTCCCGGGTCTGTTATTTTTTCAGGATTTTCAGAAATCTTAATTCTTGGTTTAAATTTTCCATTTTCTTCTACCGCAACGATCTTATATACGGCGCCAAACACCGGCTCGGATTTCGAGGTGATCAGCCGCTCCCCTACGCCAAAGCTGTCGATGCACCCGCCCTGGTCTAAAATCGAAGTGATCGTATATTCATCCAGGCTGTTGGAAACGATGATCTTGCAGTCCGTCAACCCCGCTTCGTCTAACATCTTTCTTGCTCGCTTGGATAAATACGCCAAATCCCCGCTGTCCAAACGGATCCCTTTTAGCCGCTTGCCCATCGGCTCTAAAACCTCCTTGGCTGTTTTGATCGCGTTTGGAACCCCGCTTTGGAGCACGTCGTACGTATCCACCAAAAGCACCGCCGCGTCCGGGTAAGCCTGGGCGTATTTTTGAAACGCCACATATTCGTCCCCATAATACATCACCCAGCTATGCGCCATCGTGCCGCTTACCGGAATGCCAAACATCTGGCCCGCAAGCACGGTTGCCGTGCTAACCGCGCCGCCGATATAAGCGGCCCTTGCGCCGTATACCGCCGCGTCCATATTATGAGCGCGCCTTGCGCCAAAATCAGATACCGCGCGCCCCTTTGCCGCTTTTACAATCCGCCTTGTCTTTGTGGCGATCAAAGACTGGTGGTTGATCTCTAATAAGATCGCCGTTTCAATCAGCTGCGCGTCAATCAGCGGCGCAACGACCGTCACCACCGGCTCGTTTGGATACATTACCGTCCCTTCCGGAAAAGCGTACAAGTCCCCTTTAAACTGAAAATCCTTAAGGCTGTTTAAAAACTCTTCCGAAAAAAGTCTCTGATCCCTGAAATAAGCGATATCCTCCTCGGAAAAATGAAGGTTTGAAATATATTCTATCATCTGCTCTAATCCCGCAAAAATCGCAAACCCTGCCTTATCCGGGTTTTTGCGGTAAAACACATCAAAAGCCACCCTGGAATCCAATCCCTTGCTTTGAAAATAGCCATTGCTCATCGTCATTTCATAAAAATCCATGACCATGGACAAATTTCTCTCACTATGCTGCATTTGCATCCGCTCCTTATCCATTGTGCCAATCATCCACAGTATGTGCAAAATCACATCCCCAATACTGTTTTTATATTTGCTTCATTTTAGCCTTTCTTCTGTCATTTTGCAAGCATTTTCGGCATATTTGCGCATCGCTTTTTGGAACTGGGCAAAACGGTATTTGGAAATGAGCAAAAGATCTTGATTGCGCATTTTCGCTTCTCTTTTACTGTAATTTAAAACGCAGCCCAAATTCACCAGATACGCCCTGTGGACGCGAAAAAAACCAGGCTCAAGCTGCGCCTCAAGCTGGCTTATTTTCGCATAGTATTCAATGACCTCATTTTCCAGATGCAGCAAAACCTTCCTTCCATAACTTTCGATATAAATGACGCTTTTTGCTGCAATATAGCGGATTTTCCCGTTTTGATTTACAACAATGATTTCTTTTGCAGCCGTTTCCAACTTCCGTATCCCCCTGATCTTTCGCCTTCCGTGGCCGCAAACGCTTTCCTTAGCTGATTTCAAAAAACTGATTCTTATTTTATAGACTATATCGGATGATATTACTTTTTCATTAATCTTCGTTAACAAATTCCGCCTGATATTACTTTTTTATAATCAAAAAAGAGAATGCTGTCTTAACGTAACACTCTCTTTTTTTGATTCTTGCTATTCTGTTTTTTCAATAAGAAGCGGCGGTTTCTGATATAGCTTTCGTTCTATCTGTCGTTTTTTCATTTCAAGAAACCTTAAAGTTTTTTCCGCATTTTCTTCTTTTGCAATCTCTTGCGCTTCTTCAATAATAGATAATTGATCAAACAAATTACAATTTAACTCTTTTTCATTAGACGGCATATGGATTCACCTCCTCGTAATGAAAACCACCCCAACTATTTATAGAAACGATCCTCTTAATGGATTCAGTATAACATATCAAGAACGCAAAATCTATTACAATCTTATCTCAAGAATGCTTATAGAAACTCAAGAGTTTATCAGATATTGACTTTATCTCTTTAACCTGTTAATATGGGAATGCATTGTGTTTTCCACATCGATGCAAAAATTGCTTTTATAATGAAATAAAAAAATTACACAAAGGAGTTAGAAAATGAAAAAATTAAAAGCGCTTACGTTAACCTTTTTGTTGTCCTTTTCATTAACCGCCTGCGGCAGCGCAGACAACGCCGGCTCGGATGCAAAGGATAGCGCCGGCTCTTCAAACGAAACCGTATCGGACAATGCAGACAATGCAAATACAAAATCTGACAGCGACGAAAAGGACAACGCAGACAGCGGCAGCGATATGGAATACGTAAAGGAAAAAGGAACGCTCGTTGTAGGCGTTACCGATTTTGAGCCAATGGATTATACCGATGAAAACGGCGACTGGATCGGCTTTGACGCGGATATGGCAAAGGCGTTTGCGAAAAGCTTGGGCGTTACCGCGGAATTTATCGAAATCGACTGGGACAACAAGATCATGGAGCTGGATGGGAAAACCATCGACTGCGTATGGAACGGCATGACGCTGACCGATGAGGTCACAAGCTCTATGGAATGCTCCAACGCTTACTGCAACAACGCGCAGGTAGTCGTATTGCCAAATAAGATCGCGGACAAATACCAGGACGCGGACAGCCTTACGGATCTTTCCTTTGCCGTAGAAACCGGAAGCGCCGGAGAAGCGCAGGCTTCGGAACATAATTTAACCTATACGTCGGTAAAAGACCAGGCAAGCGCATTAATGGAAGTGGCCTCCGGCACCTCGGACGCGGCCATCATCGACTCTTTAATGGCTGACGCGATGGTCGGGGAAGGCACCGGTTACACGGATCTGACTCATACCGTAGCTTTAAACAGCGAAGAATACGGCGTAGGCTTTCGAAAAGGCTCAGACCTTGCCGCTTCGTTGAACACATTTTTTGAGGATGGCTACGCGGACGGCAGCATTGAAAAGACAGCGAAAAAATACGGCGTGCAGGCAGCTTTAGTGAAATAGGCAGGACGCGCCATGGAATTGATTTTAAAACAGCTTCCAATTGTAATCCATTCTTTAAATGTTGGCTTTTTACAGACCTTAAAACTATTTTTTGTGACTTTGATCGGCGCGTTTCCGCTGGGGCTTTTGATCTCTTTTGGCTCCATGTCCCGGTTTAAGCCGCTAAGCTTTGTCACAAAGATTTTTGTCTGGATCATCCGAGGAACTCCTTTGATGATCCAGCTGTTGATCATTTTTTATTTTCCGGGCCTGATATTACATAATCCGATCTGGGGCGGCGGAGAAACGGGACGTTTTATGGCGGCAAGCGTTTCTTTTATTATCAATTACGCCTGTTACTTTTCCGAGATCTACCGGGGCGGCATTGAAGGGATCCCGGTGGGGCAGACGGAAGCGGGGCTTGTGCTTGGCATGACAAAATCCCAGATTTTCTTTAAAGTAACGCTGTTGCAGATGATCAAGCGTATCGTCCCTCCGATGTCCAACGAGATCATCACGCTTGTAAAAGACACCTCGCTTGCCCGCATCATCGCCTTGCAGGAGGTCATCTGGGCAGGCCAGTCCTTTATGAAAGGCTCCCAGGGAATTTCCGGCGTTATGTGGCCGTTGTTTTTTACCGCGTTTTATTACCTGATCTGCAACGGCCTGCTTACAGTGCTGCTTGGGCGGCTGGAGAAAAAATTAAGCTACTTCCGTTAAGCATACGAGGGAGGAAACCATGCCAATTTTAGAAGTGGAACATATCAGCAAAAACTTTGAACATACGCAGGTGTTAAAAGATATTAGCTTTACGCTAAACAAAGGCCAGGTCGTGTCCATCATCGGCTCTTCCGGCAGTGGAAAGACTACCCTGCTTCGCTGCCTGAATTTTTTAGAACGCCCGGACCACGGCTGTATCCGCGTAAACGGGGAGCTTTTATTTGACGCGACGGACATCGCGACGCAAAAGGAAAGTGAGATCCGAAAAAAACGGCTTCACTTTGGGCTGGTCTTCCAGTCCTTTCATCTGTTTCCGCAGTACACCGCCTTACAAAACGTGATACTCGCAAAGGAGCTGCTTGCGAAAGAACTGCCAGAGTACCAGTCCAGGAAAAAGGAAATCCATGAGGAAATCCAGGCGCACGCCGAATCGCTGCTTCACCAGATGGGGCTTTCCGAGCGGATGAATAATTACCCGCACCAGCTTTCCGGCGGTCAGTGCCAGCGTGTCGCGATCGCCCGCGCTCTTGCCCTTGCTCCGGACATCCTCTGCTTTGACGAACCAACCTCCGCGCTGGATCCGGAGCTGACCGGGGAAGTGCTAAAGGTCATCCGCGGGCTGGCGAAGCAGCAGACAACGATGATCATCGTCACCCACGAAATGGCATTCGCAAGGGACGTTGCAAACCACGTTATTTTTATGGATGACGGATACATCTTGGAGCAGGGCGACCCGATCCAGGTCATCGAGCATCCAAAGGAAGAACGCACGCGCCAGTTTTTATCGCGTTTCCAACAAAACTGAATCAGACAGTTCGCGACCATCCTGTCTATAAACAAAACTATGGATTTTGCAGCCTGTTTTATGGCTGCTTTGATGGGCGTTATAAAACGCCCTTTTTTTATGCGCACGGGCGCCCAAGTGAAATTTATGGCAGAAGCCGACGGACAGGGGAAGCTCGCGGGCAGGAGAAGCTGTCTCATTTCTTCCCTGCCCGATCTGATATAAGAAAGGAGTAAAACAAATGGACACCGTATCCCAACCGATACGCTACAGCGTGATCTTAGAAAAAAATAAACGTGAAATCGTAATGCTACGCGGCCGCGGCTGCGCCTGGCGCCGTTGCAGGTTCTGCGATTACCATCTGGATTCCTCCAGGGACGAGGCGGCTAATTTTTTATTGAATAAACAAGTCCTTGCAAACGTGACCGGGCAATTCCAAAAGCTTGAGGTCATTAATTCCGGCAGCTTCGTGGATTTAGATGAAAATACCATATCGCTCATTGAAAAGATCTGCCAGGATCATCAGATCGCGCAGCTGCATTTTGAATGCCATTGGATGCACCGCCGCCAGATTGCCGATTTTCGTAAGCGCTTTGCAAAATGCGGCATTACGCTGAAAATAAAAACGGGTGTGGAGACTTTTGACCCGCTGTTTCGGGAATGCTACCTCGAAAAAGGGATCGATGAAGAAAATCCAGAAGAAATCGCGAAATATTTTCAGGAAGTCTGCCTGCTCCAGGGCATTCCAGGGCAGACAAAGGAAAGCATGCGGCGCGATATTGAAATCGGGCTGGCTAATTTTGAGCGGGTCTGCGTCAATATCATGACCGAAAACTCCAGCCCGATCCAGCCTGACAAAAAAATTATCGAACTTTTTCAAAAAGAAATCTATCCGGTTTATATCAATCATCCAAGGGTTGACATTTTATTAAATAACACAGACTTTGGAATAGGAGGCTCTTATGAATAACAATCTCGTTTTGGTCTTATCTTTATTTATCACATACGCAGCTGTGCTGGCATTATTCCGGCTTTTAAAAGAGCAAGGACTTTTCCTTTGGACGATCGTCGCAACGATTGCCGCCAACATCGAAGCTTTGATCGTTGTGCAGGCGTTTGGGATGGAAATGACGCTTGGAAACATCCTCTTTGCGTCCACCTTCCTTGTGACGGACATTGCAAGCGAAACCTACGGAAAGCAGACTGCGCAAAAAACGGTAACGCTAGGAATCACAACCTCGATCGTTTTTATTTTCATTACGCAGTCCTGGATGATGTATGAGCCGGCAAAAACAGACTGGGCGGCTCCTGCGATCCGTGAGATTTTTTCCACAACCCCGCGTATGATGCTTGCTTCGTTACTGGTATATGCGTTTGTACAGATGTTCGACGTATGGCTGTACCACTTTTGGTGGAATATCACAGCCAAAAAATCGGGAAGCAAAAAAAGCTTCCTCTGGCTTCGCAACAACGGCTCCACATTGCTATCGCAATTATTAAATGCATTTTTATTTACCTGGTCGGCCTTTTACGGAATCTATGACACAAAAACATTAATTTCCATCGCCGTATCCAGCTATGTGATCTTTATCGTAACAAGCCTTACGGATACGCCGTTTATCTACGCGGCAAGGAAAATATATGAGCGTTATCTTATATGAAACCCCTTTTCTTTTTCCACCAGCGGAATTTCTTTTATATCCATATTGTCAATATGGATATAATTTCCCTGGTTTAGTAAAACTAACATTTTTTGGATCTGCTCTTTCGTTCCCTGCGCTTCCATTTCCACAGAGCCATCCCAGTTGTTTGTGACCCATCCACTGACCCCAATCCCCCTTGCAGCGTGAGAGGCGCGATAACGAAAGCCAACGCCCTGTACTCTTCCGGTAAATACGATATGTTTTCTTACAGCTTTCATTTTTCTTCTCCTTGGCAAAAATAATAATAATTGTTATAATAAAAACATTATAATAAAAAAAGTTATAATAAAAATATTATAATAAAAACCAACATAGCGCAAATACTTTATTCAGTACGAAAACGAAAGGAGTGCAGCAATGACAGTTATTGAATTAAACAACGAAAATTTTGAAAACGAAACCTTAAAATCAAGCGTTCCG
This sequence comes from uncultured Eubacterium sp., assembly GCA_947385775.1. Taxonomy (GTDB): domain Bacteria; phylum Bacillota; class Clostridia; order Lachnospirales; family Lachnospiraceae; genus Eubacterium_J. Next base: position 2,638 of record CANDMI010000031.1, on the reverse strand, counting down.
GTCATCGTTGACTTTTGGGCGGATTGGTGCGGCCCGTGCAAACGCTTGTCCCCTATTGTGGAGCAGCTGTCAGAAGAAATCCCGGATGTAAAATTCTGTAAGGTAAATATCGACGAGCAGCCTGACCTAGCTTCCCGCTTCCACATTATGAGCATCCCGACCCTGATCGCATTTAAGGACGGAAAGGTGCATAACACCTCAGTGGGCCTGGTTTCCAAAAGTGAAATCCAAAATTTAGTTCAGTAAAAATCGTTGGATCTGCGCCAAATGAATGGCGTATGTATACTATGCAACCGGAATTTGGCGCAGATCTCATGCAAAGTGGGGATAAGGAATGCCACCACTTTCTATATCTTTTGCAACTTTTTTTATGTCTTTTGCATCTTTTTCGTCGTATTCTTCTAAAAAATGATGCCGGACTCCATTTTTCTTATATGCGATAATTGTATTTAGATTTACATTTTCCACACTTTTAAAAATATTAAATTCAATGTATGGATTTTTTTCTTTTAACTGCCGGATGAGCTGTTTTACTTCCTGGCGCTTTGAAGATACTTCCGCGTCATTTTGGTTTGTATACGCGTCGGTAAAATGACAGGCGCATTGGAGAAACTGCAACCCGTGATAATCTCTCCAATGCATAATATCGGCTTCACGCACAAGGTAAAGCGGGCGTATCAATTCCATGTCGGGAAAATTCGTGCTGTGCAGCTTTGGCATCATCGTCTGCACCTGCCCGCCATAAAGCATCCCCATTAAAATGGTTTCGATCACATCGTCAAAATGATGCCCCAGCGCGATCTTATTGCATCCAAGCTCCTTTGCCTTGCTGTATAAATAGCCGCGGCGCATGCGCGCGCATAAATAGCAGGGGGATTTTTCGATATTTTCCACCGCGTCAAAGATCTGCGTTTCAAATATCGTAAGCGGGATCCCAAGCGTTTTCGCGTTTTGCTCGATCATCCTGCGGTTTCGCGCATGATATCCCGGATCCATAACCAGAAAGATCAATTCAAAATAAAATTTCCTGTGCCTTTGTATTTCCTGAAAGCATTTCGCCAAAAGCATCGAATCCTTGCCGCCGGAAATGCAGACCGCGACCCTATCCCCTTCCTTTAGCATCTCATATTCATTGATGGCTTTTGCAAATCTGCTGAAAATTTTTTTATGAAATTTTTTCCGAAGGCTTAGCTCAATCTGGCTTACTGCCATTTCCTCTTGCCCGAGGGATGTTTTATTTGTAATCTGCAATATAATTTTCCTCTTTTCAACCGCTATTTATGTTATATATGATTTTTTATATCTACATTAAGCTGTCTCCACGCTCGACGCACAGCACATATCCAATCGCATCCATCCTATCGCGCAAATGGCTAATACTCTGCGCCGATTCATCGCCCGAAAATATTTTATTGTCATATAACAAATATTTCTCCCGAACCCCCATTGGAGACAGATTTGGCATGATCACGTTTGCGCCGGATAATATCCCAAGCTCGCGCCCCTTTGGGTGGATCGAGCCAAGCGCGGTCGTCGATGGCAGCAATACTTTGGGAAGCATCAAACGAAGAACCGCCAACAGCTTTAAGGTCATCATAAAGGAACCGCTGGCTTTTTCGCCAAACGGGGTGTCTTTTTGTGGAATAAACGGGCCAATCCCGATCATATGTGGCTGAAAGCTCTTTAAAAACAAAAGATCCTCGATCAGATGATCCAATGTCTGTCCAGGAGAGCCTACCATAAAACCCGCCCCCACCTGGTAGCCGATCTCCTTTAGCCTTTTAAGGCACGCCATACGATGAGAAAACCGCATTTCCTTTGGATGCAGCATCGCGTAATGCGAAGCGTTCGCCGTCTCATGGCGCAGTAAATAGCGATCCGCGCCGCAATCAAACCAGTATTGGTACGCGTCACCGTCCCATTCTCCAAAAGACAGCGTCACCGCGCAGTCTGAATGCGCCCGTTTGATCTTTTTTATGATCTCCCCCAGCTTTTCTACGGTGTAAAAGCCATCCTCGCCGCCCTGCAACACAAATGTCCGAAACCCTAAACGATACCCTTCCTCCACGCAGGAGAAAATCTCTTCCTCTTTCAGCCTATAGCGTTTCGCCTTTTGATTTCCTTTTCGTATGCCGCAGTAATAGCAATTGTTTCTGCAATAATTCGTAAATTCTATAAGTCCGCGGGTATACACTTTTTTCCCGTAGTGCATATGACGGACTTCCCTCGCATTTTGATACAGGCATTCCAATACCGGCTCATCCTCTATCCTTAACAATTCCCGGAACCCTTCTACCGAAAGCGTCTGGTCGCGCCGCAGCGCCTCTACCAGGCGATAGCCATCTGACGTTCTTTTTTTATCCCAATCCATTCATCTTTTTCCTTTTTTATAAATCGAAAAATCCGATTGTTAAATTAAGCGCTCCGCTCATCGACTGTAAGACGCGCTCATTCTTGCAAGCATGATTCGCCCATCTTACAGTCGATGGCTGTGTTACAGTTCAGCCCGCGCCATTCGCAAAGTCGCGCTTACGCGCTTTCCCGCTGCTTCGCAGCTAACTTTGCTCATAATCGGCGCTCCGTTCATCGACTGTAAGACGCGCTCATTCTTGCAAGCATGATTCGCCCATCTTACAGT
>CANDMI010000030.1 GCA_947385775.1 uncultured Eubacterium sp. | reverse complement strand
GATTGCGCCATGGATGGCGGTCAATTCCCGGTCCGTCCGGTATTGTAATCCTTGCGCAGAATGCCTAGAACTTCTTACATCCTGGAGCCGGAACATCCAGACGGGCCTGCTGCCTGTTTCCAGCGTCCGGGAGACAAAAAAATTCCATCATTTTGCCGGATAATTGCCTATTATTTATCATTAATACGGTAAATCCCCACCCCATGAAAAGTAACGGTTTGGCTTCAATGAAAAGAGCCGCCCGTTGGGGCGGTTCTCTTACTATTTATTCAGCCGCATCAGCGGATCGCCAGGCATAAGCTTTTCGGAGGCTGCCGCTTCCACAGATTCCAGGTCGTCAGAATTTGTAACGATCACCATGATGGTCGCAGGGTGGCCTGCCGCTTTGACCTTTTTTAAATCCATTGTCAGAAGAAGGTCTCCTTTTTTTACCGCCTGCCCTTCTTTTACGTGGCTCTTAAAGCCGTCGCCTTTCATGGAAACGGTATCGATGCCTACATGGATAAGAAGCTCTACGCCGTCCGCTTCCATGCCGACCGCGTGAAGGGTGTCCGCAAGCTGGCATATCGTGCCATCCATAGGGGCGTAAACATTGCCGTTTTCCGGCTCGATGCCGCAGCATGTGCCAAGCACGCCTTCGGAAAATGTCGGGTCAGGAATTTTTTCCATAGGAACAAACGTCCCTTGCGCCGCAGCGCCCAGCATGTTTGGAAACGGCGCAGGGGCAGGAGCTGGCTTTGAAGCGTCTTTTTTTACAGAGCCGTCGGTTTCCATGACTTCTGGAGGCACCGCAAAAAACCAGCACAGGCAAAAGGCGGTAATAAATGTGGCGATCGCAAGCAGCACATACATCATTAGCTGGGATGGCTTATATATGTATAGCAGCATGCCCGGGATCGTAGTGATGCCGTTGCCCGTGCCTTTCATCCCAAGCAGCATGGCGATCATGCCGGCTACGCCGTTGATGGAGCAGCTTAAAAGAAACGGTTTCATGCCATAACGAAGGATCACGCCGAACAACGCCGGCTCACCGATCCCAAGCAGGGCCGATACCGTGGCGCTTGGGCCGATGGCGCGGATTTCTTTCTTTTTCGCCTTTACGGAAATGGCAAGGCATACGCCGGCAGAGGAAAAGCCGCACATGCACAAGATCGCGTTAAACGGGTTGAACCCGGTGCTTGCTAACAGACTGATCTCCAGCATATTGAATATATGGTGTACGCCCGTAAGGGTGATGATGGACCAGAAAAATCCAACGATCAGCCCGCCAATTCCCAAAGGCAGCTTTAACGCGTATTCCACAATGACTAACAGGACGTTTTCCAGCGCATGCAGCAACGGCCCGATGACCAGCAGCGAGAGAATCAGCATGATAAATAACACCAAAAAAGGCGTGATCATAAAGTCAAAGACCGCGGGAACGGTTTTTCGAAGCTTTTTTTCCAGCTTACTGCCGATAACGCCTGCTACAAAGGCTGGCAGGATGCTGCCCTGGTATCCTACGATCGGGATAAAGCCAAAAAGCATAAGCGGCGTTACGCCGCTGGAAGGGTCCGCCACAGAGTAGGCGTTTGGCAGCGCGCCGTTTACCAGCATCAGCCCCAGGATCAGTCCGAGCACCGGGGAGCCGCCAAATACGCGAAACGTAGACCAGCACACGATGGCAGGCAAAAATGCGAAGGTAGTGCCGGAAAGCACTTCTACCAGCACCTGGAAGGTATGAGGGATATCGGCGTTGGTCATTCCAAATAAGGCTAAGAAGTTGTCGTTTAGCAAGGCTCCTTTTAAGCCGAGGAAAAGACCAGTGGCCACCAGGGCCGGTATTACAGGGACAAAAACGTCCCCAAAGGTGCGGATTGCCTTTTGCACCTGGTTTTTGCCATCCATTTTGGCTTCTTTGGCTTCGTCTGCGGTCGTTTCCGCAATGCCAAGCTGGGTGATCTGCTCATAGACGCGGTTGACGTGGCCGGTGCCGAAGATGATCTGATACTGTCCGGCGGTGAAAAAAGTCCCTTTTACCGCGTCGATTTCTCCAACTTTTTCATCGTCCGCCAAAGAACGGTCCGCAACGATCAATCGCAGGCGGGTGGCGCAATGGGCGGCGGATTTAATGTTTTCAGATCCGCCGACGGCCTGGATGACTTCTTTTGCGATCTTCGCATAATCGTAGTTCATAGTTACCTCCTTAAATTATTTTTCGACACATCCTATCATGCAACATGATGTACGCGTGTTCATTCTGAAAGGAGAATAACATGCAGAATGGAGAAAAGTCAATACAACGAATAAAAATTTTTTCAAATCAGCATTATAAACAAAAATGACGCAACCGTTTTGTATAAAACAGAAAAAGGGAAATTGTGCATTGACAGAAAATTTTTTGAAACATATAATAGTTAAAATGAAAGCGAGTACATATCAAATTTAAGGGAGATTGTTTATGGAGCGGAAATTGATTTTTTTGGATATTGACGGCACACTGACGGAACCGGGGAAAAATGTCCCGCCAAAATCAGCGGTTTTGGCGGTTGAAAAGGCAAGGGCGAAGGGACACAAGGCGGTGTTGTGTTCCGGGCGCAATTACGGAATGCTCTTTCCTTTGATGCAGTATGGCTTTGACGGATTGGTTGCAAGCGCCGGAGGTTATATCGAGTACCAGGGCAAGGTGGTTTATGACTGTCCAATGACTCAAAAGCAGCAGGAAAAAGTTTTGGCGGTTTTTAAGGAAAGCGGCATTTACCGCACGATCGGGGGCAGGGAGCACAGCTATACGGACGAGGGATTCAAGGAATTTTTAGCGGAAAATATACAGTCGAAGGCTAACAGCGAGCTGCTGCGGTGGCGCATTCAGATCGAAAAGGAGCTTGGCATCCATCCGATGTCCGAATATGATGGAGAGCCAATTTATGGAATGGCGTTTATGAGCCGCGGGGCGAAGCGTCTGGAAAAACCGATGCAGGCGTTGCGGGAAGAATTTGATTTTTGCATCCAGGACGAGGACGCTTGCGGCATCGTAAATGGAGAGCTCTCAAGCAAGGCGTTTGACAAAGGAAAGGCGGTGGAAAGGCTTTGTGAGTTCCTTGGCGCGTCCATTGAGGATACGATTGCTTTTGGGGACAGTATGAATGATCTGGAAATGATCGAGGCTGCGGGAACGGGCGTATGCATGGCGGACGGCAGCCCTGCGCTTTTGCAGATCGCCGACATGGTATGCCCGCCGGTAACGCAGGACGGCTTATACCGCGCTTTTGAAAAATTGAATTTGCTTTAAATTATGAAAAACTCTCTTATCTTCTCATGGTCGAGGAGTGGGGGAGTTTTTTATTATTTTTATATGGATTTAGAGAAATTCTTTGATACGGTGAACCAGAGTAAATTCATAGAAATCCTGTCGAGGAAGGGGGGCCTTTAAGTCTGTTATGTGCGAATATCATGCTGAACGAACTGGAACATGAATTAAAGAAGCGGGGTATTTCTATAATTGTAAAATAAATCCAGCTATGGTACAATATCTACAATGCTACATGATTCGGAAAAAAGAAGGAGAAGGGCGTATGAAAAAAGAGCGGGAAAGGGAAAGTAAGGTTAAATGTAAGATGAAAATTGGAAGCGGGAGTAATTTTAAGGGTAAGAACGCTAAGGGCGTGAAACCATCCTTTCTTTTGCTGCGGGCGTTTTGCGTGGCTGCGGCTATAACGATGGCGTTTTGCGGCAGAAAGGACGTTTACGCGCGCTCGGAAGGGGAGTTTGAATACTGTTATGTGAGTTATTACGGGGGAGCGGAGATCATCGGCTATACCGGAGACGGCGTGGAGGTCGAGATTCCGGAAAGCCTTGGGGAATATAAGGTCGTTTCCATATCCGACGATGTTTTCAATGGATACAGCAGTTTAAAAACGATAAAGCTCCCGTCCGGGATCGTGAAGATCTATCCTGGAAATTTTGAGAATTGTGAAAATTTAACGGATATCCAGGTGGCGCAGGGAAATCCATATTTTTGGTCGAAAGACGGCGTTTTATATATGGAACAAAATTTATTCAGATGCCCGCAGGGAAAAAGCGGCAGTATCGCGCTTTCGGAGGATGTGACGGGGATCGCCTACAGAGCTTTTTTCGGGTGTGATAAAATAGAAAGCGTCCGTTTGTCGGCGGCTGTGGAAGGAAGCGAATGCTCCGGCGGCTCTTTTGCGTACTGCGAAAATTTAAGAAAGATAGAAGTGGAAGGGGGAAATCCAGATTTTATATCGGAAGATGGATTTTTGCTCAAAAAGGATGAGAAAGGAAGGACGCTTGTAAGCTGCCCGGGCGCAAAAAGCGGCGCGCTTACGCTGCCAGATAATATCCATACGATCGATTACAACGCGTTTTCGGGATGCGGGAAAATAGAAAGCGTCACGCTGCCGCAGACCGTGGAAACGATCGAAGCAAACGCTTTTGAGGATTGTGGGAAATTAGAAAAAATTGAGGTGGAAGCGCGAAATCCGTTTTTCCATGCAAGGGGAGGCATTTTATATAACAAAGAAGGAACAAAGCTGATCCGCTGTCCGGCGGGGAAAAGCGGCGACATTGTAATTTCAGGAAGCGTAACGGAACTTGCGGGGGACGCGTTTGCCAGCGCGAAGAAGGTGGAGACGATCACGCTTCCATCCGGCGTGGAAAAGGTATATTCCGGTTCTTTTAAAGATTGCGACAGCTTAAAAGCGATCCATATAGACGCGCAAAATCCTTATTTAAAATCGGAGGATGGGATCGTATACAGTAAGGATGGGACGGAATTAATATGCTACCCGCCTGGAAAAGCGCAAATCGTAAGCGTTCCGACAGGCGTTCGCGTGATCGGCGAATATGCGTTTGAATATTGCAAAAACATAAAAGAAATTGAGCTTCCCCAAGGAGTCGAGGAGATCGGGCATGGGGCGTTCTCAGGTTGCAGCGGCTTAAGCGCCATAAAGTTTCCAGAGGGCGTAACGCAGATTGGGGATTTTGCGTTTGAATCGTGCAGCTCTCTTACGAGCGCGGAGCTTCCAGAGGGGATAAAGAACATATCGGCAGGGCTGTTTAACTATTGTAAAAACCTGCAATGGATCTCCATACCAAAAAGCGTTGTCTATATTGAGATCGGAACGCTTTTTTCAGCGGCCAATTACTCTTTGAAGGATGTTTATTATGCCGGCGGCAGAAAACAGTGGAATCAGATTGAATTGGACGTTCCATTATCCCTTCCAGTATTTTATGATGATGCGGCGATCCATTTTTCAGATCACACAGTCGCCACCGGAAAGGAGCTAAATTCGGAATACGGGCAAACGGATGGCGGCGGGAAAAAAGGCGAAGCCTACCCGTCTGGAAAAAACCTATACCGGGTAACCGGCGCGGATACGGTGACGATCGTAGACACATCCTCCAAAGGACAGGTCGCGATACCGGATACGGTCACGATAAACGGCAAAACCTATCAGGTGACCGCGGTCACGGCAAACGCGTTTCACGGAAATAAAAAGATTACGAAGATTGTCATTGGGAAAAATGTAAAAACGATCGGGAAATGCGCGTTTAAAGGCTGTAAAAGCCTAAAGGATATTACGATTAAAGGTAAAAATCTAAAAAAAGTCGGAAAAAACGCGTTCCGGGGCATCGACCCGTATGCGGTGGTGAAAGCGCCTGCAAAAAAATATAATGAGTATCGCAAGCTTTTAAAAAAGAAAGGGTTTGGGAGGTATGTGAGAATTACAAAGGCCTGAAAAAAGCGCAGCCTTTCGATATCATTTTTAATAGTTGTTGCCAGCCCGGATTTATGATATAATACGTGCACTTGGTGATTGAAGGAGGATACAAACGTGGATATAGCAGGAAAGAAATTGTTCGTAAAAGCAATGCGCGAAGAAGGGGTGGATACGATATTCGGATATCCGGGGGGCATGGTTACGGATATTTTTGATGAATTGTATAAACAGGAAGATATCCGCATTGTCCTGCCAAGGCATGAGCAGGGGTTGATTTTTGAAGCGGAAGGGTATGCCAGAGCGTCTGGAAAGACCGGGGTGTGCCTTGTAACGAGCGGCCCTGGCGCGACAAATATCATAACAGGGCTTGCGGACGCGCATTATGACAGCATTCCGCTTGTGTGCATTACAGGCCAGGTGCCTTTAAGCCTCATTGGAAACGACGCGTTTCAGGAAGTGGATATTGTTGGAATGACGCGCTCCGTTACGAAATATGGCGTAACCGTCCGCGACCGTAAGGATCTTGGAAGGATTTTGAAAATGGCTTTTTATATCGCAAGGACAGGAAAGCCAGGCACGGTGCTTGTGGATATACCAAAGGATATCCAGCTTGCCCAGGGGTCGCCGGAATATCCGGATACGGTGCAGATTCGCGGATATAAGCCAAACGAAGGGGTCCATATCGGGCAGTTAAAAAAAGCGTACCGGCTGTTGAAATCGGCTTCTCGTCCGCTGATTTTAGCGGGCGGTGGCATTAATATCGGACAGGCCAATGAAAATTTAAGAAAATTTGCGGAATATATGAACATCCCGGTAGTTACGACGGTTATGGGAAAAGGGGCGATGCCTAGCGGCCACCCGCTTTATATTGGAAATTCCGGGATGCATGGGAAATACTGCTGTAACAAAGCAGTCAGCGAGTGCGACGTGCTGTTTTCCATCGGGACACGCTTTAATGACAGGATTACAGGGGATTTGAATGAATTTGCCCCTCATGCGAAAATTATCCATATCGATATCGACACGGCATCCATTTCCAGAAACGTCGTTGTGGATGTGCCGATCGTATCGGACGCGAAGCTTGCGCTGGAAAAGCTTTGCGAATGGGCGGAAAAGCAGGATACGTTAAAATGGCAGCAGCAGATCAAAAGCTGGGATACGCAACATCCGTTAGAAATGCGAAAAGACCGGGGGATGACTCCGCAGATGATTATGGAGCAGATCAACCGTTCCTTTAAAGAAGCCATTATTGTAACGGATGTAGGGCAGCACCAGATGTGGGCTTCCCAATATTTGGAAATCGGAAGCGGCAAACAGCTGATCACCTCCGGCGGGCTTGGCACGATGGGCTTTGGGTTCCCGGCGGCGATCGGGGCAAAGATTGCAAAGCCTTACCAGAATGTTGTCTGCATCACCGGGGACGGCGGGTTCCAGATGAATTTACAGGAAATGGCTACTGCGATCGTACAGGGCGCTCCGGTGATCATCTGCATTTTGAATAATTATTACCTTGGGATGGTGCGCCAGTTCCAGCAGTTGTTTTACGGAAAGCGCTACGCCGCGACCTGCCTGCGCAGGCGGAATGGCTGCCCGCAAAACTGCAAGGGGCCGAATGAGTCCTGCCCGCCGTATGTGCCGGATTTTATTCAATTTGCAGAAAGCTACGGGGCGCATGGGATACGCGTAACCGAGGCTTCCAAGATTTCGGAAGCCTTCGCGCAGGCAAAGCGGAATACGGACGCGCCGACGGTCATTGAATTTCTTCTGGCGTCGGACGAGCTTGTGCTTCCGATGGTAAAGGGCGGGAATCCAATGAGCGAGATGATATTATAAATGGAAGATACGGAAATATTTTTTCATAAGAAAAGGCAGGAGGGATAGAAAGGATATGAAAAACAGATGGATTGCCCTGTATGTCGAAAATCAGGTGGGCGTGCTTGCGCAGGTGTCAGGGCTTTTTTCCGGGAAGTCGTATAACCTGCAAAGCCTTACCGTTGGCACGACGGAGGATGCGACGGTTTCGCGTATGACGATCTGCGTAATGAGCGATGATGTGACGTTTGAACAGATTAAAAAGCAGTTGAACCGTATGGTGGAGGTCATTAAGGTCATCGACCTTACCAATGTGCCGATCCATATGAAAGAAATCCTGTTTGCGAAAATAAAGGATCTGGACGCTTCCCAGATGGAGCAGGTGTTCCATATCGCGCAGGTGTTCAGCGTGCAGGTGACGGATATCGGGGAGGACAGCGTTTTACTGGAATGTAAATTGACAGAACGCCGGAATAATGAATTAATTGAGCTTTTAAAGGCAAAATATAAAAATATAGAAATTGTGCGCGGCGGTGCGGTAGCGGTGGAAGCCATCAGTACGTCATGCAGATAGGAGAGGAAAGATGCTTGAATTTTGTGCGCTGTCATTCAAAGACCGTGAATGGATCATCCAGCGCATGGCGGAGGATGACAGGCAGGCATGTGAATATACATTTGCGAATAATTTTTTATGGAGCGATATATACGGGGTTACGATGGCAAAATGCCATGGGTGCTTGATCTTGCGTTTCCAAAACGGCGGCAGGTGCATGTATACGATCCCGATTGGAAACGGGCAGAAAAAAGAAGCGCTGGACAGCCTGCTTGAAATGGAGCGCTCCCGGGGCGGCCAGCTTATTTTAAGTTCTTTGGTAAAGTCGGATTTAGAATGGCTGGAGCAAAACTATGCGGGGCAGTTTACGGTCGTGACAAACCGGGACGACTATGATTATGTGTATACGACCGAGAAGCTTTCTACGTTGTCGGGCAGGAAGCTGCACGGCAAGCGTAACCACATCGCCAGGTTTAAGGACGACGCAAACTGGCGTTACCGGGAAATGATGCCCGAGGACGCCGGGGAATGTATGCGCCTTTTGGACATGTGGAAAGAGGCGGAGGCGGAAAACTGGAATGACGAGATGGAAAACGAGCTGCATATGAACCGTAAGGCGCTACGGAACCTTGCAGAGCTTGTGTTGGACGGCGGGATGCTTTACAAAGGGCAAAAGCTCGTTGCCTTTTCCATCGGCGAGCCGTTAAATTCCAACACGTATGTGGTGCATATTGAAAAAGCGGTTGCCAGCGTGCAGGGCGCTTACCCAATGATCAACCAGCAGTTTGTGCTCCACAACTGCCAGGATTACCAGTATGTCAACCGGGAGGAAGACACCGGGGACGAGGGCCTGCGCAAGGCGAAGCTTTCCTATTACCCGGAGCTTCTTGTGGAAAAATTCCAGGCGAGGTTTCAGGTATGAGGGATAATGCCGATAAAATCATTAAAATCAATCGAATCCGATTTGGCGGGAAAACAGACGTTCCTGGGCTGAAGCGGCTTTGGAAAGAAAGCTTTGGGGATGAAGATGTCTATATTGACCGTTTTTTTGAACGGCTGTACCGGCAGGATAACGTGCTGCTGGAAGAAAAAGACGGGATGCTTTTGGGGGCATCCTTTTTTCTTCCGGGCAGGATTTTGACGAAACAGGGCTGGCAGGAGATCCGGTATGTGTATGCGCTTGCGGTGTATCCCAAATACCGCGGCCAGAAAATCGCTACAAAGCTGCTGGATGAAGCGGTAAAAAGATACCGCACGCCCCTTCTTACCGAGCCTGCGGATGAGGGGCTGGCGGAGCGGTTTTATGAGCCGTATGGTTTTAAGAGATGTTTTTATCTGAATCGTATTTCTATTTCCGGTGGAGAAGGTGAAAAAGGCGGGGAGCCTTTTTGGAATCCGTTTGCGGAAGTTGGAAAATGGAGCGTTCATTCGGTGGAGGCGGCGCAATATGCCGCGCTGCGTCAAAAGTTTTTTCAAAAGCAGGGTTTCGTCGAATGGCCCCTTTCCCATATCGAATTTGCCCTGTCCGAGCACCGCAGGCAGGCAGGGGAGGCAGTCCTTGCCCGGGAAAAGGCGACGGGCAGGGAAGAGATGTTGTTGTATGCGGTGGATGACGGCGGGGTCATTATAACGGAAACTTCCCTTTCGGACGTGGAAGCGGCAGAAAAGCTTCCAGGCATTTTGTATGCCATAGCGGAATCGGATAGTGAAAAACGAGTTGCTTTGGAATGCCGTAAGGCGGTTATCAAATGCAAAAGTATGGATATGTGTGGTCAGGAAAGGCTTAAAAGTGGGGCCTTGGACGAGTACAGCCAGAGGATTTTCATGGAAAAAGGTTTGAAGGTAACACGTAGTAAGCAAATGATCGGAATGGCGTATGGGATAGAGCCAGCATGCGGGTATATGAACCTTACATTGGATTAGAATTTACGGGGCGAAAGATGGATGAGCGGTTTGCAAGGACAGAGGCTTTGATCGGAAAAGAGGGGATGGCGCGCCTGGCAAGCGCCAGGGTTGCGGTGTTTGGGATCGGCGGCGTGGGAAGCTATGTCGTAGAAGCGCTTGCGCGCAGCGGGATTGGCGCGCTTGACCTGGTAGACCATGACCGGGTGGATATTACAAATATAAACAGACAGCTAATTGCGACTACAAAAACAGTTGGACGGCTAAAAGTGGACGTGGCAAAAGAGCGGATTTTAGAGATCAACCCTTACGCGCAAGTCCGTTGTTATCCGCATTTTTTCCTGCCGGAAACAGCCGGGCAATTTGATTTTTCGGCGTATCAGTATGTGGTGGACGCGATCGATACGGTTTCTGGTAAAATTGCGTTGATTATGCGGGCAAAGTCTGCGGGCGTTCCGGTGATCAGCTCTATGGGGGCAGGAAATAAGATGGACCCGTCGGGATTTATGGTCGCGGACATTTATGAAACATCGGTGTGTCCGCTGGCAAAGGTGATGCGCCGGGAATTAAAAAAAAGAGGCGTGGAACATTTAAAAGTGGCATATTCCAAAGAAAAGCCGTATATGCCGCAAAACGGGAGAATGGAACATACAGGTGATGAAAATGCGAAAAATGCAAAGGAGGTAAAGGAGGGCGGCGAGACAAACGTAAGGCGTGCTGCTTTCGGCAGCAACGCCTTTGTCCCGGCGGCGGCTGGGCTTGTGATCGCGGGCGAGGTGGTAAAAGATCTAAAATAGAAAAATCTTACAGTATAATCGGCGCAGACCTGCTTATCCTAGTTTAAATGGAATAAAATTTAGCGATGTCTTGAAGGTTTTGTCCTTGTAAGCATCGCTTAAGTAAGGAGCTTACAATATGAAAGAAAAAGAGAAGGAACGAAAACAGCAGGAATACAACGAGTATGTCAAGCAGGTTACGCCTACCAGGAACCTTGCGCTTTCCATGGGCCGCGCGTTTTTGGTCGGCGGGGGGATCTGCGTCGTCGGGCAGGCGATACTGAATGTGGCAAAAAACATGGGCATGGATAAGGAAATGGCGGGAAGCTGGTGTTCTTTGAGCCTTATATTCCTAAGCATTTTGCTGACGGGGCTTAATATTTATCCTTCCTTTGCGAAATGGGGCGGCGCGGGGGCGCTTGTGCCGATCACCGGGTTTGCAAACAGCGTGGCGGCTCCGGCGATCGAATTTAAAAAAGAAGGCCAGGTATTTGGCATCGGCGCGAAAATATTTACGATCGCAGGCCCCGTGATTTTGTATGGGATATTTTCCAGCTGGCTTTTGGGGGCTTGTTATTGGATTGGGAAGCTGATGGGGGTATTCTAGCGAAAGCTTAGGCGACGGTTGGGTCAAGGTGATAGAATGATAGATAAACGGATGCTGGGAAAGGGGATCTTGCCCAGCATCCGTTTTTCAAAATACAAAATTGTAAAAGTTTCCAGAATATGACACGGAAAAAAAAGGCGCCCTTTTCGTACTTTTTTAAGGTAAAATCAAATACGCGTTGGCGTGTGGAAAATGGAAACTATGTGGAAGGAAAAGAATCTTATACAGGAAAACAAAGGAGATTACAAATGGTACGAAGGAAAAGGCTCTTAGCTGGCATGTTGTGCTGCGTTTTTGTATGCGGCCAGCCGGCGGCACACATGGTACAGGCGGCAGGGGCGCCGCAGGCTGGATCGGAACAGACAAAAAAGGCGGAAACTCCGGAGGATTTAGAGCCGGATTACAATGACCCGGATTATGTGAAACGCCAGTTCATAACGGAAGAGACCGCTCCATTTTCATTGAAGGCGGCAGGCAGGACGTCGAAAAGCCCGTTTACCGGACTGACCTACACCCATGGGCAGCAGTTTGACGATACGAACATTGTGCATGGCATCGATGTGTCTCAGTGGCAGGCGACGATCGACTGGGCGAAGGTCAAAAAAGCAGGGGTGAAATTTGCGTTTATCCGCTGCGGCTATACCGGGCTGGCGCAGAAATTTGCGATGTATGAGGACAATTATTTTCGCAGAAATGTGGAAAATGCTTACAAAGAAGGCATCCAGGTTGGGATTTATTATTTTTCCAACGCAAAGACGACAGCGGAGGTAAAAAAAGAAGCGTCCAAGACTTTAGAGCTTTTGGCTGGTTTTCAGGATAAGATTTCGCTTCCGGTCGTATACGATTTTGAAGCGTTTTCTAATGCATATCGGGCATATGGCACGTCAAAGGCGCAGGCTACGAGCAACGCGCTTACCTTTATGAAAGCAATGGAGGCTGCCGGGTATGACGCGATGAATTACAGCAGCCCGTCGTTTTTGCAGACCTCTTATGACACATCCAGGCTTTCGGATTACGATCTGTGGCTGGCAAATTATACGACAAGGACTTCCTATACCGGAGACTACCGTTACTGGCAGTATTCCAGTTCCGGCAGCGTAAACGGCATATCCGGAAGCGTGGACTGTAATTTTTATTATTCCGAGGATGAGGATGA
Source organism: uncultured Eubacterium sp. (assembly GCA_947385775.1). Classification (GTDB taxonomy): domain Bacteria; phylum Bacillota; class Clostridia; order Lachnospirales; family Lachnospiraceae; genus Eubacterium_J. Next base: position 28,965 of record CANDMI010000030.1, on the reverse strand, counting down.
CGAAGAAGACGAAATCCCGGTGGATACAGAAGAGCCAAGGCTTGAGGAGGTTGTCACAGGCGTAAAGATGAAGTCCAATACTTCGGATTCCATTACGATCAAATGGACGGCGTTAGAAGAAGCGGCAGGTTATGACCTGTATCGGTGCAGCTCTTATGGTGGGACATACAAAAAGATAAAAACGATCAATGACGCGACGGTCACGAAATATACCGACAGCTCCGTAGCAAAGACGAATGGGCGGCAGTATTATTATAAGCTCATCCCGTTTTTTATAGAAACACAGCCAGATGAGCCTACCACTGAAAATGTATCTACGGGAACGGATTTGGAAAACGGAAATCCAGATAATGGAAATCCGGAAAACGGGGGAAATGGAGACGAACAGCCGGACGACGGGGCGAACGTGGAAGTGATCTTATATGGCAAGGAGTCCGAAACGCTTACGGCGCATACGGCTTGCAAATACGAGCGCAGCCTTAAGACCAATGCGGCGATGAATTTACGCACACAGGCGGGCACAGAATACGCGACCCACACGGTTGTGCCGTCAGGCACGGTTTTGGCGTATAAAAAATACACGTTATCGACGACCGGAAGCATCTGGTATCTGGTAAATTATAAGGTAAATGGAATAAAATACAAAGGATATCTGGCGGGAGGCTATGTTACGACCTATACGGCTGGCAGGGCAAAACGCAACACGCATATACGAAAGGGCGTGGGATTTGACACAAAGGCGAAGGCATACTTGCCGAAGGAGAAAAAGGTAAGGATCCAGAAAACGACGAAGGATGAGGATGGCGAAAGCTGGAGCTATGTCAGATGCACACTTGGAGGAAAGGTATATGAGGGATATGTGAAATCAAGCTATATCCGTCAGATTTAAGGAGCGAAACTATGAGTAAAAATCTTCGAACCGAGTCTGTAGATGAATTTTTTGATGCGGTATTGTGCCTTCAAAACAGGGAAGAGTGCTATCGGTTTTTTGAGGATGTATGTACGGTGAACGAGTTGCAGGCGATTGCCCAGCGGTTTGAGGTGGCGCATTTGCTTAGAAAGAATTGGACTTATGTAGACATTGCGGATAAAACGGGGGCTTCCACGGCGACGATCAGCCGCGTCAACCGGTCGTTGAATTATGGGAACGACGGCTATGATATGGTTTTGGAGCGGATGCCGCAATAGGGCGTAAAGCGATATCCCCTTCCGGACGCGGTCTGGAAGGGGATGACGTTATTTTTTCTTATTTTCTTTCGCGCCCTTTTTTACGGAGTCGGACGGTTGGCGGGATAGCTTTGTATCGATGATCTGCTCGATGATCATGCGTTTTAAATAAACGTCAAAGCTTAGCATACATAGAAAAGAAAACAGCTGCAATTTGTCGCGGTCGCTTTCATCGGCGTTTTCGAATGTCTGCCTGCTTGTGATATATTTTCTGATAATATCCTTGGTCAGTATTTTGGACGCGTCGTATTCTAAGCCGAACACTTCATTGTAAATGGCGGTCAGATCCATTCCGTCTTTGCTGGAAAAATATTTATTTGTGATCGGGTTTAAAATACTTTGGATGTCGCTGATGCTCATGATCCCTTTAAAATAGTAAATAAAGATCAGCGTCAGAAGATGCTCCTTTGTGTATTTTTTCTTTTCCGGCGGAGGAAGGAGATTATTTTTTGTGTAGTTGTTGATCATGGTCTTCGTTAGTATTTTATCCTCTGGATGTCGTTTGGTGGAAGCCAGCTGCGTATCCATAAAGGTCGTGACCTGGTCCATGTAAAGGTCAATGTTTGGGATATCCTCCGGCTTGATGTAATTCAGATTTTTCAGGCTTTCCAGAATACTGTTTAACAGATTTTTGTCATCTATTGTCATGTTATCACCTCGTTCCTCTATTATATAGTATTCAAAACTGTATGACAAGAAGAAATATTTGTGGTTGCGGCGCTTACGTTTCGCGGCAGAAAGGCGTTACTATGTATGAAAATATGAATGAAATGCAGATGCAGGCGGTGTGTCAGACGCAGGGCCCTGTGCTGATCCTGGCAGGGGCCGGCTCTGGAAAAACCAGGGTGCTGACCCATCGCGCTGCATATTTAATAGAAGAAAAAGGCGTAAGCCCTTACCATATTATGGCGATTACGTTTACGAATAAGGCGGCGGGCGAAATGCGCGACCGCATTGACCAGATTGTCGGGCTTGGATCGGAGAGCATATGGGTCACGACGTTCCATGCGACCTGCGTGCGGTTTTTAAGGCGGTTTGCGGACAGGATCGGGTATGACACAAGGTTTACGATCTATGACGCGGACGACCAAAAGCAGTTAATGAAGGATATTTGCAAAAGGCTTTCCATCGATACGAAAAATTTCAGCGAACGGATGTTTTTAAACGCGATCTCCCATGCAAAGGATGAGCTGATAGACGAAGTGACCTATCAAACCCATGCCCAGGGGGATTTTAAAAAGCAAAAGATAGGGGAAGTTTACGCGGAATATCAGAAAATGCTGCGCAAAAATAACGCCTTTGATTTCGACGATCTGATCATGAAGACCGTAGAGCTGTTTCGCAAGGACGCGGAAGTGTTGCAGGGCTATCAGGAGCGTTTCCGTTATATTATGGTGGACGAATACCAGGATACGAACACCGCGCAGTTTACGCTCATACAGCTTTTAGCGTCCAAATATGGAAATTTATGCGTGGTGGGCGACGACGACCAGTCGATCTATAAATTCCGCGGCGCCAATATCCGAAACATTTTAAATTTTGAGCATTATTTTCCAGACGCGGCGGTCATTAAGCTGGAGCAAAATTACCGCTCGACCCAAAATATTTTGAACGCGGCAAACGCCGTGATCTCAAACAATGTAGGTCGTAAGGCAAAGTCCCTTTGGACGGACAACCCATCCGGCGCCCCGGTGGAATTTCGCCAGTTTTACACAGCGTCAGACGAAGCGGCATATATTGTGGAAGATATTAAGGAGAAGGTAAAAAGCGGCGGGTACGTTTACCAGGATTGCGCGATCCTTTACCGGACAAACGCCCAGTCCCGTTTATTTGAGGAGCGGTTTATCGTATCGAATATCCCGTATAAAATCGTAGGCGGGATAAACTTTTATGCGCGAAAGGAGATCAAAGACCTGCTTGCGTATTTAAAAACGATCGACAACGCAAAAGACGATCTGGCGGTGCGAAGGATCTTAAACGTTCCTAAACGGGGAATTGGAGCCACAACAATGGCAAAGGTGCAGGAGTATGCGCTTGATCATGACATCAGCTTTTACTATGCGCTGCGGGGCGCCTCGGAAATCCCAAGTCTAGGCAGGGCGGCGGCAAAGATCCAGCCGTTTGTGACCTTTATCCAGACAATGCGATCGAAAGTGGGGGAGATTTCCTTATCTGACCTGTTGTCCGAGATCATTGAGTCCACCGGGTACATCAAGGAGCTGGAATTGGAAGGAAGTGAGGAGGCGCAGTCAAGGATTGAAAACATCGAGGAGCTGCAAGGAAAGCTTCGCACGTACGAACAAAACGAGGAGCAGCCGACGCTATCGGGCTTTTTAGAGGAGGTCGCTTTGGTGGCGGATGTGGACAAGCTGGACGATAAGAGCGATTACGTTACTTTAATGACGTTACATAGTGCAAAAGGGCTGGAATTTCCAAATGTCTACCTCGCTGGCATGGAGGACGGGCTGTTTCCAAGCTATATGTCCATTACAAGCGACAATGCCAAAGAGGAGGTGGAGGAGGAGCGGCGCCTTGCGTATGTGGGGATCACAAGGGCAAAGGAAAATCTGACGCTGACCTGCGCAAAACAGCGCATGGTGCATGGAAAGACGCAGTATAACAGGCTGTCCCGGTTTGTGGAGGAAATCCCCGCGGAATATTTGCAAAGCAAGTTTCCAAGCGCGCAGACGCAGAAAGAGCATAAAAGGCAGTCTCCGAATTTAAAGCAAAAGGCGCTCGAACAGTTTCGCGCAAAGCCGGCGGTGACGGTTTTAAGCAAACCTTCCAGCGGGGGCGAAAAGGCGGATCTTGGCTATGACGCGGGCGACCTTGTGGAGCACCGGAAGTTTGGAAAAGGAACGGTTGTAAAGATCATTCCAGGCGGAAGAGATTTTGAGGTGACGGTGCAGTTTGAGCAGGCGGGCGTGAAGAAGATGTTTGCGGGGTTTGCGAAGCTAAAAAGGGTGCAGGAATAGGGGTAGAATGCCACAGATTATACCGATCAAGGATTTGAAAAATTCTTCGGAGATTTCCGATATGTGCCATAAGTCAGACGAGCCTATTTTTATTACAAAAAACGGCTATGGCGATATGGTGATCATGAGTATGGGAGTTTATGAAAATGCCATGCGCCAGCTTGCAATATATCAGGATGTTGAATTGTCAGAACAGCAAATAGAGAATGGAAATACAAAGGATGCCCGCACTGCTTTGGAAGGAATGAGGAAAAAATATGGCATATAAATTAATTGTTTCAGAGCATGCGGATGAATTGCACTCGGCGCGCGGAGTAGGGAAAGATGTCTCTTCCCCTACTCGATCATGGCGTTTCGCCTATTATGTATGGTCTTCATTTATCAATGTAAAGGACCCGGATATTTCCACAGGGGAGTCCCCTTTATTTTCTATAAATATTTTATATGCGCCATCCTTTGGGATTTCCAGATTTTGGATGCCGCTGTCGGATACGTCGACAAAGGAGCGGTTTCCATCCTTATCCATATAGCCTGCGCATAAATGCTCTTCAAATTCATATGCGTGCATCATGATCAATAAGCAGGTGTCTTCAAAAAGCTCATGGGGAACGGTATGGCACATCGTATGAGCGTCCAGCTCCCATTTAAAATCCATACAAAAAAATGCCCCGTCTTTTCGATTGTCAGTCGCGCCGCAGCAAATATCTACCTTTTTGGATGGCCCGTAGTCACGGCATTCCGTTGGAGGTGGGGCTTGCGGCAGCTCTATGCTGTTTTCGGTTGCAAGATACAGGTCATAAGAATTTTCTATGGCAAATGTAGCGGCATGGTAAGTAACGACAGCGCCGATTGCAATGATCGCGCCGGTAAGCAGCGTGGCTCCAAGAAACGAGCCTTTTCGTTTTTTTCCACACCATTGGACATGCTGTACGCGCCGCTCTAATTCTCCTTTGTCTGTGAACAGAGCGGATACATCCAGGCGCCTTGTCTCTCCCCGTTTTTCCGCAATGGAGGTAATGACCTGAAAGTAGCTTCTTTTTCCGCCGCATAACGGGTAGCTTAGCCAGTCGCAGGCGTATTCGCTCCATAAAATAATGGTCTTGTAAAATATCCATACCGCTGGGTTGACCCATTGCAGCGCCACTAAAAGGGCGGCGAACCGCTTCATACGGATGTCTCCCTGCCGAAAATGGTTCAGCTCATGGGTGAAAATAATGGAAAGCTGCTGTTTTGGCCAGTCTGATACCGGAAGGTAGATCCGGGGCCGGAAGATTCCTGTCAGGATAGGGACTTTGACGTTGTAGCTTTGGCACAGCGCAGGGAAGCGTTTTCCACCGACCTCGCGGCATATGTTTTCATATAGTTGGAGGATTTCTCGTTTGCACGGGATTTTCCTTCGGTATAAAAGCTGCATCCGTATAACCTCATACAGATAAAATCCAAGGAGGAATATTGTGCCAGCCGCCCAGATATGAATGAGGATGAATACCGTGATACGGATGGGAGGCGTCGTGGCGAATAAGTAAAACAACTGTGACGGATCCGGTAAAAGCTGTAAGTAAAATAACATGATAAGCGATGGCAAACAAAAAAAGACTGGCATCAAGCGCAGAAGCTTGTAAAAAAAGTAAAAGTAGCCTCTGCGCTTAAAAATATGGACTGCCAGTTGCCATGCGGCGAAGATCACGGCGCCGCATAAGGAAGAAATAATCCAAATTCCAAAACCTGTAGCCGGACTAGGTGTTATCCATTTCATCCAGCATCCTCCTTATCCGATCGGATTCCTCTTTCGTAATTCCGTTTTCTTCAATCAAAGCCGACAGGTAATTGCTTGGTTTCCCATGGAACCATGTTTTTGTGCAGTCGCTTGCTATGGATGCGCGGTATTTTTCTTCTGTGCAAAGAGCGTGCACATACGCTAACCGGCCCCGGCGGCAGGTTTCCACGTATCCTTTGTCTTGCAGGCGCGACAAAAATGTGACGACAGTCGTCCGTTTATAATCTTTTCCGTACTGTTCCTTGAGGACTTCCATCAGTTTTGGGATGCAAAGTTCTTCTTTGGAATCCCAGATACATTTCATTAAGAGCATTTCACTTGAGCTAATCATTCTCATTGGCTATTTACCTCGACTTTAAATATTGTAATTGTTTTATACTACAATCCATAATTACTGTACAATATTACCATATTAACTGTCAAGATATTTTTTTGCGTTTGACCCGCATTATGTTACAATTATAATTTATGCATTGTGACCGTACATTTGCCATGCGTTGACTCGCAAAGTCTAAGTGTGGGTAATTCCGCAAATGTCACAGAATCGATATTTTGCAGACGGTGTCTTTTACCCCATTGATCTGAAGCCGGACTTTTATGCTTCCGTTTTCAAACGAATCCAAAGGGTATTCCAAAGGGCTTGAAAGGTTTGTAACGTCTATGGATTTTGCCACATTTTTTTGCACCAGCCATAAAGTTAAGGTTGCGCCTTCTGGAGCCGTTTTACAGGAAATGTCGGCGTAAAGCTTTTGTCTGTCCGCGTCGGTTATGGCCATGCTGTTTTCTTTTACAAATCCATTGCTGGCGCTTTTGAAATCCAGTTTCCATATGCCGTCGTTGCAGCTGTTGGAATTTAGGTTGATAACGCCAAGGTTCCATATCTTGTCATAGGAGGTAACGTCTTTGTTTATGCCATGTCCGGTGGCGGCGCTTACAATAAATCCTGTGAGAAAGGTGAGAGTAAGAAGCATGCTGATGATCCCGGCGATCAGGAATGATAAGTGGTGGGGTTGTTTTTTTAAGGTCATAATTTTGTCCTCCTTGTTTTTTACCTGTATTCCGCATTGTTCACAAAAGTTTGCCTGGAATGAAATGAGATGTCCGCAGGCAGGGCAGTCTTTTTTGATCTGTGGACGGCGGAAAAAATAGATCAGCAGTCCGATAAAGGGAGTCGCGATCAAAATAACGATCGCCCATAATACCGGGTCGTCCCCGCTCCTTTTACAGTCGTGGTATACCCATGCCGCAAAAAAACCGGAGGCGCAAAAGGCAGAAAGGATCACGCAAAGCAGCAATGCGGGAAGCAGCATGGAAAGCCCGTTAAACCCGTCGCTTTTTAGAAAAAATATGCCAAACCGCATGAAAATAAGCAGCGCGATAACCCCAAAACATAAAAAGATGGGAATTTTATTAAATTTACATTTCATATCCACGCACCTCTTTTCTCAATATGGATGGTCGCGGTTTCTTTTAAGTTTGCCCGTTTTACCCAAAGGAATGTTAGCAGCCCCCCCGCCAGCCCGATATAAAGGCATACGCCGACGGCAAAATAGGAAAGGTAAATGTTTTGGATCATCAAACGGGCAGCCGCGGCTAAAAGGCTGAATAACACAAAATTAAAGATCATAGGCAGATACCAGAGGGACAAAGCATAGATGGCAGGCTCGTTTTCCATGGCGGCTTCCTTTGCGTATAAAGCTGCCTTAAGCGTTTGGTTTAACTGAGGAGATGGAACGAGCGTCGTTTTCATAGCGGCTTGGATCTGCGCGTCTAGTTTATCTGATTTATCAAATTTATTTTTATCAAATTTATCTTTATCAAGTTTGTCATTATTAAGTTTATTAGAATCGATTTTGTTAGATTCAAATTTCATAATTTTGTCTCCTTTCTGATCTGCATTCATAGATCTGCTTTCATAAATCTGATCAATAAGCTTTCATTTGATTTTAATTTTTAGGGTCAGGCTTTAAAATCTGCCGCCTCCAGTCGCTTTTTCAACAGGCTCCTGCCTTTAAACAGACGGCTTTTGATCGTTCCGGGGGGTTTTTTTAGTATGGAGGCGATCTGGTCAATGGAACAATCGGAAAGGTAAAACAAGATCATCGGCACGCGGATTTTTTCCGGCAGAGCTTCGATCAAGCGGTTCACCTCTGCTTTTTGCTCTTTTTGAAGATAGCGCTCTTCCATGTTTTCTTCGGAATGTAACGTCGCTTCCATTTCATCGTCCAGGTTGGTGCAGGGGGCGATGCGGCTTCGGCGTGCATGTTTCCTTTGGTCGCTTTTCCATAGCTTATGCGCGATGGAAAAAAACAGCGCTTTTGGATTTTCCTCCCAGGAAAGCGTATATTCCATTTCCAGCGCCTTTAGAAACGTCTGCTGATAAAGGTCGTCTGCGTCTGTTTTGTTGATGCTAAGCTTTCGGCAAAATCGATAAATATCCGTGCCAAACTCATCGATGCAGCGTTCGATTTCTTTTGCGTTCAATGCCTCACCTCCTTTTGTCCGTTCACTTTATATTCGCCGTGATCTTCGAAAAGGTTCATTTTTTGGCTTGTTTTTTTGGCTTATTTTTTTGGCTTATTATTATACAAAAAATAAAAAGGCAGACTTATTTCCCATCGGATATGTAATTTTCAATTCGGTATTGCTTTACCACTTTTTTTCCTAAAAGCGTGATGGCCTGCTTTGGACATAAGCTGATGCAGCGGTAGCACATCGTGCATTTTTGCCGCGCTTTTGCTTTCCCGTTTTCTATGGTGATATTTTCCATAGGGCAGACATTTGCGCATAAGCCGCATCCGGTACAGCTTTCGTGGATCGTTAATTTGTCGGTATAGCCTTTGGTCTTTGCATAAAACCACAGCCGCTGACCAAATAAGCCCGCAAGATGGGCGAAAAATCCAAGCCCCTCCTGGCAGTAGGAGCCGTTTTTGATCTTTTCGGCGGCTTTTTGGATTCGCGCGTCGGTCGCATGGATGGTTTTTCGGTTTTCCCAGTCTGATTTTTTTAAAAGTTTGACATCGCTTATGGAATCTGGCATTTTAACCTGCAAACCGCCCATGATCTTTGCGCCGTGCTTTTTTAAAAGCCTGGCGGCGCATCCGGTGGCGTCGCCGCTAAAAAGAGCCATGGTTGCCATGCAAAAGACCTTTTTTCCCTGCCATATTTTTGGATTGCGCTGGATAAAGTCGCGCACCGCAAATGGAATATTGGAATATTGCGTAGGGTATGCCAGTACGATAAATTCGTGCTCGCAGGCAAGACTGGCCGCCTGGGCGCTTTCGATTGGTATGGAAATGGCGGCAGGGTCTAGGGTATGTAAGAAAAGCTCGATGCAATGCTTGGTGTTGCCTGTTCCGCTAAAAAATAAACCGATCATAATTTCGCTCCTTTCGTGTTTGCGACAGTTTGGTTCAGCGTTTTTTTGTTTTAACTGTTTTTTTATTTTAACTGTTTTTTGGTTTCAATTGAACTTTGAGTTTAATTATAGAAGAGCATAAAAGATTTGTCAATGGATTTGCCATACAAATAAAACGCCGCGCGCTTTAAGAGCATGTTTCAAACACACTCTGGCGCCCGGCGTTTTCGCTTCCCAGATTATTCCATGCAAGGAAAGTTCCATGCAATGAAATATTCCGCCTCACCTGTATCATGATCAACTTCGTTTGAAATGATCCTTCCTCCCTCCCTTAGATAGAAATTTAATGCGCGTTTATTTTTTTCATACACATGCAGCGAAAACGTTGGATACGATTTTTTAATATATTCTAAAAGCGTTTTCCCAATCCCCATAGAGCGGCAGTTTTTCTCTACAAAAATCCCCGCCAGATAATTATCCGACATGCCGACAAAGCCCTGTATTGCCTGATCTTTTTCATATACGAAAACATCCGCCTGCATCAGCTGCTCTTCGACGGATGCATAATGTGAAAGCCAGTGATCTTTCGGCACAAAAGGGTGCGCCTGTATATTTCCTTCTAACCAGATTTGCATGACCTTAGGGATATCCTTTGGTTCTAATTTTCTTATCATATTTTTTCCTATCGGCCTATAAAGCCATCAAAATCTGTTTTTTCAAAAAAGACAAGCTGTAACTCATCGTTGACAGTTTTTTCTTTAAAAATTTTATATCCCATTTTTTGATAAAAACGGATATTTTGCTCGCTCCTTGTACTTGTAAATAGCTCGTACCGCTTTTTAGGATGTAACCGTTCGATTTCATTTAAAAGCATTGCCCCATATCCAAGGCGCCTGTGCTGTGGATGCACCATTAATTTTCCGATATATACAGTCCCGTTCGTTTCCTTTGCCCGTATGGAACCGATGATTTTTCCATTGCGGTCAGGCAGCTTTAGGATTACGCCTGCATTGTATTCTTCGATCAGCTCGTCCAGCGTTTGCGTTAAGGGCGGGATTTTTTTACTGCGAAATAGATCCGCCTCACTTAAATAAGAAAGCCGCTGTAATTGCAAGATTTCCTGTAAGTCGTTGAAATTTGCTTTGTATATGTGTTTTTCCATAATGTAAGTTCCTCATTGATTATGCCAATTGCGCCATGGTTTATTGTTTCTTTTAAGAATAGCACGTCTGTGCCGCACATTCAAGCATTTTAATATTGCTAGAAATTAAGAAAGAGAATGTCGCGGCAAACAAAAAACAAGCAGGCAAACCGTTGCGCTTTGTTTTCCTGCTTGAAAGTCCTTATGCTTATTTTATTTGCCGCTTTTGATAAACTCGATCACGTCGTTGGGCGTGCAGTCAAGGATGTTGCACAGATGCTCCAGCGTATGGACGGTGATGCCTTTGTTGTGCTTCATATTGTTGATCGTGCGGGGATTAAAGTTGTATTTTGTAATCAATGTATAAGTTGTAATGCCTTGTTTTTCCATAAGCTTCCAAAGCGGTTTGTAACTTATCATGTGTTCACCTCTTTTTTCAGTAACAGTTCAGCCCGGGCCATTCGAGGAGGCGCCTGCGGCGCTTTCCCGCAGCTTTGCAGCTAACTTTGCTCATAATCGGGAGCTCCGTTCATCAACCGTTACTTTTTTCATTATGGATGTTAAAATTTTGCTTGCAAATACTGAAAAAAGTATCTATACTGAAATATATAACTATAATGAAAAATGTAACTATAAAAATGTATTTATAAAAAATGTATTTATAAAAAATGTATCTATAGCGTCTTATGCAAAAGAGGAATGGTTATGACATACACATCGATTTCGTTTTATTTCTTTTTGGCGGCTGCTTTGGCGGCTTATTATCTGATGCCGGTTTCTGTGCGGTGGGTGGCGCTGCTTGGCGGGAGCGGGGCGTTTTATTTTTTTGCGTATAAGACAGGGTGGTGGATCTTGCTTATGCAGATTTTCTTTACCTATGGGGCCGGGATCTGCATAGAAAGGCTGGGCCGGCGAAAAGAGGGGCAGGCGGATACGGCTTTTTGCGGGCGGAAAAAAGCGGTTTTTATCCTGTCGTTATGCGGTACGGCGTTTCCTTGGCTGTGTATGAAAAATGGGGATTTTGTGCTTGGCTCCATTTTTCACAGGCCCTCATATCCATGGATTATCCCGCTTGGAGTCTCTTTTTATACATTGCAGATGGTATCTTATCTGGCGGATATTTACAAAGGAACGGCGCGGGCGCAAAAAAATCCTTTGAAATACGCGCTGTTTATCCTGTTTTTCCCACAGATCGTCCAGGGGCCGATCCCGCGCTACGGGGATCTGGCGGGGCAGCTGTACGAAGGGCATCTGTTTCAGGAAAAAGAGTTTTCCAGAGGTTTTCAGAAAATCCTGTGGGGATTTTTTCTAAAGCTTATGATCGCGGACAAAGTGGCTGTAGTTGTAAATGAAATTTTCGCCCATCCATATGCGTATACGGGCTGTTATGTTCTTGTGGCGGGGGCGTTGTACAGCGTTGAGCTGTACGTGGACTTTATGGCATGCACGCAGATCTGCAAAGGAGTGGCGGGGCTGTTTGGCTTGAATTTGGCGGATAATTTCATGCGTCCGTATCTTTCGGTTTCCGTGAAAGAGTTTTGGCGCAGATGGCATATTTCCTTAAGCGGCTGGCTTCGGGATTACGTTTATATTCCGCTTGGGGGCGGGCGCAGGGGCAGGTATGTAAAATATCGGAATCTGCTTTTTACATTCGCGGTCAGCGGCGTCTGGCATGGGGCCGGGTATAAATTTTTATTCTGGGGGCTGCTTCATGGGCTGTATCAGATTGTGGGGGATATAACGGCGGACGTGAAGCAAAAAATATACGCGCGTTTCGGATTGCCGGAAGGCTCGGCGGCGCGCGGGCTGATACAAAAAGCGGGCGTATTTTTTTGGGTCATGCTTGCATGGATCATTTTCCGGGCGGACAGCTTAACGGTTGGGCTTACCATGGTAGGCAGCCTGTTTTTCGTGCATAACCCATGGATATTTTTTAATGACAGCCTGCTTTTACTTGGCCTTGGCTGGAAGGAATGGGGCGTGCTACTGATCTCAATCGGCGTTTTATGGTTTGTCGGACGCAGGCAGGAACACGGGGCGCGTATTGGAGAGAGCGTTTTGCAAATGCCCATTTATCTGCGCTGGGCGGTTTATATTGCGGCGGTTGTTGTGATCATGGTTTTTGGCACATATGGATTTGGATTTGACGCGCAGGCGTTTATTTACAGCGGATTTTAGGAGGCATATGGTGAAAAGGCATTGGAAAACAGCGGGAAAGTTTTTGGCGTTTGCAGTTGTATTGTGCGTCAGCGTTCATTTTGTATGGCGCGTGATCGTGCCGAAATTTTTTGCGGACAGCTCATGGCCCACCACATCGGCTTATCTGGGATTTTATGAAATGGAGGAAAATACGGTGGACGTGCTTTTCTTTGGCAGCAGCCATGCGGCTTCCTTCTTTTTGCCACAGGAGCTTTATAACGGCTATGGGATCACTGGCTATAACCTTGGATGTGAGCAGCAAAACCTTGTGGTTTCTTATTTTTGGCTAGGAGAAGCGCTGCGTTTTCAAAAGCCAAAGGCCGTAGTTTTGGACTGCTATATGCTGTTTCCGTACATTTCCACAGAGCCGTTAAACACGGCGGAAAGCTGTACGAGAAAGGCGATAGACTATATGAAATGGTCTTCTGTAAAAAAGGATGCGGTGCAAACGATTTGCAGGTTGGATGAAAACCAGTCGCTGGAGAGCTATTATTTTCCAAATATCCGCTATCATAAGCGGTGGGAGGGGCTTTCGGAAAATGATTTCTCGTTCTCGGATATGGCAGGGCATTATGAATTAAAGGGCTACGCGCCCCAGGCGGCATATGGGGGCAGGCAGGATTTTGCGCCTTTTGAAATAGGGGATATGGATGCGAAAGAGAACATGGTCCCGCTTATGGCGGAGTATTTAGGGCATATGGAAAAACTGTGCAGGCAAAACGGCATTCCCTTCGTACTGGTAAAAACGCCGACGACGGCGCAAAGTCCCGCAAAATCCCTTGCGATACAAAATTTCGCCAGGGAGCATGACCTTCATTTTTTGGATTTCAATGAAAAGGGGCTGTACGAAAAAATAAATTTTTGTTTTGAGACGGATAACTGCGACGACGGGCATGGAAGCATTTGGGGAGCGAGGAAGGTCACGGCGCAGATCGGAAAAAAGCTTGCCCGCTGGTATGGCCTGGGAGGGCATAAGGATAGCCAGTGGGAGGAGACAAGGGATTATTATGAGGGGATAAAAAAGGACTGTGAGCTGGCTCATATGACAGATCTTGTGGAATATTTACAGGCGGTCTTGGATGAGCGCTACTATGTATTCCTTTCCGCAAAGGATGCGCGCCTGCCAGGTTTAAAGCCCGCCGCGTTAAAGGGATTAAAGGAGCTGGGGCTTTCCGCGGGCTTACGGGAGGATGCGGGATGCAGCTATCTTGCGGTTATTTTAAATGGAAAGGCGCAGGAGCAATCTGGCATAGACCAGTTAGAGCAGGATGGCGCCATACGGGATGGCGTTGTACGCTATGAAATGGTAAGCGCGGAAAGCGGCTGCGGAAACGTCAGCTCGATTAAAATCGATGGGACGGAATATTCCAAAAATGGAAGGGGATTAAATTTCGTAGTTTATAACCAGGTGACAAAAAGGATTGTGGACGCGGTCTGCTTTGATATAAACGAGGACGGCGTTGCGGCGAGCCGTTGATTTAGGAACTTAAGGGACCGAAAAAATAGAATGGACAGCGGAGGAAATCTAATATAGAATAAAAGAGAGAAAAAAGGGCTTTGCATTTACTGCAAATGGAAAGGAAGCAAGTTGTATGGCAAAGGAAGAGATCACAACAAGCGAATGGCAGATCATGGAGGCGCTTTGGGCGGAACATGCGCCGCTTACGTCATCGGAGGTTTATAAAAGATTGCAGCGCAACGTGAAGATGTCCCAAAGGATGGTGCGGGTGTTAATGAACCGTTTGTGTCAAAAGGGCGTCCTTGGCTACAAAGTGGATGAGCGGGATCTGCGGGTCTATCATTATTACGCGCAAAAATCGAGGGAAGAGTGCGTAAAGGAAAAAAGCCGAAAGTTTGTAGACAGTTATTTTTCCGGCAGCGGGACAAACGCGATGGCGGCGCTGCTGCAAAGCTATGATTTGACTGATGAGCAGATAGAAGAGCTGGAGGAGATTTTAGAAAACAGCAGGGATCGGGGCGCTGATCCGAAAAAGGGGTGAGGGGCATGCTGGACTGGTCACGGATTGGCAGCTTTTTCGATTTTGGCGCGGTGTATTTTACGACTCAGCTTTTGCGGTGCGCGATGATTTCCTATGCGGTCGCGGGAGTTGTGATGCTTGGTCGGACGCTGTTTTATAAGAAGATATTTTTCAAAGGAATGCTTTGGGCGCTTTTTTTGCCGACGCTGTTTCTTGGACGGTTAAAGATGTTTTATGAAAATAAGCTTGTCTTTCAGGCGACGTGGCGACTGACCAGCGCGGCGATGAACTGGATCTGGGTTGACCGCCTTTATATGGCAGGCATTGTCGTTGCGGCAGTCTGCATTTTTGGGAAGCGCTTTCGCGTTTACCGGTTTGTGGCGGGGCTTGACGCGGTTTTTTTGGAGGGAGCAAGCGTTCGCGTTACGGACATGAATGTAACGCCGTTTACCGTCGGGCTGATTCGGCATAAAATCGTCCTTCCAAAAATCATGCTGGAGCGATGCAGCCTTAAAGAGCTGCAGATGGTGATAGAGCATGAGCGGACGCATATTCGGCTTTTGCATTTGTGGTACGCGCTTGCATGGGATGCGCTGAGGTGCCTTTTTTGGGTGAACCCGTTTTTTACGATCTACCAAAAGGAGTTTCGCTCGGATATGGAGGACATTTGCGACCGGGTCTGCATACAAAACAGCGGACAGGCTGCGCATACGTATGGGCTTTTTTTGCTAAAGGCGCTAAGGCTGCTTCGTTTTGAGAGGGTGGAGCTGCCGACGGTCGCCGCCTATGCCGGGGAGCGGGAATTTACGGAAATCAAAAAGCGCATGGAAAAGATCGCGGGATTTTGCCCATACCGCAAAGGGACGTGCGTCGGCATGGCGGCGGCAGCGGCTTTTTTGCTTGCATTCCTGTTTTTTGGCATTCAGGCAAATTCCTACGCCCGGTGCAATGAAACAGAGGAAATTACGATCGGAAGCTTTGACGGGGAAACGAAGATTGTGTCTTATGATACAAAAAAACTGCGCCAGATGATCTCATATGACGACCGATATGTTTACGTCGATCAAAAGCCGTTTGATGATTTTTTGCGCCAAAAGAACGCGAAAGGGGATATCTGGATCGTATTTGGCGGATTTTACAAGCTGCCAGGCATAGGCGGCGCTGCGGACGCCTGTATTTATGAAAATAGCTTTTCTGGGGGCGATTTATATGAAAGATTTTATGAAAAAAACGGGAGGTTGCGTATCCCGTATGACAGCATTCGGGAGAACTGGGAAATCAAATTGCTAAAATGGCTATAAAGGTACGGCGGTTGAGCGAAAAGCCTTTGGGCGGAAAAAGGCTTTTCGCTTAAAGGGGTACGGTTTAAAGTACAAAACTGTTTTTTAAGCGCGACTTTGGAATGGCGTGGGCTGAACTGTAACTTTTATAAAGCCGCGCGCCGCACGACCGTAAGAGCCGCGACCCGGTAGGTGATAATATAATACAAAAGGTATACGAGGGTCATAGCGACCGCCGTCGCCAGGGCGATATATGGGATCTGCGCTGACAGAGCGTCCATCCGAAACGCTTTGACAAAGCGTTCACAAATGAGCGTGGCGGGGATTCCCATGATAAGGGGCACGACAAACGGGAAGGCAAAAAAGCTAAAGGTTTGTCGAAACAGCGTTCGTTTTTGTATGCCCGCGCCCGCGCCAAGGCGGAACAATACCGCGTACCTTTGCCGGTCAAAAGCAAGGCCGGAAAGGGTTTTTAAAGCAAGGATCGCCATCGCTAAAAATAAGAATGCCATAGCGGCAAACAAAGATCCGATCACGAGGATGGCGCTTACGCTGTTTTGCTCTATCCTTCCGGCCTCCCGGAACTCATAGTTGCATCGTCCCGAGGGCAGGCTTAGCTCTTTTTTCAATTTTTTTATGTTCGATTTAATGTCAAATTTTGTGTCAGATTTGCCGTCCGCCAGGTCGTAAACGGCGCAGGTCGTCTGCGGCTCCATATCCGCCGTCACTTTATCCGGAACGACGATGTAAAAATAATAATATGAAAATTTCGGATAATCGTCGTGGACGCTGTGCAGGGAATAGTTCTTTTTGCCATGCTTAAATACAAGACCGTCCCAGTTGTTTACGGCAGCCGCCGGAGTGTTGGAGACGATCATATATTGATTTTTCAGCTTCACCTTTTGGTATCCCAAGGGGACGATCAGTTTATTAAAATCGCTGACCTTCAGAAAGCTGTCGTCCATCCCCTCGTAGCCGCTCCATTGTGTGCGTTCACGAAAGACGCCGCCGCCGTTTGTATAGAAGCGGTAGGAATGCATGCTTTTTATCTTGGCGTATTTTTTTATGATCCGTTTTGCTTTTTTGGCGGGGATTTCCGATGAAAAACCCGCGTCGCCTTTATATAGGATGTCATAAGGATAGTTTTTGTTTAATTCTTCTTTCAGGCTGGCTTTTTGGATAAAGGAAATATTCACGCCAAATACGGAAAACGTCAAAAGGAAAGCCAAAAACCCGAGCATTATGGAATTGGCGCCAAGCGTTTCGGATAACGCGCGCAGCACGAAAATATTCGTTCCTTTCGAGCGCAGCCGCTTTTTCTTTAATAAAAGATGGATCAGGCAGCGGGAAAGCCCGATATGGAAGAAGATGATGCCAACCGACAGCGCAAATATGGCGTTTCCGATTCCGTAGGACGCGTCTTCTTTCGCGATGTTTTTATCCGGCGCGCTTTCCATATATAGCAGACTCATAATAATGAGGATAAAGGAAGCAAGCGTGATAAGAAGCCACAAAGCCGTATGCTTATGCTTTCTTTCCCGATTTTTTCCATGGATCAGGTCGTAAATGCTGGTCCGTTTGAGGTAGACGGCGGACGTTACGGATGCGATGGAAAACATGCCAGCGACGAGAAAAACGGTCAGCAGCAGTCCTTCTTTTGCATAGGCGGAAAGGGAAAATTCCATTTCCATAAGCTTCATAAAAAGCGCGCAAAGCCCCTGGAAGAAAAACAGCCCGAACGCCAGTCCGGCGCCAAGCGCGAAGCCGCCGATGATCAGGGTTTCCGAAAGGAAGATGGATAAGATATTCCCCCTTGTCATCCCAAGCGTTAGATACGCGCCAAATTCCTGTTTGCGCAGCCGCATCATAAAATTTGTGGCGTAGCTTAGCACAAACGCCACGATAATGGAGATAAAAATGACAGCGCCGATCAGTGCCCGCTTTGTGTCCTCATTTGCCGCGGTGATCCGCCGCATATTTTCGCTAAAGATCAAATTGTTTACGGAAAAAAGCATTGCCACCGTAAAGGACACCGTCACAAAATAGATCAGGTAATTTCCAATCTGGCGTTTTACATTGCGAAGCGCGATCTTAAATAACATCTGCATCACCTCCAAGCGCCGCCGTAACGGTTATGATTTCCTGATACAGCTCTTTGCGGCCGCGGTCGCCGCGATAAAGCTCGTTCCAGATTTTCCCGTCCTTTAAAAACAGGACGCGGCTTGCAAAGGATGCGGCGGACGGGTCATGGGTCACCATCAGTATCGTGGAGCCAAGGCTTTCGTTCATCATTTTAAACGTGCGCATCAAAGCCAGAGCGTTTTTGGAATCCAAAGCCCCGGTCGGCTCGTCGGCGAGCACGAGCGCGGGACTGGTAATGATAGCCCGGGCGCAGGCCGCCCTTTGCCGCTGCCCGCCGGAAAGCTCCTTTGGAAATTTTTTCAGCGTTTCGGCGATGTGAAGCGCCCCGGCTACCCGTTCAAGCTTACTTTGCGTTTTCGTCAGGCTTTCTTTTTTCAAATTCAGCGGCAGCATGATATTTTCCTCGATCGTTAGCGTATCTAGCAGGTTATAGTCTTGAAAAATGAATCCAAGCTGGTCTCTTCGGAAAGCGGACAGCGCTTTTTCTTTCATTTCCGATATGTGGTTTCCTTCTACGAAAATGTCGCCGCTGCTGATCCGGTCGATGGTGGAGATCACATTTAACAGCGTGCTTTTCCCAGAGCCGGAAGGCCCCATGATGGCGGTAAATTCCCCTTTTTCCACTTCAAAAGAAATGCCGTCCAGCGCCTTGGTGACGATGCTTTGGGAGCCATAAAATTTCGTAACGTTGCGTATTTTTAGAATTTCTCGCATTTGCAGATCCTCCGTTTGTTTTTTACGAACGATTCGTATCTGGGGATATTGTATCATGACAGCGTCTGTTTTTTTCTAACAAAGGGCGGCGTTTTGCCTTACATTTTTGTTAGAGTGCGATTGCGAAAGGTAAAGGTGAGCTTTGTGTATTCGTCGGGCTTTGCGTCGATTTGCATATCGATGTCCAGCGATTCGCATAATCCGCGCACAATGTATAGCCCCATTCCGGTGCTGTTTCCAAACTTTTTTCCGTTTGTCCCGGTAAAACCGCGGTCGGTTACGCGGCGCAGTTCATGGGAAGGAATGCCGATGCCGTTATCCTCCACCGAAAAGGCGCCCTTTGCGGCGGTGATTTTTACCAGGCAACCCGGGCAGTATTTGGCGCAGTTGATCAAAAGCTGCTTTAATAAAAAGCAGATCGCCTTTGGATCGGAATAAGCGGTAAAGTCGCCGTTTGCCTCCACGCGGATTTTTGAGGCGATCAAAAGCTCCATCTGGCTTTTTACGGCTTCTTCTATGACATCCGCCATGGAAAAACGTTGGATTTTCGTAGCCTTTTCTAAGGTGCGCATCCTTACGTAGTAGAGGATAGTCTCGGTAAGGTTGTCCGCTTTTTTCAGCTCCGTTTGTAGCTTCCTGATATCCCTGCTGCCTTCCAGTATCAAAGAGCAGGCCGTAAGGGGCGTTTTGATCTCATGGATCCAGTTTTCCACGTAGTCGCAGTATTCCTCCTGTCTGTGCAAAAGCTCCTGCGTTTTTCCAACAGCCGAGCGTGAGATTTCTTTCATGATCTGGAAATACCTTTGCTGCAACGGGTCGGCGGGAGTCGGAAGAGTTTCTGCGAGCAGATATTTTTCCGGCAGCTTTGCGATAAAAAGCTCCAGCTTTTTTAGTTTTCGTTTCTCGTTCCAAAAAGAGATAAAAAGCCAGGAGAAAATCGTAAGCAGATAGCAGGCGGCAAGAAAAAGGAGCAGATTCGCGCCCGTATCTGCCAGAGCGCCTGCCATGCCAAAGACGATGCCGCCGATGCCAAGAAAGCAGAGCGTGATCAATTTTGAAGATACGTATTCCAAAAAACTCATAACCGGTACCCCACGCCGCGCACAGTGCGCAAAAAACCCTCGGCGCCAATGTTTTTTAATTTGCCCCGCAGCCGGTTGACGTTGACATACAGCGTGTTTTCATCGATATAGAGGCTGTTTTGCCAAAGGTCTTGGATGATCTCCTCCCTGGCGCACAGATCCTTTTGCATCAGGCAGGCGAGTATCCTCGTTTCGTTTTTCGTAAGCTCCTGTATTTTTCCGCGATAGCTCATCGTCATATCCAAAAGGCTTAACGTCAGCCCACGGACTGTCATAGCCGAGCGATCTTTTCGCATTAAAAGACGGTCGATCCTTGCCAACAATACGCTGGAATGGTACGGCTTTTTAATATAGTCGTCCGCGCCCATTCCAAAGCCCAGAAGTTCATCCTCGGGGGAGAGGCGGGCGGTCAGAAAAATAACCGGGATATCGGATGACTGGCGAAGCTTTCTGCAAAGCTCAAAGCCGTTTTCTCCCGGCAGATTTATGTCCAGCAGCGCAAGCTCGCAGGGAGGGGCGTCCACTGCCTGATAGCCGTTTGCCTGTAAAAGCATAACCAGCTCTTCTTTTATCGTTTTATCGTCTTCGACGACTAAGATCCTGTCCATTAGGCATCCTCCGAAATTTTACATAGGCAAAAAGCCCGTTCCCCCGAATTAGGCGCCGAGAAAAAATGGATCAGGGCGCCTAAAAGCAGGTGAAAGGGCTTTTTAGTTGTTTTGCTGCGTAAGCTGTAAAATCTTTTCCATATCGGCGATCAAATCCCTGGAGCATGCCTCCGCTTCCCGGTAGATGCGCTCCGCCTCCCCGTAGTTTCCATTTTTGATGGCGTGTATCGCGGTGGCACCGTAAGAGTGGAATTTGCGGTGTTTTGCGCTTAAGCCGCCCCAGATTGGAAGAACGCCAGGGATGGACGGCGTCATGGCATAGTAAAAATGCCCGAAGCCGCATTTTGTGGAGTCTAACTGCAATGGCAATACGGTGCGTTCCTGGATCATTTTGCGTAAATTATCCAGCCATGCATGGTGCGACGCGATCGCGTTATGCATGTATCCGGCAAATTCCTGGTTTTTCAGATGGAAAAAAGCGTCCTGCGTCATAGTCCCCATCTGTTTGACGGAATCGTCCAGCGTTTTTTCGATGTCTATGACAGGATTTGCGGCCTGCTGTAATTCTATGCCGACCTGGTGCATAAAATTAGAGCTGTCTTTTAACTGGTTTTCCATTTCCGCCATGGAGCTTGTGATCTCCTCGCTGACCGCGGCAATGGAGCTGACAGAGTTATTTACGTTTGAAATATGCGTCTGGCTTTCCTTGTTTAACTGCCATACATTGCTGATCCTGTCGGCCATGGATATAAGGGAGTTGATCGTATCGGTGGAGCTTTGCACGCTTTGGTGGGAGGCTTTTTTCATATTGTCCACAAAGGAGCTCATGTTGCCTGTCAGCTTTTGCGTTTCCTCCGCAAGTTCCCGGATTTCGCTTGCTACGACCGCAAAGCCCTTGCCGGCTTCCCCGGCCCTGGAAGCTTCTACCGAAGCGTTTAAGGCTAACAGGTTCGTTTGCAGGGAAATCGCGTCAATGCCGGAGATGACCGCGCTTAGCTGGGCGATGATCTCCGTTAGGTTGCTCATGTCTTTTTGCATCTGGCGGGAAGCGTTTATGGTCTGGTCAGACAGGTCTTTAATGGCGGTAAGCTCAGTCTGCCCATCCGTTGTCTTTTGGTAGATCTCATCCGTCGCTTCAGCCACCTGGATGATCGTATTCGTCAGCTCCTCATGCCTGTTGTTGGCGTTTCCCACAGAGGAGCCAAAAATGGTTTCCGTCGCTTTGGTGACGTTATTTGAAATGTCGTTGATTTTTTCCGTCTGATGATGCAGCATCAGGTCTAAGGAGCTGATCTGCATGACCGCCTTGATGTTTTTATCAAATACCTCCGCAAACTGCTTTCTTGCCTTCACCAGTCTTTGATATATTTTATTTAGCTCCGGCATCTTAGAGTAATCTGCCTCCTTTAATTCCGCAACAGCCTGCATCAACGCCGTTTTTTTATTCTGAAATGCCATTCATGTACCTTCTTTCTATTAGATTTCTTATGTTTCCTATACCATCCATCATACGGGATTTTATACTTTTTGCCAAGTGTTTTTCGGAAAAATTTGCGGGAGAAAATTTTGGGTGGGAGAAGGAAGCCCCGCTTATCCGTTTATAATGAAAAGACGCGTTCCATCAAGGCTTTACTTTTCCACAAAAATATGTTTGAATAGTCATAAAAATAAAAAAGAAAGAAGGAAAAAACCA
Source organism: uncultured Eubacterium sp. (assembly GCA_947385775.1). Taxonomy (GTDB): domain Bacteria; phylum Bacillota; class Clostridia; order Lachnospirales; family Lachnospiraceae; genus Eubacterium_J. The sequence goes on along the minus strand of CANDMI010000030.1, from coordinate 6,790 downwards.
ATGCAGCAAACAGCTCTAAACGATAAAACGATACTGATCACCGGAGCGGCCGGGTTTATCGGGGCCAACCTTGCGTTAAAACTACTGGAAGAAGGGGCGGACGTTTCCATGCGTATGATCGGGATCGATAACCTGAATGCTTATTATGATACCGCGATCAAAAAATACAGGCTAAAACAGGTGGAGGAGGCGGCGAAAAAACATGCGCAGCCGGTCTGGACGTTTGAAAAGGGGGATATCGCGGATAAAGAGTTTGTCTGCCATATTTTTCAGTCCTATAAGCCGGATATCGTCGTAAACCTGGCGGCGCAGGCGGGAGTGCGTTATTCCATCACAAACCCGGATGCGTATATAGAGTCGAATATCATCGGGTTTTACAATATATTAGAAGCGTGCAGGCATTCCTATGATGGAGGAAAGCAGGGCGGATACATGGGGGTCAGGCATCTGGTCTACGCTTCCAGCTCTTCGGTCTATGGGACGAATAAGAAGATACCGTATTCCACAAGCGATCAGGTGGACAATCCGGTTTCGCTTTACGCCGCGACGAAAAAAAGCAACGAGCTGCTTGCGCACGCGTATGCGAAATTATACAATATTCCTTCCACGGGACTTCGGTTTTTTACCGTTTATGGCCCGGCGGGGAGGCCGGATATGGCCTATTTTGGATTTACGGATAAGCTTAGGGCCGGGGAAAAGATACAGATATTTAATTATGGAAATTGTAAACGGGATTTTACGTATATCGACGATATCGTGGAAGGGGTGTTTCGCGTGATGCAAAAAGCTCCAAAGCAGGAAAAGGGAGAGGACGGGCTGCCGCTGCCGCCGTATGCGGTTTATAATATCGGCAACAGCCAGCCGGAGAACCTGCTGGAATTTGTAGATATTTTACAGCAGGAGCTTGTCCGGGCAGGCGTGTTGGAAAAAGATTTTGATTTTCAGGGGCATATGGAGCTTGTGCCGATGCAGCCGGGGGACGTGCCGGTCACTTACGCGGATACCGCAGACCTGGAGCGGGATTTTGGGTTTAAGCCAAATACCAGCCTAAGGGAGGGCTTGCGGCGGTTCGCACAGTGGTACCGCTCGTTTTACGCATAGGACTTAACGGCGGCGCTTACAACCTGCGCTAAACGCGGGTCAAAGGCTTTTGGCATGATGCATTCGTCGCAAAGCTCCTCGTCGGATACGAGAGAGGCGATGGCTTTTGCCGCGGCAAGCTTCATTTCTTCCGTGATCTGGCGGGCGCGGCATTCTAAAGCGCCTTTAAAAATGCCAGGGAAAGCGGCGACGTTGTTGACCTGATTTGGAAAATCGCTGCGTCCGGTTCCAACGATCCTTGCGCCGGCGGCTTTCGCTTCATCTGGCATGATCTCCGGCACAGGGTTTGCCATCGCAAATAAGATTGCGTCTGGGTTCATGGAAGCGACCATGTCCATTGTCACAATGCCCGGCGCGGATACGCCGACAAAAATATCCGCGCCCCTTAGCGCGTCGGCAAGCGAGCCGTTTATTTGCTCTAAATTTGTCACCTTTGTCATTTCAAGCTGCATCCAGTTTAAATCTGGATAAGAACGGTTTAAAATGCCAAACCGGTCGCACATTATAATATGTACAAATCCATACGAAAGCAGCAGCTTTGCGATGGCGATCCCCGCGGAGCCTGCGCCGTTTACGACGACTTTGCATTCCTCTTTCTTTTTCCCGGTTACTTTTAAACTGTTGATGATGCCTGCGAGCACGACGATCGCCGTGCCGTGCTGGTCGTCATGAAAAACAGGGATGTCCAGCATTTGTTTTAGCCTGGATTCGATTTCAAAGCAGCGCGGCGCGCTGATGTCTTCTAAGTTGACGCCGCCAAAGCCTGGGGCGAGGTTTTTTACCGTCTGTATGATCTCTTCCGTATCCTGGGTGTCTAAGCAGATCGGAACGGCGTTTACATTGCCAAATTCCTTAAATAAGACGCATTTTCCTTCCATAACGGGCATGGCGGCGTAAGGGCCGATATTTCCAAGACCCAGTACGGCGCTGCCGTCGGAAACCACCGCGACGGTGTTTGATTTTATTGTATAAGCGTACGCCAGGGATTTATCTTCGGATATCAGCTTGCATGGTTCCGCAACGCCAGGAGTGTAAGCAATCGCTAAATCTTCATTGGTTTTTACAGAAGTTTTTGAAGTAGTTTCCAATTTCCCGTTCCATTTTTTATGCATTTGAAGGGATTTTTCTTTGATATCCATAAAATGAGTTCCTTTCCTTTCATGATCTATGTACATTTTTCACAAGTATCATAGCATGAACTTTTTAAATATTCAAGAAAAAGGTATTCCTATTTGGAAAAGAATGGTGTATAATAAATTTCGAAGAGATATTTGTCAAGTGATATCTATCTATAGTCAGGTTTCAGCAATCTTTATGGTTGTACTCGAAATTATGAATCCCAATAGTATAGTATAGTAAACAGCAGTCCCCAAAACAGAATAGGAGATTAGAATGAGGGAAAAATATGAGACATTATCCGTGGCAGTTTTAAAGGATCTTGCAAAAGCGCGCGGTTTAAAAGGCGTTACCGCGTTAAAAAAAGCAGAGTTGATCGAGCGTATGGTTGAGGAAGACGCAAAACTGCAGCGGCAAAAGGGGCCGGAAGACCAGCCGGAGAAAGAAGAAGGGAAAGAAACGGACCGGGAACAGCAAAGAAAGCCGGAGCAGCAGGTGGTGCGGGCGAAACGGGCGGAAAACGCTGATAACGCCAGAGATTTTCGAAGTGGAAGCGGCAATAATAATGGGAACGGCGGCAGCGTGGGAGCGCGAGAAGCCGCAAGCGGGAATAACAACGCGGGAGTGCGAGAAGCCGCAAGCGGAAGCAACAACGCAGGAGCGCGAGAAGCCGCAAGCGGGAATGCAAACGTAAGCGCCCGTGAAGCCGCAAGCGGCGCCCCTAGCAGAGATGAGATCAATTCGGAGCTGGACAGCGGGGTCACAGCGGATGGGATTTTAGAGGTTATGCCAGATGGATATGGGTTTATCCGCTGCGAGAACTATCTGCCGGGAGAGCACGATGTGTACGTTTCCCCTTCCCAGATCCGCAGGTTTGGGTTAAAGACCGGGGACATTGTGCGCGGAAATACTAGGATCAAGACCCAGGGAGAAAAATTCAGCGCGCTGTTGTACATTACGACCATCAATGGCTACCATCCGTCCGTAGTGGCGCAAAGGAGGAATTTTGAGGACTTAACGCCGATATTTCCAAATGAGCGGCTGCGGTTGGAAACGAGCCGGGCGATCACCTCTATGAGGATTGTAGACCTTGTGTCCCCGATCGGGAAGGGGCAGCGCGGGATGATCGTATCGCCGCCAAAGGCAGGGAAAACCACCTTATTAAAGCAGGTGGCGAAAGCCATTAAAGTAAATAACCCGGAAATCCATCTGATCATTTTGCTGATCGACGAGCGTCCGGAGGAAGTGACGGATATCAAGGAAGCCATTGAGGGCAAAAATGTAGAGGTCATCTATTCTACATTTGACGAATTGCCGGAGCATCATAAGCGCGTATCGGAAATGGTCATAGAGCGGGCGAAAAGGCTTGTGGAGCACAAGCGGGACGTTATGATCTTATTAGACAGCATTACGCGTCTGGCAAGGGCGTATAACTTAACCGTTCCGCCAAGCGGGCGCACCCTTTCGGGCGGTTTAGATCCCGCGGCGCTGCATATGCCGAAGCGTTTTTTTGGAGCGGCGAGGAATATGCGCGAGGGCGGAAGCCTTACGATCCTTGCGACCGCGCTTGTAGACACCGGAAGCAAGATGGACGACGTTGTGTACGAGGAATTTAAAGGGACAGGCAATATGGAGCTGGTTTTAGATCGAAAGCTGTCGGAAAAGAGGGTATTTCCGGCGATCGATATTGTCAAATCCGGCACGCGAAGGGAGGATCTGCTCCTGGAGCGGGAAGAGCAGGAAGCGGTTGACATTATGCGAAAGGGCATTAACGGGATGAAGACCGACGAAGCGGTGGAAAATATTTTGAACATGTTTTCTCATACGGGCAATAACCGTGATTTTATCCAGCTTGTAAAAAAGCGCCGGGTATAGATGGTTGGCATATAAAAAAGAGTTGCGAAAGGAGCATACATGACACACATGACGAACATGAAAAAGAGAAATCGGATGCTGCCGCTTTTACTGGCGGCAATGCTGGCATTCCAGTCAGCGCCCTGTACGGAGGCGCTTTTTCAAAATGAAGCGGCCGTATCGGCGCAAGCGGCGGTAAAGGGTCTAAAGATCACAAATGTAAAGACCGAGACCCTTACGATCGAAAAAGGGGAAACGTTTCAACTAAAGGCAAACCGAAAGGATGTAAAGTGGAGCAGCAGCAATAAAAAAATTGTTAAGGTAACGAAGTCTGGAAAGCTCATTGGAGGGGTTAAAGAGGGCGAAGCGACGATCGGGCTGACAGCTGGAAAAAGCGTCGTAACATTAAAAGTTACGGTTGGCACAAAGGTGGCTTCAGTCAATGTCATAAAGCCTGCGATCGCCCTTACGGTTGGAGGAAAATCCACGATCAAAGCAGACGTTGCGCCTGCAAACGCATCGAACCAGTCCGTTTCCTACTGGTCGGCAAATACGTCGATCGCGTCTGTGTCGAAAAAAGGGGTCGTGACCGCAAAGGGCGCGGGCAGCGTCAAGATTACCGTAAAGGCGAAGGATGGCACTGAAAAAAAGGAAACCGTATATGTAACGGTAAGAAAGGCGGGCAGCGCGGTCCGTTTGCAGGATGATTTTTACCAGGCGATCAACGAATCCACATTAAGCCAGCATGCGCTTTTGGAAAACCAGAGCCAGTGGAACGGTTTTTATGAGCTGAATAAAAACATCACTGATGATCTAAGCGGCATTATCGACGGACTTGCAGCGGAAAAGGACAAATACGAAAATGGGAGCACAGAGCAAAAGATCGTTGATTTTTATCTGCTGGCCCGGGATATGGACGCAAGGGACAAGGCTGGCGTTACGCCGTTAAAGCCTTATATCGACCAGATCGATCAGGCTAAGACGGTCGCGGAATTTGTGCAGGTTCTCGCGCAGCTGAACCGCTGCGGCGTTGGAAATTTATTTGCGTTTGGCGTATCGCAAGACATTATGGATTCCAATAAATATATGCTGTTGGATAACGGCCCTACGTATGTGCTGCCAAAGGATTATATGCAGGGCGACGAGAATGAGCCGGTGCGGCAGGCGCTTTTGGCGTTTATCAAGCAGATGTTTGTGCTTGCCGGGGAATCGGAGCAAAAAGCGGAGCAGATCGCGGGACCAGTATTTGATCTGCAAAAGGAATTTGCGCTAAGCGGCCTTGGGGCAGAGGACCAGTATAATGTGGAAAAAATCTACAACCCTTATACAAAAGAGGAGCTTCAAAGCCTGTATAGCAATTGCGATATCGAAGCGGTTTTAAAGACGATCGGCATCACGAAATTTGATAAATGCATCGTAGCTGTGCCGGAAAACGCGAAAAAGGTAAACGGCTATCTGACCCAGGAGAATTTAGAGCTTTTGAAAAATTATACCAAATTTGCGCTGTATACCGCTTGCAGCGACTATCTGACAAGCGCGCATCATAAAGCGCTTTTAGATCTGAACGTTTCGCTTTTAGGCCCTCAGGAACAAAAAACGATGGATACAGTGGCAAAGGAACTGACACAGACATTATTTTCCTGGGAGTTTGGCAAGCTTTACACAGACCGGTATTTTCCAGAGGAAAGCAAAAAAGAGGTAGAGGGCCTGACAAAGGAGCTTCTTTCGACGTTTCGCGACCGGATCCAAAAGCTGGACTGGCTTTCGGATGCGACGAAGGCGAAGGCGGTTAAGAAGCTGGATACGATGAAGGTAAAGATCGGATATCCGGATAAATGGCCTTCTTATTTAAATGAGATTTCCATTGACCCTTCCACTGGGATGGTTGAAAACCTCCTAAATATCCAGGAAGCCTTAAACGCGGATGTGCAGGAGCAATTAGACTCCGGCGTAGATAAGGAGAAATGGATCATGACGCCTCAGACGGTGAACGCATGTTATAATCCACAGGCAAATGACATCACTTTCCCGGCGGCGATCTTACAGGCTCCGTTTTATGATAAAAACGCGGACTATGCCACGAATTTAGGCGGGATTGGCACGGTCATCGGACATGAGATCACGCATGCCTTTGACACCAATGGCGCGACATACGATGAAAATGGAAATTACAGCAATTGGTGGACACAGGAAGATATGGCGCAGTTTATGGCAAGGGCTGATTTGGTAAAGAAATATTTTAGCGGGATAGAAGTCACAAACGGGGTTTTCCAAAACGGAGATCTGACCATTACGGAAAATATCGCGGACATGGGCGCGATGGCATGCGCGCTGCAAATTGTCGGAGACGATCGGGATGCGCAGCGCAAAGTATTTGAAAGCAACGCAAATATCTGGGCGTCCAATCAGACAGACCAGTACCGCGACTACTTATTGACTATGGATGTGCATTCTTTGAATAAGGTGCGCGTGAACGCGGTGCTGCCGCTGTTTGACCAGTTTTATGAGGTATACGAAGTGTCGAAAAAGGATGCGATGTATGTAGCGCCTGAAGATCGGGTGCAGATCTGGTAATGAAAAACATCGGAAGTTCAATATTTTTGAATGTGAATGAACAAATATTAATATAAAAAATATGGCAGGGCTTAGAATGAAGCTCTGCCATATTTTTGTTTGCCCAGCATGGGCGTTTTCTAACGGGTGAAAATCCCGAGTGCGC
>CANDMI010000029.1 GCA_947385775.1 uncultured Eubacterium sp. | reverse complement strand
GAAAGCCCGCTTTAATCGCCATGCCCGTCGTCCTTCCGTGCATCAGCTCTTCTTTGATACGCGCATTGATCACGACGTTTGCGTCCACCGCCATACCGATGCCCAGGATAATACCCGCTATGCCAGGCAATGTCAACGTAATCTCAAATAAATAAACAATCGCGACAACCGCCGTGGAATAGATCATCAGGCCAAAGGAAGCCGCAACGCCCGCGATCCGGTAAAACGCGATCATAAAAATAATGATGAGGATCAGTCCGATGGCCGCCGCTGTCAGCGCTGTGGAAATCGCCTCTTCCCCGAGGGACGCGCCTACAACCTGCGAACTTAACTCCTCTAATTCCAAAGATAAGGAACCAATGCGGATCTGGGACGCTAACGCGCTTGCTTCCTCGAAAGTACGCTGCCCATCAATTGACGCAACGCCGCCGTTTATCTGCTCTTTTACCTCCGCGCTACAGATCGTCTCCCCATCGTAAACGATCGGCATGATCTTCCCTACATTTTCCGCGGTTAATTCAGAAAATTTCTTCGCCGCATCGTCATTAAACGTCAGCTCTACAATATGCGCTTTTGTCCCGTTTTTATCGATGGTCTTTGCCTGCGCATTGTCCACATCCTCGCCGGTTAAAACGACGTTGTTTTCCGGGTCGCGAAATTCCAGGGAGCCAGGCGTGCCCAGATCCTCTAAAATCTCATTCGCATCGGTAACGCCAGGAATCGCGACATTGATTCTGTCGCTTCCCTCCTTGGATACCGTAGCTTCCGTACTGTACGTTTCCACACGCTTTTGCAGCTTGTACACCGTATCGCTGATATCCTCCGACGTAGCGTCCTTATCCACAATCTGATAGGTAATGCTGACGCCGCCCGCTAAATCCAGCCCTAATATAATATTTTGGTTCTCACCGCGCCCCGAAGGGGACAGGATGATGGAAGCATAATATCCCAGGCCCAGGATACATGCCAGCACAATACAAAGTATTGCGATACCTTTTCCTTTTTTCATGTTTCAATTCCTTCCTTAAATAAATATCTAAAATGAATCACAGTCCGCCAGCGCGGCTTTTATCATAATAGCGCACTCAATCCGCTTTTTTTGCAGCGCGCATCCGATATCGTAGGCATCCTGGATATTCCCATGGAAATTGTAGGAATTTGCGGCGCAGCCCCCGCTGCAATAAAACCGCGCAAAACAGTTCCTGCATTTTTCCTTTGTATAAACGCTGCACCCCTTAAATTCATCCCGTATTTTTGTATTTGTAACGCCGTCTCGGACGTTTCCCATCAAAAACCGCTCATTTCCCACAAACTGGTGGCAGGGATACAGGTCGCCCCAAGGCGTTACCGCAAGATACTCCGTGCCGGAGCCACAGCCCGACAGCCGTTTTGCAACGCAAGGCCCGCCCTCTAAATCGATCATAAAATGAAAAAACGTAAATCCGTTTCCGCTTTTTTGCCTGCTCACCATCTCTTTTGCAAGCAGATCGTATTGCTCATAAAGCGCTGGCAGATCGTCTTCTTGTATCGCATAATCCGCCTCGGGCGGCGCCACTACCGGCTCAACGGAAATCTGTCGAAATCCCAGATCCGCTAAATGCAGCACGTCTTTGGAAAAATCCAGGTTATGGTGGGTATAAGTCCCTCTGACATAATAATTTTCCTGGTTCCTTTTACCCGCAAGCTCCAAAAACTTCGGCACGATCAGGTCATAACTGCCTGTCCCGTTTGGAAACGGGCGCATCTTATCATTTACCTCTTTCCTGCCGTCTATGCTTAGCACCACATTGGACATTTCCCGGTTGGCAAATTCCATGATGTCTTCATTTAAGAGCACGCCGTTTGTCGTTAAGGTAAACCGGAATTTTTTATTATGCAGCTTTTCCTGCTCCCTGCCGTACGCCGTCAGATCCTTTACGACCTGAAAATTCAAAGTCGGCTCCCCGCCGAAAAAATCCACCTCCAGGTTTCTTCGGTTCCCGGAATTTGCGATCAGAAAATCCAGCGCCGCTTTGCCGGTTTCAAAGGACATCAGCTCCCGTTTCCCATGATATTCCCCCTCCTGCGCAAAACAATAGCGACAGGCCAGGTTACAGTCATGGGCAATATGCAGGCATAACGCCTTTACGACAGTAGGCCGATTTGTAAACTCTTCGATATAGCCCTCGTATTCATCCGGCGTAAAAAGCGCCTCCGCTTCCTTTAGCTGCGAAATCTCCGTCACCGCTTCCCGGATTTCCTCCAACGGATATTTCCCCCGCAGGCAGCTTTCGATCTCGCTTTGTGTATGATCCTCAAATAATGGCAATGCATCGTATACCACATCGTCCACAACATGAACCGCCCCGCTGTTGACATCCAATACGATATTATAACCGTTATTTTTATATTGATGAACCAACTGCCATCCTCCTATTTCAAAAGCGGATGCCCGTCCGCTTTCCGTTTATAATGTAATGAAACGCACAAATGACCGCACGCTTGGCGAACGGTCTTTGATGCTTGCTTTTATACGCTGTTTATTTACTGTGCTCGCAGGTCTGGTTCCCGACTGTGCAGGACGTTTTGCATGCGGACTGGCAGGATGTCTGGCATTCTCCGCATCCGCCTTTTTTCACTGTATTTTGTAACTTTTTCGTATTCAAGGTTTTAATGTGTTTCATTTGGAATCTCCTTTCATCGTCTTTATCCAACTCACATGTATATAAACGTGTTTTAGTATACCACAGATTTATTTGTATGGAAAGCCCTTTTTTTCAGATTCTTCTTTGATTCTTCTTTGATCCTTGTTTTTAATTCTTATTCAGACTGAATTTTTCAGCTGACCATCCCTCCCGCCATACCGGAAAGGACGCAAAGCGCCGCGGTCGTTAACATATGTACCAGCTTCCCGTCCAGCCCGCGATTGACCGCCAGGTTGCCAAGCAAAAGCACAAGGAAATAAAAACATCCGACGCAGATCCCCCACAGGTATTTATTCTTTTTCTTCTTTTTTCCAATGAAAAAACCGCCCGCAAAGCAAGAAAGGATATAGGTTACGATGATCCCTACGCTGACCGCGGTATCGCTCATGTCCACTTTTCCAAGCAAAGCGGCAAGGAACGCCAATAGCAGCCCCGTGATGACATACATTGCCACAAGGTCAACCAAAATGGGCATCGTAAGGCTTTTTTCAGCTTCGTTTTTTTCCGCCTTATCAAACTTATACGTCTGATTCATCTTATCCGGCTTATTGAACTTATCCATTTTTTTCATTTTATCTTATTTTCCCTCCTCCATGCATCCATGCGTTTGTCCGATCGCAGCGGGAAAGCTTCGCCTTCCGCTTGCAACCTTTAATCCCATTCTATGCATGACAAAGGGAATCTATGCGTTTTCCATTATAAATTCAAGACTTCCATTCCATGCGCTTATCCAAAAACCATGCAAAAATGCAGCGCGCCTTTCGTCCCGCAAAACTCTCCCTCGCAAAATCCAAACCCCAGCTTTTTTGCAAGCCGGATGGACGGCGTGTTTTTGGGATGGATAAAGCAATGGATCTCATCCATGCAAAGCCGCTCTCTGGCGTATTCTAATATGGCGCGGCATACCTCGTAGGCATACCCCTGCCTTTGGTATTCCTTTCCAATGACATAGCCAAGCTCCCTTACCGTCTTTCCACAAACCTCTCTGTGCTCAATCCCGGCTCGCCCGATCAGCGCCCCGGTCTGTCTGTCCCGTATTATCCACATGCCATAGCCATAAAAATAATACATATGGCGAATATAATGATCCGTATACGCTTCCTCTTTGCTTCGTTCGTAAAGATCTTCCGTATAATCGGTAATCCCCTCGCCCTGGTAAAGCAAAAACAGCTCGTCTAAATCCTGCAATGAGATTTCCCGGACGCATGTCCGCTTTGTATACAGTATATTCCATGGAAGGTGATTTTTGCGTTTTAAAACCCGGTCTAAAAACTGCACGCCAATTTCCCAAAACCCCTGTACGATAAAATCCGCCCGCGCCCTTTGCTCCCCCTCCTTTTCATAAAACACCAAAGCCATGCCCTGCTTCGCCCCCCGGTAAATATAATCCGCTAACGCCGCGTTTTGCGTGACCAGCAAGGCATGGGCGGCGGACGCACTGTTTTCTGACAATGTCCGGCGTATCCATTCATACGCGTCCAGGCAGCTTTTACAAACCGGCAGGTTGATTTGCCGAATGCCATATAAATCGCGTTCGTTTTGATATCTTTCCGACTCCTTCGCTCCGATATGTAAGTCCCATATAACAAGGGACAGAGTCAGCTGTTTTTTTATCACGTCTTGCATTTCGTTTCGCATTCGCGCAGGCCCCTTTCTGGAAAATAAATGTTGCAGCGGCGTAGAGTTCTTTTCCTAAATATAAACCTGTTTTACAAAAAACGTCAACAGGAATGTTTGCCAAAAAGCAAAAATAAGCCTGACGAAAAAAACTTTTACAAAAGGCGTGATTTTCTCTTTACGATTGCTTTATAATCATTTAAAATAGAAGCAGATAGTTATGTAGCCGTGAGGAACGGAAAATATATTCAGTAAGGAGAACAAACATGGCACAAAATCCAATTGTTACGATTGAAATGGAAAGCGGCGATATCCTCAAAGCCGAGTTATATCCTGAAATTGCACCAAATACAGTCAACAACTTCATAGATCTGGTTCAAAAAGGATTCTACGATGGCCTGATCTTTCATCGTGTCATTCAAGGATTTATGCTACAGGGCGGCGATCCTAACGGCAATGGCATGGGCGGCCCTGGTTATTGTATTAAAGGTGAATTTTCACAAAACGGTTTTCCAAACCAGCTTGCCCACGACCCTGGCGTATTATCCATGGCAAGGGCGGCTTCACCGGATTCCGCCGGTTCTCAGTTTTTTATCATGCATAAAAAGGCCCCGCACTTAGACGGCGCTTATGCGGCATTTGGCAAACTGACCGATGGCATGGACGCGGTTGAGAAAATCGCAGGAGTCCCTACTGATGTGGATGACCGCCCAATGGAGACTCAGCGGATGAAAAAGGTTACCGTCGAGACATTTGGAGTCGACTATCCGGCGCCACAGACTTGCTGACAGGGATAAAGTTTTATCTCTCAGACACGAGGAGGAAAATATGGCTTATAAAAAACTAGACCAATTTAGTTCAATGCATCTTGATGTATTAAGGGAAATAGGAAATATTGGATCTGGCAATGCTGCTACCGCGCTCGCATCATTGCTAAACACCGTCGTGGATATCGAAGTCCCTGTAATCAGCCTGATCAGCTATGAAAAAGTTGCCGATTACCTGGGTGGAAAGGACACGACTGCGCTTGGTATGACGGTTGATCTTGAAGGCGATATCCGCGGATGTATGCTTGAGGTCGTACATCTGGATTTTGCAAAAAAACTGATCAACACGTTTTATCCAAAGGAAATCAAAGACTTAAAGACCATTGACGATATGGACATTTCCGTCGTGCGTGAAATGAGCAATATCACAACCGCGGCTTATGTCAATTCAATCGCCGCAATGACGCAATTGTTTATCAACATCAAACCGCCAGACAGTTATTGCGACAATGTGTCAAACCTGGTTGCCATTCCAGCTGAAAAATTATCCAGAAGCTATGACGAGCCTGTTTTATACATTGACGAAAAGCTCCACATCGGAGAAAACGAAATGAACAGCGGATTGATACTTGTGCTGGATTCCCAGTCTATACAGATCTTGTTCAAAAAGCTTGGCATGCCGTATGAATAAACGCATGCAATCGAGCAGGGAAGATTCATCTTCCCTACTCGCGCGCCGGGCGCCCGTCAGCTTCCGCTGACAAATTTCACTTGGGCGCCCGTGTGCATAAACAACAGCCAGTAAGGTCTATCCCACCTTACTGGCTGTTTTACTTTTTATCCGTGCCGATTTAATCTTCTTTCGTATCCTCTTCATCCGCGATCGCCGCCGCCGTGCCGGATACAGACGCAGCCACAACAACGGTTACGACGATGACCACAAATAAGATCAAAATCCCAAGAAACCATATAATCTCCATGCAAAACCTCCAATGCTATTCGCTTTTTCCTAAATTGTTTTTCTTAGCTTTTTTTCTTAACCGTCGCTTTTGTGCTTAGCCCCGCGTCCAGCATTTCTTCCCGATAGGTTTTCGCCAAAGCTTTCGTTGGAACGTATACCTTTGCCTTCGCGTTCGTTTTTTTGAAAGAATAATATCCAAAGGAGCTAAGGGATTTGGAATAGATCACAATCTTTTTCAGGTTTGAACATCGGTAAAACGCGCGGCTTTTGATCGTAGTCACATTACTTCCCATGGACAGCTTTTTTATCGAAGTGTTTTCCCGAAAAGCATTCGCCCCAATGGATGTCACTCGATAAGTGCGCCCGCCAAATATGACATTGGTCGGTATCGTCACCTTGCTGACAGACTCATCCTCCAGCCCCATGGCGCGCACCTTCCTTGCGTCATAATCTACGATTTTAAACACCACGTTATTGATCGTTACAAAATCTCCCTTTTGATACTGCTGCTCCTCGTCTGGCGTTACATCGTCCGTCAAAGAGATCAGCCAGACCGCGTTGACGACCATGTTGGCGTTTACCCTGCGAAACGCCTCGGTAGACCAGGTCAGGCGGTATCCTTTCCTTGTCCAGTCCGGCGGCGCGGCTTCCGTGCCTTCTTCCACATCCGTCACGACAGACTCATATCCCGTATAGCTGTCACGGAAGGTTACGGTATATAGCGGCACAAACACTGTGCGGATCGTCCTGCTTTCGTTGATGACCGTCGTATTTGGCGTAAACCCATCCGACCAGCGAAGGGTAAAGCCAACCCTGCCCCAGCCTGTTGGCGCGTCCAAAGTCTGCCCGCTCATGATCTCGATCTTTTGCGTATCGCCATTGTACGTATTTAAAAATGTCACCTCGCAGCGAACACTTTTATTTATGTTATTGCTGTTTGCGTAACGCTCCGCCTCGCTCCCGCTTTCGCAGATGATCGTAACGGCAGAGCCACAGTTTTTAAAAATTTCCGTCCCGATTTTTGTGACCGAATCCGGTATCCGCACATTTCCAAGATGCGTACATCCATAAAACGCCTGGTCGCCCAACACCTGCACGGTATTTGGTATTTCAATCGACGTTAAGCCCTCGCAGCCATAAAACGCCGCGTTTTTAATCTGCGTCAGATTCGCAGGAAAGCTCTTTAAATCCCCGGACTCCGTCGCCGCCGGGCAAAGCAGCAGCACATTGCTGCGCTCGCTTTCCCTGTAATATAAAATCCCATCCTGCATAAAAAATAACTGATTGTCGCGTATCTTCACGTCGTTGGCAAGCCCGTTTAACGCGCGGGCGTTTGCGAACGCTCCGCCTTCCAGCCATTCCACAGTCGGCCCGATCTCTATGCTGTTTAAAGAAGTGCAGTTCATAAACGCTTCCTTTTGCACCCTTTTTACGCCCTTTAACGCCTTTGTGTCTGGATCTACGATCTCTCCTAACGTAAGCCCTGTCAGGGAAGTGCAGCCGTAAAAAGCGCGGTATTCAATTTCAGCCGCCGCCAGATAGCCGGTCTGTGGGCTTGACTCAAAGGACGTCGCATACGTTTTGATCTCTTTTAAATTCACGCAGTCGCAAAACGCTTCCTGGCCAATGTACGTCACCGTATCCGGCAAGACCAGCTTTACAAGAGACGTATTTCCTTTTAGCACATCCTTTAAAATGCCCGCTACCCTTACCTTAACTGTGCCGTCAGCATCGCCTGATGCGTCTTTTTCATTCTCCTGCGTCGGCTGATATTCTATTTCCGCAGGGATGGTTAATGTATTGCTGTTTTCTGTAATCTCACTTGGAAGGACGCTTGCCACATTCGCCACATATCCGTATGTGTTATCGCCGGTAAATGTATACGTCAGCCTGCTTCCCGCCGGCGTGTATGGCTCTGTCGGGATCGAAACCGGCTTATTTTCCTCTTCCTCCTGCGTATCCCCATCCGCCGCAAACGCCATATCTGGATGCGCCAGCATGATCGGCGCCGCAATAAGGAGGGACAAAAATCCATACTTCCAGGCTTTTTTCAAACTTTTTCCCTTTTCCATAAGCTTCCATCCTCCATTCTACAGCCGTTTCATCGTTGGTTTTTTCACGCCCGCTCTTTTCAACAGAGATTTATATTTCGAAAGCTTAGAATTAAATGTATAAAATTTCGCGTTTGACTTCACGCTCTTAAACGCGCCGCTGCTCATCGAAATGATCTTTTTTGTCTTAAGCTTGACCTTGGACAGCCTGCTGCATTTATAAAACGCTTTTGATTTAATGCTTTTTACATTGCTGCCAATCTCCACGCTTGTAATGTTCTTATTTTCACTCAACGCCTTTGCCGCTACCGTCGTCACCTTATAGGTTACGCCATCCGCGGAAATAGACGCAGGAATCTTCACGGCGATGGAATCATATTTTACGGCAGGCTTTTTGTCTTTCGACTTATCCGACGCGGATGAAGTCTTTTTCACGCTTGCCGTATCTCCATCCAGCCCCGCAAACGCCACCGTCGGATTATACGGATCGGATGACGTGACCTCGTAATTGTTTTTCCCCGAGGTAATCGTAGAGCCTACATCCCGCGGCTTGATCGTGCCAGGCTTGATCTCCTTGCCCGTCGTATCGCTGGTCCAAACCGCGTTTACGGTCTGGTCGCTGTGAACGTCGTCCGGCACGGAAGGATTCCAGCGCAAAGAATATCCAGTCATCGACCAATCCGGGGCCTGCGCCGCGCTGCCGTCCGTCGCCTTTACCGTTTCTTCCCTTCCATTATAGGAATCCACAAACTTTATCTGATATACTTTTTTCTGTATCGGATATACCCTTAAATCCTGCTGTACCTTTGTAAAATCCGCGCTCCAGCCTGTAACTTCATACCCGTCCTCAGGCTTAAATTCCGGAGCCTTCGCATCCGTTTCCTGAAGCACCTCCTGCGTGGAAAGCAGCGTTTTATAGGTGTTGTCTGTATAAAATTCAACCGTGAAAATGCGTTCTGATTCCAGGTTATACTGTTTTGCGTAATTCGAAGCCTGTGAGCCGCTGTGACAGTGTATCGTCACCTGGGTGCCTTCAAACACATTTTTTCCAATTGTATTTGTCTTGACCGGAATGGAGATTTTTTTCATTGAGCTGCACTGTGCATACGCCTGATCCCCAATCGTTGTCACGGTAATCGGAAGCTCCACATCGCCTAACGCTTTACAATTCTGAAACGCTTTCGCGCTTATAGTCGTAAGCTTTTCCGGAAGCTTCGCGCTCTTTAACGCCTGACAGTCCTGAAATACGCCTGTATTGATCGTCGTTACGGCTTCTGGGATCGTAATGGAGCTTAAAGCGATATCTCCCTGGAACGCTTCTACGCCAATCGTAGATAAATCCTGCGGCAGCGTTACCGTAGCAAGCTTTTTACACTGCGCAAACGCCCGGTCGCCGATTGTTTTTACCGTGATCGGAAGCTCCACCGTTACCAGGTTTTGGGAGCCTAAAAACGCCTCCGGCCCAATTTCTCCCAATGTAAAGCCTAAAGATTCAGACACTTTGTATTCCGACGCTTTATTTCCAAGCGGGAATTGCTCCAGACGGTAAATCCCGCTTCCGCTTTTTGTGGAATACGAATACAGCGCCCCGTCAATCGTTTTAAAGCTCTGGTTGCCGTCCGCGACCTTAATCGAGGTTAACGCGATGCAGTCCGCAAAAACGCTTGCCCCAATCTCTGTCGTAGTCGCCGCGATCGTAACAGATGTTAAGTCATGACAGCCAAAAAACGCCTTTTTCCCAATCTTTCTTATGCCAAACGCCTTGCCGTCCACGCTTCCAGAAGTCATGGAAATGGATTTAATGCCTAACTTGCTGCTGAATGCGTTATCCGCAATTTCACTCACAAAATAATCATTCGTCGGCACTTCCGGTTCATCCTTTTTTTTGCTGCTTGTCGCTTTTGTTGTCGATGTGCCGCCCGTCGTCCCGGTTCCTGTCCCCGTGCCAGTTCCCGTCCCGGTTCCTGTGCCAGTCCCGGTGGACGGCAACGTTACAGACTGCGGAATCGAAATCTTTGTCGGGATCTTTAAATCCTTGATCGTCCCGTTAAACCCGGTAATGACCGCCTCGTTGCCTGTAATCTTAAATGTATAGCCGTTTTCCGTCACCTTGCCGTCCGCTGACTTTTCTACCGTTTCCCCCGAGCTTGTCGTTGGTTTTTTGGTCGCTGCAACCGTTTGCTGTACGTCCATAAATGGAACTGCCTGCACGGACGTAAACGCAACGGCAGCGGCAAGGAGCGCTGTCCCTAGCCTCTTTTTCATTTTTACCTCCATTTTTCCAAATTTCACCTGATCTCCAGGCGATTTATATGCCATTTTTTGCTATTTTACGCTGATCTCCCAGACCAGCGATTGCCTGTCATAATTATATACCTTTTTTTACCCGCATTCAAGCGCAAATGTACACTTTTACTATACGCTATAGTCAACCTGGCCTCCAGCCGCCATTTCCTCTAACTGCCGCGCCGTCTGGGCATCCGCCCCATACGCCTGCGGGTTTTCGTTTTTCAACGTTCCCCCTGTGGATTTTTTCTTTGGCGTTTCCAGATTATTCCGGCGTATCTGGTTAAATACCCTTTTAAGCTGCTTTTCCAGCCCCTTGCTAAACTCCGCGTCATCGGAAAACACCTTGCTGACCATATTGCGGCTGCTGTTTTGCAGCGCTTCTTTATCAATTTTCAATTTTCCGCTGCTTAAAACCGTAATCCCCATATCCGCAAGCTTTTCTTTTTCCTGCCTTGTCATCTTTTTTAATTTGGAAACGGAGCGATTAAAATCATAATCCTCCATATCCCCGGAGGATTCGATCAAATGGTTATATGTCTTTGCGAACGCCTGGACTTTATTGATCAGCTCCCCGCCTTCGCCGTCGTCATAGTCATAGCCGCGCAGATCCTTAAGCCCCCGCCGGATCGCCTTAATATCCGCGCTCGCCAGCTTCCCGGAATAATATCCATGCCTTAGCGTGTCCGTCGTGCCAAAAAGATTTCCTCTGTAAAACTGCCTCACATATGCTGATACTGCAATGCCCATACTGATTCCCCCTGTCTGCGATCAATCGCCGCATGCGCGGCGCACTTTGCCTTTTCGATATAGAATAGATTTCAATATATATTTCGTCCTTTTTTCCATTTTTCATAAGGCTGCGCACTTGCGGATTGTAACAGATTAATACACAATTCCCTTTCGAACCTTAGAAACGGTTTCTTCGTCTGCAAGATAGCGGATCAAAGCAATGGAAAAATCGATCGCCGTCCCCATCCCTCTGCTTGTAATGATATTTCCATCGGTCACAACCGTATCGGCGGATGTGATCGCGCCAGTCAGCTTTTCCTCCCATCCCGGATGGCAGGTCGCATGCTTTCCATTTAATATGCCCGCCTGCCCTAAAACGCTTGGCGCCGCGCAGATTGCCGCCACAAGCTTTCCATCCGCCGCAAACTTTTTCGCTACGGATGTCACGCCCTCATGCGCCGCAAGATTTGCCGTCCCCTTTAAACCGCCCGGCAGCACGCACCCGTCAAACTCGGACATATCCGCTTCCTCAAACGTCGTATCCGCCTGAAACAAAATATCGTGAGAGCCATGCACCTGCCTGCTTCCTGTGATCGACACGCCTGTGACCCCAAGATCCGCCCGCCGCAGCATATCCACCACGGTTAAGCCCTCGATCTCTTCACATCCATCCGCAAAAAAAACCGCTATTTTTTTCATTTTCCTATCCTCCTGATTTTTCTGATCCTTTTTTATTTTTCTTTTTGATTCTTTTCTTTTTTCATTCTTTTATTTTGACTTCTTTTATTTTAACTTCTTTTATTTTTCTGTTTTCTTCTATATTCATATATTTCTTTTCGAAAAACATGGTTTACTGACTTTTCAAATGTTCTCCGTTATGGTACATTTTAAGTGTAATTACGTTAAAAAAATAAAAACATAAGCAAAAATAAAGGAGTGACCCCAATGGAGATCGAACGTAAATTCATACCGAGACGCCTTCCCAAAAACCTGCATCAGTACCCTTTCCATGAAATCGAACAGGGGTATTTATGCACCAGCCCGACAATCCGAATCCGCAAAATGGACGACGCTTACTTCCTTACTTATAAATCCTTAGGCATGATGGCGCATGAAGAGTATGAAATGCCGCTTACAAAGGAAAGCTATCTGCACCTTCGGGAAAAAACGGACGGCTTTTTGATCACAAAACGCCGCTACCTGATCCCGTTAAATAAGTCCCTGACCATCGAGCTGGATATCTTCAAAGACAGCTTCGAAGGCGTGACCCTTGCAGAGGTGGAATTTTCTTCTATTGAAGAAGCAAATTCCTTCCAGCCGCCCGAATGGTTTGGAGAAGACGTGACTTACGACAAACGCTACCATAACAGTGAAATGAGCAAAGGAACGGCTCCGATTCCGGTTAACGATAACGGATCGTCTCATACTTTTGCCTTGTCAAAATAATGTTTCGCAACTGATAATACCTGTCATTTAACGGCCCCTCTGGAATGACGACATCCAATACTACCGCCATATCATCAATGAGCCGGTCTGTCATTTCCTCTTGTATTTCCGTTAATACCCGGTATTTCGCCTCGTAGGTATCGGCATCTAAAAATTTCAGCAGGCACGGGTTTGCGCGCAGCTCGTCGGTGGCGCTTTCCGGCTTTCTCGGCTTTAAAAACTGCTCTCTGCGGCTTTCCCGGTCTGCCAGCTGCCTGCGGCGCCTTTGCATATAGCTGTCTTCGATATCCGGCTCTTTGCGGGCGTCCTCACGAAACGCGCGCCTGGATTCAGCCGGGCTTCGTGTAAACGGCCGCTGCGCAAGCTTTTGTTTTGTTTCTGTATCGTCTTCTGGTTCTGATCTTGGTTTTACTTCCGGATTTATCCCCGCTTCTGGGTTTATATGCGCTTCTGGTTTTGCTTCTGTTTCGATTTCTAAAATTGGTTTTATATCTGTTTTAATATCCGGTTTTATATCTACTTTTATACTCGGTTCCATTGCCGCAGCCTCGCTCACTCGCCCGTTTATTTCTGCGCCAGCCGTCTTTTCCTGTCGCTCGGCCTTAGCTTGATCCGGATAGCCTTGCAGCGCAAGCTGCATTTTGCTGATCGGCTCAAACCAATACTGCTGCTTTACACGCGGATATTTTTGATGGTCCACCTCGCTGACAAACTGCGAAAGGGGGCTGGCGTAAGATTCATACGTCCCATACATCGCCTGCATAACCACCAGCCGCTCGTCCGTTTCCGAATGCTTCGCCACCGTCAATATCTGATAAACTTTACCTGTATAATGCCTGTATAATTCCCCAGGTTTTGGTATTCTATTCATTCTGCCTTACTTCCCGTCTTACATGCTTATGATTTATTTTTTGCCTTTAATATCTTTACCTTACAAGTTTTTTTCAGCTTTGTGCCGTCCGTTGTTTTTGCTGTGATCTTTACCGTTTTTCCAATTCCGGCGCGTTTGACTTTCACCTTACCGTTTTGAGACACGGACGCATATTTGGCATTGCTGGATTTCCAGGTTACGCCCGCATCCGTAACATATGACGGGGACACCTTTGCGGACAATTGCAGCGTCTTTCCAAGGCGCACGGAGGCGGAGGTTTTGTTCAGCTTTAATTTCGTAGCCCGCACCGCCGCGCCGGACAGGTCTAAAATGCCGCCTGTCACGCAGGCATTGTCCAGCGAGTCTACGCTCCTGGTGCAGTCCATCAAAAGGCTTTGCACCCCTGCCGCGTCCAGTTTCGGATTTGCCCCGCGCAAAACCGCAATCGCCGCCGTCGCCATCGGAGCCGCCATGGAAGAGCCGGACATCAGGTCGTATTTTTCAAACTCCGACGCGTCCAGATCCGCAACCGACACCGCGATATCGTCAAAATAATAGACCGCCGTCCTTGTGCTTTTCGTGCTGATCCCGGTCAATGCCAGATACGTCTTATCCCCCGCCGTCACAAAACGGGAGGATTCTTTTTCGCTCACCTTTTCCACCGAATCCCACATCGGCATCCCGTCTCCGTCGCTTTCCGCCATCAGGCAGCTAATGTAATATGTTTTTGACGTATCCAGATTTAACGACGTAACATCCAAGTAAAAAAATCCCGCCTGTTCCTTTCCATTGTCAAAATATCCGCCGTCATCCCCCGCATTGTCATTGCTCCATGGGAAGATCGATTTCCGATTATACTTTACGGTGTACTTTAAACACCCGTTTGCAGCGTCCGTAAATCCGATATCCGGCTCATAGCTAAGCTTGACCGTATAATCCGAGCTTAAGCCCTCGATGTCCGAGGCGGTTTTATAAAGATTCTCCTGCCCGGTTACCGTATCGTAAAAAACAGTCGCGTCCTCTCTTTTTTCCTTTGACCAAAGCTGCGGCATAAATTTCGCCTTAGGCACCGTCGATAAAATATTTGAGCCTGGCGCAAATAAATCCACCTTCGTATTTCCATAATCGGAAAAATACGCCCGTCCATCCGCTTCGTTGCTTGCGCCTACCACAACCACGTATTTGCTGCTTAGGTCATAAGGCGTTACCCGAAGCGGCATCGCGACCGTATCCCAGTTTACCGCGTCATTTCCTGCCGCAAACACTGTTAACGCCCCGTTTTCCCCCATTTTATCAATTAATGTGTTTAGAACCTCCCCGGTGTCACGGCTTCCTCCCCATGAGCAGTTTACCGCCGCGATCGGGACTCCAAGCTGCTGGGCGGACACTATATATTCAAACGCCGCTACGACCCCTGCCGTGTCGATCGTTTCTTCCCCGTCCTTTGCCACCTTTAACGCCATGATCTTCGCGTCGCTGATGCCAGAAATGCCTATGCCGTTGTCTTTTTTCGCCGCTATGATCCCTGCGCAATGGGTGCCATGTCCAAAAGTATCCATCGGGTCTGGATCGTTCTCCGCAAAATCATACCCATAAGTCCCTTTCAGCCCCTTAGACTGATAGGCATTCACCCACACGGAATCTTTCAGCTCTTCACTTAAATAATCCACGCCCGTATCGATTATGGCGACGACCGGCTGCATCCGCGTCTGCACTTGCAGCCCGGAATAATCCACCCCTATGCTGCTTGTCTGTAAAGCTCCCGCCCCATCCAAATACCACTGATAGTCCGAATACGCGTCATTGCCGCACAAATGCATATAGCTGTTTGGCGCGACCGCGTCTACGTAAAACTTCTGCGAAACCTGTTCCATCAATTCTTCGGTTGTATATGTATCAGAGCTTACCAGCGCGACATAATCCTGAATCCTGCCAGACGAAGATGCGTCAGACGGCCCAAAGTCAAAACATTCCTCAACCTTAATATTTTTATCAAAGCTTACCGCGCCTTCCTTCGCCAAAGCCGCGGCCGCCGTCGCGCTCATGGAAACCAACGCCTCTCCTTTGACATACGTCCCTTCCTCCAGCTTTGGAACTTCGATTTCATTTTCCGCCTGCGCTTGCGCCAATGCCTGTTGTTCCTGGGCATTCGCCGTCTTCGGGGCAGCCGCCGCAAGAAACGCCATAGCCGCCGCAAGCAGCCCTGATACGATCTTTTTTTTCATCTTAATTGAATCCGCCTTTCTTTTCGCGCGAAAATAATTACAGCATCTTTTATATAATCCGAACCAAAGCTTGTATTTTTTGGTATATATCTACCAAATTTCTGAATTGTTCACAAAAAATTACGATTTTCGCCCGGAATATTGACGATTTATACTCACGAGCGATAAAGTTTACCATATGACTTAAGATGACAACGCTCGTGAGTCGGCGTTATTGGCAAATTTTAGTGATCATGAGTATAAATAAAAAGTCAAATGCCGTATAGTTTACCCATTTCTTTTTATTATGCCACACCAAAGAAAATATTTCTACTATTATTTCCAAACGCTCTGCCCTTTTGCGTCACGTTTTGGCATATTTTCCGCATAAAACCGCTTGCTTTTTTCATTCCCCCATGTTAAAGTAGATTAACGCAAGCGATTGTAATTTCTTCTTTTTCCTTGTTTTTCTGAATTTAAATAGATTTCAAACTTTCTGGGCATCCAAGCATTTCCGTCTCAATCGACTCTGGAGGAACTCTATGACTTATAACGAATTTAAAATAAAAGTGTACAACATCATTTCTAAAAGACTGCCCCCTGACACGACCGTCCATCTGCAACGGGTCTATAAAAACAACGGGCTTGTGCTGGACGGGCTGATCTTTATAAGCGCAAACTGCGCGATCGCCCCAACGATCTATCTAAACTATTACTATGAAAACCGGGATATTTTTCCAAGCCTGGACATGATCTGCGACGACATCCTTCGGGCATATAAAAACAAAAAAACGCCGGAAAGCGTCGATATGCGAAATCTTACAGATTACGAAGCCGTTCGGCCCCGCCTTGCTCTGCGGCTTGTAAACTATGAAAAAAACAAAGAGCTGTTGCAGGTCTTGCCCCATGTGCGCTATTTAGACCTTGCCGTCGTATTTTTCTGTCTTTTGAAGCTTGAGAATGAACGCTACGCCACGCTCCTTGTGCATTCCTTTCATATGGAGCGCTGGAACGTTACGGTGGAGGAGCTTTACCGCCATGCCTTAAAAACCACGCCCTTTTTACTCCCTTACAGCTTTTGCAGCATACAGTCTTTCCTGTCTGACGCTTTTTCCCGGGGCGGGAATATAGAAAATATAGAAAACATCCAGATATGGCCGCAAAACCGTGGCTTCATGCCGATGTATGTGCTCAGCAACTCCTTTCAGCTGTATGGCGCAGGCTGTATGCTGTATCCGGGCCTGTTGGAGCGGATCGCAAAAAAACTGGATGCTGACTTATTCCTCCTGCCAAGCAGCATCCATGAAATCATTGTTTTACCTGCCAAAACACACAGACAATCCTTACGGCTGTCCCAGATCGTGACCAATATCAACCATACGGAATTGTCTGAGGATGAAATTTTAAGCGACCGCGTTTACTATTATTTTCGAGAGCAAAAGGATCTTCGTATCTGCCCTTACATTTTTTCATAAAGCCTCTCGTACTCTCTGGCTGACTGGCCCCAGGAAAAATCCTGGCGCATGCCCCTTAAAGCAATGGCATTCCAGTCCTCCCTGTGGTTATAATAGATATCCATCGCATAATACAATGTGGAAAGCATTTCCCTTGCGTTAAAGTTACAAAAGCTAAATCCTGTCCCGGTCTGCTCATAACGGTTATAAGCTTCTACCGTATCCTTAAGCCCGCCGGTCTCCCGTACGATCGGGACAGCGCCATAGCGAAGGCTCATAAGCTGGCTTAAGCCGCACGGCTCAAAAAGTGACGGCATTAAAAACGCGTCGCAGGATGCGTAGATCTTATGCGCGATCTCATCGGAATAATAAATATTCGCCGACAGTTTATCGCCATATTTCCAGGCGAAATGCCGGAACATATTTTCCAGCTCCGTCTCCCCTGTGCCAAGCACAACGATCTGGATGCGCGCGTTCGCCAACAGCTCATCCAAAATAGAGCCAACGAGGTCAAAGCCCTTTTGGTGAGTTAAGCGGGAAACCATGCCAAGCAGCATCGTCCCGTCGTCCTCCGGCAGGCCAAGCTGCTTTTGAAGCTCATTTTTATTTACGCGCTTGCCCTCCACGAGGTTTTCCTGCCCATAGGAAAACGCCGACAACGCGTCTGTCATCGGATCGTATTCCTTGTAATCCAGACCGTTTATGATCCCATATAAATCCTTCATCCTAGCGCGCATCAGCCCGTCCAGCCCTTCGCCGCCAGCCGGAGTCGTGATCTCATACGCGTATGTCTTGCTCACCGTCGTTACCGCGTCCGCGTACACGACTCCTCCCTTTAGATAATTTGCGTCGCCATAAGACTCCAGCTTGTCAGCTGTAAACAGATGCTCCGGCAGGCCCGTGATGTCCTTTACTGCCTGCATGATCCAGCGTCCCTGGAATTGCAGGTTGTGAATCGTAAAGATCGTTTTTATGCCCTGGTAAAACTCCTGTTTTTGGTACTCATTTTTTAAATATACCGGTATAAGCCCGGTCTGCCAGTCATGACAGTGCAAAATGTCGGGACGAAACTCTAAATGCGGCAAAGCCTCCAACACCGCTTTTGAGAAATACGCAAACTTTTCCACGTCCTCATATATGTTGTTATATGGCTTTGCGCCCGCAAAATAATATTCATTGTCGATAAAATAATACGTGATCCCGTCCACTTTTGCTTCCGCCACGCCTACATACTGGCTTCTCCAGCTAAGCTTTACGTAAAAGCGGGAATGAAACCTTAGCTTTTCCTTAAGCTTATCGTCCATACAGACATATTTTGGCATGATCACGCGGACATCGTACTTTTCTTTGTCAAAATAGCGCGGCAAAGAGCCTGCTACATCCGCAAGCCCCCCTGTCTTCATAAAAGGAACTGCCTCAGACGTCACAAATAATATCTTTTTCATGGTATTTCCTCCGAAACGTATAATGTATATCTTCTTTTCCAAACATTATACCCTATTTCGAGCGGTATTCCAACCTTATTTTGTCTGCGATCAACGCAATAAATTCAGAATTTGTCGGTTTTCCTTTCCCATTATTGATCGTATAGCCAAATAACTCGTCAATCGTGTCCATTTTCCCCCTTGACCATGCCACTTCTATCGCGTGACGGATTGCGCGCTCTACCCTGCTTGGCGTTGTCTGATACTTTTTTGCAATGGTAGGATACAAAATCTTCGTGATGGAATTTAACATATCAATTTCCTTTACGGACATCATGATGGCTTCCCGCAGATACTGGTAGCCCTTGATATGCGCCGGAACCCCTATTTCATGGATAATGTCCGTTACGTCGGCTTCCAGATCCCTTTGCGTTGGCTCCTGGTATTTTTCATATGCGTTCGCCTTTTTCGTATCATTGGTTTTTTGCATGCTCCGGTCACGGATCAGCTTAATCTGTCCGATCACCATGTCGTTATCAAACGGTTTCATAATGTAATAATCCGCGCCCAGATTAAATGCGTCTTCCGTGATCTTTTCCTGTCCGATCGCGCTGATCACAATAAAAGCCGGATGCTTTTTCAAGGATCGGTCGTTATTGATCTTGGTCAATACGCCGAGTCCATCCAGCTTTGGCATTACAATATCCAAAAGCACTACATCCGGCTCCTTTTCCCTGATTATCTTACAGGCTTCCACTCCATCTTTTGCTGTGCCTACTACGTTTAATTCGTCGTCGCTTTTGACAATGTCGCCCAATAACTGTACCATTTTCTCATTATCATCCGCAATCGCCACGTTTAACTGAGTCATGACTTTAACCTCCTGTCATTATCGGAAGAAAATACGCAAATCGGGCAGATTGCTGTTAAAAAAGCGTATTTTCCCCGTCCATTTATAATAAAAAAATAATTCCCATGAAAACTGTCGAAATTTGTCGTTAAACTTATAATTTCCACAATTTTCCACATTTATTATCTATCATGGACTCAGTTATTGCACTATTGTCATAGTTAATCTTGATTGTATAAAATAAGACACCAGCAATGCCAATAGACTCAAAACAACGCGGGATAAAGCTATGCTTACACACCAGAGCGCATCAAAAAAAGAAGCCTGTCCCCAGCCCTCTTTTCCTGATCGCATATGAAATGAACTTATTTCAAAACTTTTTCACGCCCCGATATCCTTATGCCGCGCGTCCTCTTCCGGTATTTCGATCACATACCGCTCAAACGCGTTGATCACCTGGGTATCCCGGTACATGTCCGAGCGCACATGCTCCCGCCCGTAATTTAAATGCACATGCCCGTGCACAAAAAACTTCGGCTTATACTTGTCCATCAGGTCATTAAACACCGAAAAACCCTGGTGGGGCAGATCCTCGCCGTCGTGAAAGCCCAGGGCCGGGGCGTGGGTCAAAAGGATGTCAAACCCCTTGTTGCACCACAAAGAAAACGTTTTCTTCCATACCCTTGCCCGCATCTCCTTTTGGCTGAACTGCCAGTCGCCGTCCTTATAGCGCATGGAGCCGCCAAGTCCGAAAATGCGCACACCCTTATAATTATAAATACGATCGTCGATGCAGATGCAGCCGTCCGGCCCATGGGTTTCATACCTTATGTCATGATTCCCATGCACATAGAGCACCGGCGACTGGGTCATCGTAGCAAGAAACGATAAATACTCCGCTTTTAAATCCCCGCAGGAGAGGATCAGATCAATCCCCTCGAGCTTTTCTTTCGTGTAAAAATCCCACAATGCCTTACATTCTATATCCGCCACTAGTAAAATTTTCATTAGACTCCTCCTTGCAGCTGGACAAACTCCTTTGCTTCTTCCTTCAGTTCGTCCATGCTAGGAATCCTCCCCTCCACGTTGCTTGCCAGATAATTCATCTTGAAAATGTCCTCCGGCTTCATCTGATGATTGACTTCGTTTGCAACCGTCCCGTCCTGGGTGATCCAGTTGCATTGAAACGGGTTAAATTCGCCCCTTCTGATATTTTCGGTAAGCATATCCACCAAAACTTTTGTGCCCCCCGGAAGCTTCTGGGAGCATACGATTTCCAATACCCCCGCGGAAATGCCCCACCAGTAATTTAATGCCCGGTTTTTGTTCTGCTCGTCGTCCACCTTCCAGGTATTGCGGATAATGCTGCTGACAAGCTGCTCGTACAGCTTCCCCCAATGGCACATGCCTGTGGCGATATTATCGATCCGCCCATCTCTGTGCTGGCAGTACAGCCCGTATTTTCGCGTCGGGTGGTCTGGCGTGATCCAGTCCTTATCGGAAATATACTGCACACGCTCCGGCCATGCCCGGTTTTCATCCGACTCTACGCAACGCCAGTGCAGATGCACCACCGCCCGCGGGTTTACCATCTGGGCTCCCAGCGCGAAAGCGTTAATGTCCGCGATCGTGCTGTAAATCGGATAGTCCGCCATATATCCAAGCTCAAAGGTCGGAGACAGCGCGCCGGCAATTACGCCGAGCAAAAACTTGCTTTCGTAAATGCGGCAGTAATACGTACGGATCGCCCGGTAACGGGAATTGGTAGAGCAGTTTAAGATCTTAATATCCGGATGCTTGACCGCCGCCTTTACACTGGCGTTTGCAAGCTGCGCCGCCACGGTAAAAATGATCTGGTTGCCGTCGTCGATCGCTGCTTCTATAATGTCCTCCGAATTATCCGTATACTCCGCGTGTTCATAGATCGTCGTCTTTACCTTATCCCCAAACACCTGCTCTAAATGCATACGCCCCATTTCGTGAGCGTAATTCCAGGCGGAATTATCCACCGACTTTTCGTATATAAACGCGATCTTCAACTGCTTCATGGAAGCGCTGCCAAGGAAACGGCTTAAAAGCGTAAGCCCCGGTGACTGCTTTGGCTTTTCTTTAGGCTGCGGCTCCAACAGGATCTTCATGGACTTATTTTGCGCAAGCGTCAAGAATTCATCCCACATTTTCGTAAGGTTTTCCCGTATTTCTTCGTCTTCCTGGGTATGGAGCTGCCACGCCGGGAAAATATCAATGTATGCAAGGAACGCGTCCCCCGAGGTGATGTTGATCTTATCCCCGCCCTTTGCCTTATATTCCCTGCGGAAAAGCTGAAACTCGCTGCGCAGAGAAGTCCGTTTTTCCTCCGTCCATTTTTCGCCCTTCTTGTATCCGTAGTGGCGCGTCAGCTTCTCATAGGAGCCGGTCTGCGAAAACCAGATGTCGTAAATTTCCGCGTCTTCAAAAAAGTCCAGAAATTCAAAATAAATCTTATTTTCCATTTCGTCGGTCTTTTTTGGAAGGATCCTTGTGACCTTCGCGCTGATCTTCACAGCCTTTAAGCTTTTTAATACGCTGACTCGCTTGTTGCCCTCCATGACGTAAAACCGGTGCATATATTCATACACCACGATTGGCTCCCTGATCCCTTCTTCCAGCTGCGCGTCGTAAAGGTTTGCCCACTTGCGCGCAAATTCCGATTCTTCACTTAAAAGCGGCATAAAGTTATTGGAAAATGAATTTTGCCTGCCCGCGGTCTTTGTGCCTACGACTAAATATAACGGAATTTCCAGTAACCCGACGTATTTTTCCCCCGCGGTCTGTTCATATGGAAGAAAATCATCCAAAGCCTGCAAGTACGGATACTCGCCGTTGTTCATTGCCGACCGGTACGCCTTTTGGGCGATTTTATGGGCTGCCTGATATGCTTCTGCTGACATAATGCCACTCCTTTCTGTGTACACAGTTTCGGCCTGCGCCTGCCTTTTGCAATCCTTTTTTCGCAATATATTCGCTTACAATCGCATCGCGCCTTTGATCGCCGAAAGAAGCTCCTCATATGTATCATATGCGGGAATCCCCGGATGGCTCCCTTTTATCTCCTCTGTCGTCTTGAATAAAAATCCGGCCCTCCCGGCTTCGATCATCGCAAGGTCGTTGAAGCTATCCCCGCTTGCGATGGTTTCAAACCCAATGGACTGAAACGCTTTTACCGCAGCGTATTTTGGATTTTCCACACGGATCTTAAACCCGGTGATCTCCCCGTTATCCGCCACTTCCAATGAATTGCAAAAAATCGTCGGCCAGCCTAATTTTTCCATTAAAGGCTTTGCAAACTGCTCAAACGTATCGCTAAGTATAATGACCTGCGTTATTTTTCGAAGGTCATCTAAAAACTCCTTCGCCCCCGGGATCGGGTCGATGCCTGCGATGGTTTCCTGAATTTCCTTTAACCCAAGGCCATGCTCTTTTAAAATGCCAAGCCGCCAGTTCATCAGCTTATTGTAATCCGGCTCATCCCTCGTCGTGCGCGTAAGCTTAGGAATCCCGCTTGCCTTTGCAAACGCGATCCAAATCTCCGGCACCAATACGCCTTCTAAATCCAAACATGTAAGAAACATGATGCGTTTACCTCCATTATTGTAAATATTTTCCGTTTCCCATTTTACCATATCCCTATGGATAAAAGCAACATTTTCATTTCAACTAAAATTCAACCGGCGCAAGGTCTTTTGTCAGATAAAGCATCGCGTCCTTCCAAACGCTTGCCGGATATGACGCTCCGTACAGGCTTTCCAACTCACGCGGCGTATCGTAGCCGATCCAGACCGCCACCGAATAATAAGGCGTTACGCCGCAAAACCAGCCGTCCTTGCTGTCATTGGTCGTGCCTGTTTTGCCAGCCGCGGGCATCTTAGACTCTTCCGCCCATTTTAAATCCCTGGCAGTCCCGCGGATCAGCACGCCCTTTAAAATATCCAGCATCGTATATGCCGCTTCTTTACCGTAAACCGTTTTTTGTTTTTCTTCCTTATATAACTCCTTGCCGTCACTGTCCTTTAACGAAACGATACAGGTTGGGTTTCGGTATTTCCCGTCATTTACAAGCGTGCTATAGCCGCTTGCCATCTGCACCGTCGTCACGCCATAAGTAAGCCCTCCTAATGATGCGGATAATGTGTAGTCCGCCGGGACGATCTTATCAAATTTCATGTCTGTCAGGCAGGCAAGCCCATATTCCGGCGTAATTTTATTCAGGACAGAATAAGCCACGCCGTTTTTACTCTGCTCTACCGCATACCTTAAAGACATCGCCGCGCCTCGCATCGCCGCCACATTCGCCCCTGGCTGTCTCGCGGCTACCACGTTGATATCATATACCGTCGTATCCGGCGTGTAACCGGACATCAAAGCCGGCGTGTAAACGACCAAAGGCTTGATCGAGCTGCCCGGCTGGCGGTAACCCTGGTACGCGCGGTTTAGGCTGTATACATTATCCAGATCCTCCTGAGAACGTCCGCCTACCGCCGCTATCACCTTTCCGGTGGCATTGTCTATGGCCGTCACCGCCCCTTGCAGCTCAAACACGCCGGAATCCGGGTTCGTATCGGTGGCAAACGCCAGGTTGTTGTCCAGCGCCTGCTGGATCGTCCCCTGGGTATCGGTCTGCAACGAGGTTTTGATTTTATAGCCCTTTGCATACAGGTTTGTCTTTTCCAAGTTATAGGCGGCTTCGTATGCTTCCAGATAGGACTGGTAATCTTCCTCGCTGGAAAATTCGTAGCGAAATTCGTATCCGTGAAGCTGCATCAGATATTCCACCGCGCAGGATACCGCATAGGTGGTTTCATAATTATAAAATTCAGAAGTTCCTTTTTGTATTTTAATCTTTTCCTTTAACGCCGCCTCGTATTCGCTTTTGGATAAATAGCCTTCCCCGTACATGTCCTTTAAAATCTTATCCCTGCGGGTAACCGCGTTTTTCGGATATTTATAAGGGTTATAATACTCCGGCCAATTTGGGATCGCGCATAAATAGGCAGTCTGCGACACCGTAAGCTCATTGGCGCTTTTTCCAAAAAATGCCTTTGCCGCGGCCTCCAGACCGTAAATCCCGTTGGAAAAGCAGGCCGTATTAATGTAAAACTCCATGATCTCCTGCTTGGTATATTTCCGGGTGAGCCGAATTGCGATCATCATTTCTTTAATTTTTCGTTCAATCGAACGATTCCTCGTTAAGTAAATCGTCCGAGAAAGCTGCTGGGTGATCGTGCTGGCCCCCGCCATGCTGTCTCCGCTTGAAGTGATATAATCTTTGACCACACGGATAATGCCTTTTACGTCAATGCCGATATTTCTCCAAAAGCTTCGATCCTCAATGGCGATAAACGCGTTGACGGCGTCCTTTGGGATATCTTCATATTTTAAGTAGCTGGATCTTCCGCCGCCGCCGGATAATTCCGCAAGCTGAGTTCCATCCGCGGCATAGATATAGGTGATCTCATCCATACGGAAATCCTCCGCCTTGCTGTTTTCCACAACCTGGTCAGCCTCCTTTGCATAAGCCTGGTAAGTATCCCCATATTTGACGAACAACACGACGGACACAACCGCGGTTAAGATCAGCGCCGCCAGTCCCCCCCATTTTAGAACCTGCAACAGGTAATAAAAAAAATCACAGAAAAACGCCCCGACCATTTGAAATCCATAGCTGCCGCTTTCATCCTCCTGCTGCAAATGCGCCTTTTTTACCCTTTCCATCATGGACTGGCGTTGTTTTTTCTTTTTCTGACCCATAACATCTCCTTATTTTGATAGATTCCAAAAGCGCGTCGTATAAAAAATACATTTTCAGAACACGCTTTAGTATGATTATAACATAAAAATTTATTCTTGCCACTACCTGACGGTTCTTATATAATCTTTTTAGAATTTCGTAAGAAACTGCCCTAAAATCTGTTCTTACGTTTTTATTATAAGGAAAAAGGAGGTTATTATTTATGGTAAAGCTTGGCTCCCATGTGGGGATGAGTGGAAAAGACATGTTTTTAAATTCAGTAAAAGAAGCGGTTTCCTACGGCGCGAATACCTTTATGGTTTACACGGGCGCGCCCCAAAATACAAGGCGCAAAGCCATTGAGGAATTAAATATCAAAGCCGCCTGGGATTATATGAAAGAGCATGGCATTGAAAGCTTCGTCGTCCATGCGCCCTATATCATAAACCTTGCCAATACGATAAAGCCGGAAACTTACCAGCTTGCGGTGGAATTTCTCGCAAAGGAGATCGAGCGCACAGTCGCTATGGGAAGCGATATCTTAATCCTGCATCCGGGCGCCCATGTAGGCGCGGGCGTTGAAACCGGAACCGCCCAGATTGTCAAGGGCTTAAACGAGGTATTGACCAAGGATACGAAATGCCTGGTGGCGTTAGAGACCATGGCCGGGAAAGGCACCGAGATCGGAAAAACCTTTGAGGAATTAGCCGCGATCTACGACGGCGTCACGTATAACGATAAATTACGAGTCTGCTTTGACACCTGCCACACCCATGACGCCGGATACGACGTTAAATATCATTTTGACGATGTCATAGAGCAGTTTGACAAAGCCATTGGTAAAGACCAGATTGCGGTTTTCCATATTAATGACAGCAAAAATGTATGCGGCGCATCCAAAGACCGCCACGCAAATATCGGCGATGGGATGATCGGCTTTGACGCGCTGAAAAAAATAGTCCATCATCCGGACTTTATCGATATTCCGAAAATTCTAGAAACTCCATATCTGGCAGATCCAACGGACGCAAAAAAGAAGCATCCGCCATACAAAGACGAGATCGCCAGATTGATTCTATAGTAAAACTGCCATAACCTCTTTCATGACAACCGCAGCTTTATTCTCCTTATGAGTTGTACTAATATAACACTTTTTAACATCTTTTGGTATAATTTACCATTTATTACAATATAGTTATAGTACAAATGAGGAGATAGGAGCTGAATCATGAAAGAGGATTATGTTCTGAAAAGAGTCACCAAACTTCGTGAAGAACGAAACTGGTCACTTTATCGTCTGGCAAAAGAAGCAGGCATCAGTTATTCCACATTAAGCAATACATTTCATCGAAACAATGTGCCGTCTGTATCTACCCTTATGAGGATTTGTGAAGGCTTTGGCATTACTCTTGCAGAATTTTTTGATGAGGAAGGCACCATGCCAAAGCAATTGACTGTGTCTGACCAAAAGCTGCTTCTGGATTGGCACCGCCTACCGAGAAATGACAAAAATCTGGTTACTGCCTATATGCAAGGTTTATTAAAAATTTCATCCGTCAGCGATTCGGATGAGCAAGCCGCGCTTGAGCCCGCCGTACTGGAAGCAGAGTCTTGAGCGCCAAAAAATAACCGGGCTGGCAGATACCTGCTCGCCCGGTTATTTCTACTGTGAAACCAACTCCACATTTCCTTCCGTTTCTTCATTCACTACATAGTAAGCCCTGTTGTCTTCCGGCTTTACGTAAATCTTAAGGCTCTTTATCTGCTCGTCATTGCCTGCCAGATAGCTGTCTCTTACTTTTTTTGATATTTCCGCCGTCGACACTTCAATAGCTCCATACTGGATCACCATATCCTCTGCCACATCTAAAACCGCCGCCGCACTTACCGGCGCCTGGTCTGTCTGTTCCTGGTTTAAGAGTGGGGCTGCGCCTCCATTTGTCTGCGTGGAATTATTTTTTGGAGCAGGCCTTTTGTGTTTCGAATTTTTACTCAAGTTGATTTTCTCCTTTCGCATATTTTTAATTGTTGCAATACGCGCGTCCGTTTTGATGCGGGCTTTGAATTGTAACATTGTATACACTATACGCTATTTTGCCAAAATAGTCAAATTTTAACAAGGCGTCATTCTTTCCGTCTACAGATCAATCGACGGCTGCTCAAACCCATTCCCATATCCGATATCATCCCGCAGCACGAACTTCGCCACCAGGTTTTTCAATATGTCCGCCTGACTGGAAAGCTCCTGGCTTGCGGATGCGCTTTGCACGGCGGTGGAGGAATTTGTCTGCACCACCTCAGAAATCTGGTCAACTCCAAGAGTAACCTGCTCGATCGCGCCAGCCTGCTTTTCAGCCGCATCCGCGATCACGCCAACCTTGGAAGCTACGTTTCGAACCTCTTGCACAACTTTGGTCAACGATTCCGCTGTGGAATCCGCGATCTGAGTGCCGCGCATTACCGCTTTGATCGAACTTTCGATCAATTCCGCCGTATCCTTGGAAGCGTCCGAGCTCTTGCTTGCAAGGTTTCGAACCTCATCCGCGACCACCGCAAAGCCCTTTCCGGCCGCGCCTGCCCTGGACGCTTCTACCGCGGCGTTGAGCGCAAGGATATTTGTCTGGAACGCGATGTCTTCAATCGTTTTGATGATCTTTCCGATCTCATTAGAGGTGCGTGAAATCTCCTCCATCGCTTCCATCATTTCCTGCATCTGCTGGTTGCATTCCTCCACTTCATCGCCTGCCTGCCCGGACTTGCTCCTTGCCTCTACCGCATTATCCGCAGAATCCTTCACCTGGCTGGAAATGTCGGTGATCGTAGCCGCAAGCTCCTCTACCGCGGACGCCTGCTGCGTCGAGCCCTGGGAAAGCGCCTGCGCGCCATTGGAAACCTGTCTGGATTCCTCCGCGACCAGATCCGCGCTCTCATTAATCTGCGAAAGCGTCGCGCTAAGCCCCCGATTCAGCTTACGTATGGACAAAAGCAGGCTCTGGAAGCTCCCTACATAGCGTTCCTCCGCTTCTGTGCGCACGTCAAAATTGCCGTCCGCCATTTCGCTTAAAAGCCTGGAAGCGTCTGATATTACCGCCTCTAAAATGACCGTCATATTCCGAAACGCCTTCGCCAGCATTCCTAACTCATCCTTAGACTGGTATGTAATCTGGACGTCGAAATCCCCCTCCACGATCTTGCTCGCAGAGCGTTCCAGCTCCTTTAACGGCTTTGTAATGAGTCTCGTTAAATACAAGGAAATCAAAAGCGTAAAAACCAATACCCCGGCGGCTAAGCCCACCTGCAAAAAAACAAGCTGCTTTTGCAATGTGATCGTATTGTTATAGTCCGCCTCCGCATCCTTTTCCGCCGACTGGCTGATCTGGATCAAAACATCCACGGCTTCTTGAAGCAGCGGCTGGTATTCCCCCAGCACCATCTCTTGCGCCTGCGCCATGCTCGTTTCCGCCGCGCTGATAACCGACTCCTGGATTTCCATTGCCTTTGTGACACTTTCTGCAAACGCAGTGATCAGCTTTGCATCCCCTGTAAAGTTTTTAGACAGCCACGTCGCATTGACGTTTAAAAGATCCAGCTCCTTTTGGATGTCCGCTAAATGGTCTTCCTTGACCGCCGCATCGTTTTCAATCGTCACAAACGCCAAATCCTTTGCGATCACCTGCAACCCACGCCGCATGCTCATGACTTTATTTGTAATCTGATAGCCTACATTGTAAAACTCGGAGTATTTTTCCTCATTTTTGCGTAACCCCGTAATCGCCGTCGCTACGGTTACGCAAAACAATAAAATGATAAGCATAAACGTAAGCAGCAGCTTCGTGCCAATTTTAAAATTTTTCATTTTTCTCCTCCTGTCTCCCAATCAAACATAAAACCTATGATGCTTAACGCCCATCATGATATAGATAGATTATAATCGATTCTTCCTCAGATGTCTACCAAATTTGAAACACTTTTAACATTACAAAACCGCCAAAATTTTCCTTTGATCCAAAAACCGCGCATAAAATCCGCGCTTTCATCTGTATTTTAACTATAAAATGTTACGGCCGCAAAACCGTCCCCGCCTGCTCCATCCGCTCTACGATCTCATACATATTTGTAACCGTCCCGACTGACAGTTTCTCTTTTATCCCGTAAAAATCCAGGCACGTCCCGCAGGTTAACACGTTAACCCCCTCCGCTTCCAGAGCCTTAAAATCTTCTAAAGAATCGAACCCTTCACAGGTTAAATACGCTCCGGAATTATAGCAAAGGATCGTCTCTGGAAGCGCGTCCTGCTTTGTCAGCGCAAAGATAAACGCTTTCATCAAAGATTTTCCAAGCTTTTCCTCCCCTGTGCCCATCGCATTTGAAGAAAGCGCGACGACCATGCCTTTTTTCCTGGCATCGGGGCTGCATACCGCCCCGTCCGATTCTTTATTGTCAAATTCTGCCTTATCGCCGCTTTTAAAGGCTTTTCCATCTCCATTCGAAGGCATGAAAGCAGCCTGCGCGCCAGACGCTTCTTCAGCGGCCAAAGTATGCAGAAAGACTTGTATCGTTACCTCGTATTCTTTTTCCGCCTTCTTTTCCCCGGAAAACGACAGCCCCCTTTGAGCGGCGAACTTCTGCAAATTCTGTACCGCGATCTCATTGTCCACCAAGACCGTAACGCCCCCCTGGCCTTTGAAGCTATTTACCGCTTCCTTTGTTCGAACGACTGGCAGCGGGCAGGCAAGCCCTCTTGCGTCCACTATTTTTTTCTCCATCTGATTTTCCCCCTTTTCCTTTATCCTTTTTCCCGCAGGCTCTGCTGCGGCTTTTTATTTTTCCGCAAGCTTCGTTACCGCCATGATCGCAGCGTCGATTTCTTCTTCCGTATTAAAATGAGAAAAGCTGCACCGCACCGCGCCCTGCCCCACAGTCCCAAGCGCCTCGTGCATAAGCGGCGCGCAATGGGCGCCTGGACGGGTGGCGATGCCGTAATCTTTGTAAAGCGCGTCGCTTACAGCCGAAGAATCGTAATCCTCCAGATTCCAGGCTACGATCGGACAACGCGGCGCAGCGCCAAAATCCCCATAAACGCAAACGCCAGGGATTTTTTTTATGCCCTCATAAAAACGCCTTGCCAGACGCAGCTCCTTTTTTCGGATCGCGTCTATCCCGATTTCCTGTAAATAGGAAACCGCCGCCAAAAGCCCGGCGATGCCATGCCCGTTTAACGTGCCCGCTTCCAGCGCTGTCGGCATCTTTGCCGGATGCGTTTTCAAATAAGTCTGCACACCGCTGCCTCCAGATTTTAACGGGCGCACGCAAACGCCTTCCCGCACATAGATCCCGCCGACCCCCTGGGGCCCATACAGGCTTTTGTGCCCTGTAAAGCAAAGGATGTCAATCTCCATCTTTTGTACATCGATCGGCAAAATCCCCGCCGTCTGGGACGCGTCCACGCAAAACAGCGCTTTGTTTTTATGGGCAGCCGCCCCGATTTTCGCAAGATCCTGGGCATTTCCGGTCACATTGGAAGCATGGGTGCAAATGACCGCTTTGGTATTGTCTACCATGGCGTTTGAAAAAGCGGACTCCTCCACCCGCCCTTTCCGATCGCAGGGCAGTATCGTACACAAAACCCCTTTTTCTTCCATTTCATATAACGGGCGAAGCACAGAGTTATGCTCCATCTGCGTCGTCACGACATGGTCGCCGGGCTCCAAAATCCCTTTGATCGCAATGTTTAAGCTTTCCGTCGCGTTTGCCGTAAACGCGATCCGCGCCGGGGCATCCACATGAAACAGCTCCGCCAGAGCCTTTCTTGCGGCGTAAACGACCCGGTCGGCGCAAAGCGAAGAATCATGCGCGCCCCTTCCCGGATTTCCAAAAGAGCCGATCGCGTCCGCCACAGCCTTTGCCACCTGCGGCGGCTTTTGCATCGTTGTCGCGGCATTGTCAAAATAAATCATCCATTCCTCCTATATCATACATTCGCACACCGCTTCCTTTGCAATTCCGGCCCGCTCCAGCGCCGATAAGACCGGCTCTAAGCATTCCGGCCCCGCGCACCACGCAAGCCCGCATCCGGCAGAGATCTCCTGCGGAACGGGTATCAGCCGCCCGGGCACATTTTTCCTTTTACAGACAGACTCCATCTCCATCGCGTCTGCCGTTGTATGAAACGTTACGATGAGCTTACGCTCTTTTTTCCTCATAAACCCCTCTCTCTAAATCAAAAAACCAAAATTTCCACAGGCTCCCTCTCCCGTATTCTTCCTACCGCCGCCGCTGGCAACCCTTCCTTTTGCAGCTGTAAAAGCAGTTTTTCCGCCTGATCTTTCGGCGCGGCAAACAGCAGCCCGCCAGAGGTCTGCGGATCGAATAACGCTTCCTCCATCGCAAAGGAAATTCCATGAAACCGGACGTAATCTTTTAAGTAATTCCGGTTTTTTTGCGCCGCAGCCGTCAGGAAAAACTCCCGCGCATAGTCAAGAGCCTGCGGCAGGATCGGCAGCTTTTCCGTATAAACTTCGCAGGAGAGCCGCCCTCCCATCATTTCATGCAAATGCCCCAAAAAGCCAAACCCCGTCACGTCGGTGCAGGCATGGATCTCAAAGCTTCTTGAAATCTCCGACGCGCGCCTGTTTAGCGCGCACATAGACTCTTCCGCCTCCCGCATGGCGGATTTCGACGCTTCATGAATGCGGTTCGCCGTACAGATAATGCCGACTCCAAGCTTTTTTGTTAAAATCAAAACATCCCCCGGCTGGCCTTTGTCATTTGCGTAAATCCGCCCCGGATGCAGGGTCCCCATGACAGAAAGCCCATATTTTACGCCCTCATCCGCGATGGAATGGCCCCCCGCAAGGCTGCCTCCCGCCTCCTGCACCTTTTCCAAGCCGCCGCGCAAAATCTCCCCTAATATATTTAAGTCCATATCCTCTGGGAAGCAAACGATATTTAAAGCGCTGCGCACGTCCCCTCCCATGGCGTAAACGTCGCTTAAAGCGTTTGCCGCCGCAATCTTGCCAAACACGTAAGGATCATCCACCATTGGCGGAAAAAAATCCAATGTCTGCACGATCGCCATATCGTCAGAAACCCGGTAAACCGCCGCGTCATCCCTGCTGTCATACCCAACCAGCAGATTTTGATCGTACCGTCCTTTTGGAAGTCTTGAAAGCACGCGGGCGAGCGCCCCCGCCCCAAGCTTGGCTGTACAGCCGCCTCCTTTGCAAAACACGATCCCTTCATCCAATTACAATCCCTCCCTTTTATAAATCGAGTAGGGGAAAACTTACCCTACTCGCCGCGCTGCCCGCATGCTGCATCAGCAGCAAATTTCCATATGCGGGCCTGCGCATAAAAAACTTTTCCTTAACCGGAAACCATGACCAAAACAGGCACCGTCACAACGCAAAGCGCCGTTGACAAAATGATCGCCGCGCTGCATGCCGAAACGTCCATTCCCCGCTGGTTCCCCAAGATCAACGGCATATTTCCAACCGGCATCCCAAACATCACCATGCAAACGCCTAAAAGCTCCGTATCTCCAAGCACAAGCCTTAACAACGGAAGCAGGGCGACCGGCAGCGCAAGCAGCTTTAAAACGGAAAACACATAAAGCCTTGGCTGTCCAAAAATTTTTTTCAGATCCGAGTCAGCAAGCGCAAACCCCACCGCCATCAATGCCATTGGAGAGGTCACATTGCCTAAATATGACACCGCCGTATTTAAAAAATCCGGCAGCCGCACCTCAAAAATAATGACCGCCAGCGCAAGCAGCCCGCATACCGTCCCTGGATTAATCGCCGCCCGCAGGGAAGCCACCGAAAACCGCCCTTCCATCAACGCGATCCCATACGTATAAAATACTAGCGTATAGACAAGCATAAATTCCGATACGTAAACGACATACTGCGTTCCAAAAATACTGGAAATGACCGGAATCCCGATAAACCCAACATTAGAAAACACAAACATCAGCTGGAAAATCTTGCGCTGCTGCATATCCTTTTCCAAAAACGGCGACAGAGCCATTCCCGCTAAAATAAACGCCGCAAACATCCCAACCGCCACAAGCCCCGCCAGCTTCATGGCTTCCAACGAGATCTGCCCTACGGAATTTGCCGCGCTTGCCAATACGAGCAGCGGATTAAAGATGTTTACGATCATATCCGACATCCGGTTATTCGTATGCGCGTCATACATCCCCTTTTTTGCGGCAAAATACCCTGCGCCAATGATCAAAAGCAGGGCAAGCATCTGAAAAAATACAGTAAAAAACGTCATTTTATCTTTCTCCTGATGATTCCTTTTTATGTTTTCATACGCCCTCATTATAAAGGATATCGCAAAAATATGCAAATCCCTTTGCCAGCGCTGTACCTTTTTTGGAAATTGATGTATAATATTGTCAAAATCGCAACATAATTTAATTTACAGCATATTGTAGCTATATTTTTAAAATCACAACATATGAAAAAAGGAGCGCTATGCATTACATCCTTCTGATCGGAACCATCTTTACATCGGATCAATACATAAAGCGTCGCATGGACGCAGATCTTACGCGAAAAGGACAGTGGCAGAAAGCAGGCGGTAAGATCATTTTCAAAAAATACTGCAATAAAGGCGCGGCGGGCAATTTTTTAAAGGACAAGCCCAGGTTCCTCTTACTGCTGCATTCCCTGTCGCTTAGCGCCGTATTCGCCTCACTTTTGTACGCGCTGCCAAAAAAGCGCCTGCAAACCACAAAGCTTGGCTTGTCCTTTTTTGCTGGCGGCGGGCTTAGCAACCTGTACGAGCGCCTGGCAAACGGATATGTGACAGACTATATCAGCTTTGGCTTCGGCCCAAAATGGTTTCAAAAAACTGTATTTAACGCCGCGGATTTTTTTGTGTTCGCGGGCGCGCTGCTTTGCGTCGCACAAAGCTTTGAAAAGAAAGAATAAGGAGAGATTTCAACTATGAACGCACAAAAGAAACCCGCAACCGCCGCCAATCCCCTCGGGCAAAAGCCTGTCAGCGTTTTACTTTCGGAGTTTGCGATCCCAAGCATTATCGCGATGCTTGTAAGCGCATTGTACAATATCGTAGACCAGTTTTTTATCGGACACTATGTAGGCATGCTTGGAAA
The DNA here is from genome assembly GCA_947385775.1 of uncultured Eubacterium sp. Taxonomy (GTDB): domain Bacteria; phylum Bacillota; class Clostridia; order Lachnospirales; family Lachnospiraceae; genus Eubacterium_J. The sequence continues at coordinate 8,493 of CANDMI010000029.1, read as the reverse complement.
CGCCGCCACAAACGTAGCGTTCCCGCTGACTATGAGCTGCACCGCGCTCGCTTTAATGTGCGGGATTGGCGGCGCGGCGAACTTTAACTTAAACCTTGGACGGGGCAACCAGAAAAAAGCCGCCAGGTACGCGGGCAACGCGGCTGTCATGATGCTTGCCTTGGGGCTTATTTTATGTATTTTTACAAAGCTGTTTTTAAAACCGATGATGCTCGCCTTTGGCGCCACCGACCAGACCCTTGCCTATTCCCTTACTTACACCGGGATCACCTCCTTTGGCTTCCCGTTTTTAATCTTTACAACCGGAGGCTCCAGTCTCGTGCGCGCCGACGGAAGCCCCCGCTTTTCCATGATGTGCACGTTAACCGGCGCGCTTGTAAACACCGCGTTAGACGCATTGTTTATGATAAAATTTGACCTTGGGATACAGGGCGCGGCATGGGCGACCGTAACCGGGCAGGTCTTATCCGCGGCGTTGGTCGCCTTTTACCTAAAGCGCTTTAAGACCGTCCCGCTGACACGGGAATGCTTTCTGCCAAAGGCGGCGTGCTTTGGCAATATCGCAAGGCTTGGCATGTCCCCGTGCATCAACCAGTTTGCGATGATGGTTGTGCAGATCGTATTAAACAACGTACTGACCTATTATGGCGCCCGCTCCGCATACGGCAGCGATATCCCGTTAGCATGCGCCGGAATCATCTCCAAGGTCGGCATGATGTTTTTTTCCATCGTGATCGGCATTTCCCAGGGGATGCAGCCAATCGTCAGCTTTAACTATGGGGCAAAGCAGTATTCCAGGGTGATCGAAGCTGTGTGGAAATCCATCGCGTGCGCAACGGCGATCTCTATTGTCGCGTTTTTGTGCTTCCAGATCTTTCCGAGACAGATCATCGGGTTATTTGGACAGGAAAGCGAAGAATATTTCCAGTTTGCGGAAAGGTATTTTCGGATCTATCTGTTTTTTACATTCGTAAACCAGTTCCAGCCGATCGTGGCGAATATGTATACCTCCATCGGCAAGGCCGGCGCGGGCGCGCTCATGTCCTTAACCAGGCAGATTTTATTTTTAATGCCGCTTTTGATCATCCTGCCAAAGTTTTTCGGACTGGAGGGCGCGATGTTCGCCGCGCCGATCGCTGATTTTGTGGCGTTTCTCGTTACGGGGTCGATGCTGCTTTTGGAAACGCGTAAGCTAAAAAACGCGTCCCAAAGCATAACGTAAAACATGCAAATTTTAGTTCAAAAAAAAAGAAAAATCATGCAAGGATTTTCCTTTTCCATGCGTATTATAAGTGAAATACAAAAAAGGAGGAGCGAATAAAAAATGATGAAACGTACAAAATGTGGAATATTAGCCTTAGCCATGACGAGCGCGGTTTTATTTACGCCTGCTTCAACCGCTTATGCCCACGGGCACAGCGGCGGGTGCCATAGCGGAACCAGCTATTATTACTGTGGAGGACACGCGGCGCATACACATACCGGCGGCGTTTGCCCTTATGCAGGCGATACGACGCATTACTACTACTGCGGCGGACATTCCGCGCATACGCATACCGGCGGGGTTTGCCCTTATGCAAGCACCGTCAGCAAAACCACAGTAAAAAAGGTGCAAAAGGTATTAAAAAGCTGCGGCTATAACTGCGGCACAGCGGATGGCGTGATGGGCACAAAAACAGTAAAAGCGCTGAAAAAATACCAGAAGGCGAACGGCCTGACCGCGGACGGCATTATCGGGTCGTCCACGTTAAGATCTATGGGATTGCTATAAATATGATCGGATTCGGGACGGATGGATTGCTTTAAGCGGAAAAAAAGCTCAGTTTATATTTAAACCGGGCTTTTTTTGTGGTAAAATCAAAATGGAATCCGTATACACAAAAGGAACAGGAGGTGCAGATGCGCAGTGAGATAGATGTAAACCATGCGGTGGAAAAATACGCGGATATGGTGCGCCGGGTGTGTCTGTGCCATTTGAAAAACCACGCGGACACAGAAGATGTGTTTCAAACTGTTTTTTTGAAATACATGCTGCACGACCAGCCGTTCTATGACGAGGAGCATGAAAAGGCATGGATGTTGCGCGTGACGATCAATTCCTGTAAAGACCTGCTAAAAAGTTTTTTCCGGCGCAACACCGTCCCGTTAGACGTGATAAAAGAAATGGAGGCGGAAACATCCCCGGACTATAGAGACGTGCTCGAAGCAGTATTGTCCCTTCCAGACAAATACAAGGACGCGATTTATCTGCATTATTACGAGGGATACTCCGCCGCCGAGATTGGAACCATCCTTGGCAAAAAGGAAAACACGGTTTACTCCCTGCTATCCAGAGGGCGTAAGGCGTTAAAAGAGAAACTGGGAGGTGAAGAAATTGGCGAATAAAATACAGAATGCATTTGACGAGATTAAAGCACAACCCCAGTTGATAGAATCAACAAAGCAGTATTTATCCAAAAAACAAAAAAAGCAGACGCGGTTTCATTACAGCCGTTCGTTTCAAAGAACATGCATCGCGGCATGCATCGCGTTTGTTTTAGCGGTTGGATTCGGCGGATATTCCTTATTTGAAACGCCGGTTTCTTATGTGAGCATTGACGTAAATCCTTCCATCGAGCTTGCGCTGAACCGTTTTGACTGCGTCGTTTCCATAACCGCATATAACGCGCAGGGGGAAGAGATTTTAAAAGACCTGTCTTTAAAATGGAAAAAATATTTGGACGCGATTCATTTAATCGTCGAAAGCAAAGCGATGGGCCCTTATCTTACAGACGCTTCGGAGCTTGTGCTTACCGTGGCGGCAGACAGCAGCAGGGAAGAAACATTAAAAACGGGCGTGGAAGGCTGTTCTGATCACATCGGACACAACACCCAAAGCGTTTCCGCAGACATCGAGCTTGTGCCGCAAGCCCATGACCACGGATTTTCCGTCGGGAAATATTACGCCTATTTACAGCTTATCCAATACGACGACACCGTAACGCTCGACGAAGGCAGAAAAATGAGCATTTCGCAGATACACGGGCTGATCTCGGAGCACGAGCATGAACATGGTCAAAACCACAGCCAAAGCATAGAACAGGAAACTTATACGAAAGAAAGCGAAAACGAAAATGAAACGACATCGCATCATGGCGGACATCATTCGGGGCATTCGCATCATTAGCTTTCCGATACCCGGGCGTTTGGGGGATTTCCAAACGTCCGGGTATGCTGCTTCATGCCCTTATCCGTATCTCATTTTCGCATATCAATATTCCTCAATCTCCACGCTCCCATCCGAATAATAAATCTCCCGATATCCATGCCCGCTGCCGTCACAATCCGGATAATCCTCTCTGCGAAGCTCCGTTTTTCCATTTGCGTCCCCTTTGCCCGCATCTTCTGGCTTGCCTGACTCATTGGTCTTGCCTGACTCATTAGGCTTGCCTGCCTCATTAATAAAAAAAGCCGCCTGGTCAGATTCCGAAACGAAGATTTCAAACGAAGATTCCTTCTCCTGCAACTTTTCCTTTCCAAGGAGCATAGAAAAGCCCTCCGTATGATCCGCTACGGAAACCGGGAACGCTTCGTAGCTTTTCTCACCGTTTACGCGGACATAAATGCGGGAGCGTTCTTTATACGAACCGGAAGGAAGCGTTCCACTGACCTGTATATATTCTCCCCGGACTTTTGTCTTTACATCGGTTTTTATGGCGGCTTTCAAAACGGAATCATTTAGATTTAGATTTAAATCTAATGCAACCGCCTCCATCTCGGGAGCCTGAGACGCCATGTCAGGCAAAAAACGCTCCGCCCGTTCTATGACAAGCGCGTCCGCTTCCTGTTCGTCAAGCTCATTTAAACGATATGGAAGCGCACGGGAAAAATAGGCGCTTTCAAAAGCTTCCGCCAAAAACGGCAGCAGGGCGTTTCCAAAAGAATCCCGATACATCAAAAAGCCGCCGCTTCCCGATGCGCGGGTATGGATCTTTGGCGCGAAATTATTTTCCACTTTTTTACAATAATCAAACTGCGGCTCCGGACGATAATAAACCTCTTCCTCCGGCTTTATCGCCGCAGGATACAGCATGCCCTCCAGATCCCCTTGAAAATCCTTTCGGATGTCATACGGCCTGTCCGCATAGGAGTCATGCTCCTTTCCAAGCCCTTCTAAGATCTGATCAGCGGCGATAGCCGCTCCTTCATTATTCCAATGAGAATCCCTTTTATGATACAAAATACGCTCGTCCTTATGCCCATCCTTATGAAAGGTTTCGTAAAGGTCGATATAATTTACCTGCTCGTCCTTTAAATATTCCTTTAAACGCAAGAAATTACTTTCCCCCGTATCTGCGGGCTGATAATAATCCGGCATGTATTCCCCATAAAGGGAGTTTTTATTGGGCGCGACGGCAAACGCAAATTCCGCGCCATGCGCTTTCGCGTACGCCTGCATCATAGCAAGAGTGTGCGCCACGTCAAACAGCTGGCGGTCTGTCATAGGCTGCGTTCCCTGGAAATCCGCCAGAGAATCTTTATAAAACAGCCAACCGTCCTTTCCCATGATCACGTTACCCTGCGCAGACTCGCCAAACACATTTCCCAAAAGCTGCGCGTATCCGGTTACCGCCTGGCTTCGAAACGCAAAATGATCCTCATACCATTTTCCGGCATCGCTTAAAAAATGCGGATTTGGCGCGTCCTTTGTAAAAAGCTTCGGCGCCTTTGCCGCTTCTTTGCCCTCCGACTCCTGCTGGGCGCCCGTAAAAATCAACCCGGCTGACGGGATCAGGCATATGACCAGAAACAGCGCTATATAAATCGTGAATTTATTTTTCATGACATTTTTCATAATATTATGAAAACTCCTGAATATCAAAACTCCTGAATATCAAAACTCCTGACGGATTTTAGTATGCGGTGACGGACTGCACCGTATGCGAAACCGGGTAGCCGCTGTTTTGGTAAATCCCACGCCTCCATCCGGCGTAGTGCGCTTCCGGGTCATAATACAGCCCGTTGATCCGAACCCATGCATGGCGGGTAAGCCCGTCCGCCGCCCTGTCCCTGGATCCATGCACCCGGCCGCAGATCACATACGGCTGATAGCCAATCTCTTTTGCAAGCGCCGCAAACGCGCAGGCATAGCTGTAGCAATTTCCAGTATGCGTCGTCAGCATATCATAGGCGGTCTGTCTCTGCCAGCCGGAAACGCCCAGATTCGGATATTTTGCCGCGTAACGAAAGCCGCCGCCCACAACATAAGACCAGCATGCGGAAAGCTTTTGGCTTTGCGTCATATTGCGGTTCGTGATCGATGATAAAATCTGCATCGTTTTGATCTTTAATTTTGTATTTAAGTTATCAACAGCCGCCCCCTTGCTGCCAAAGGTAACCCCGTTATAAGTCGCATTGGTCTTTACCTTTCCTGTGCCGGAAGCGTAATAAAGCCTGTTTCCAATGACCCGCCAGCCAGAAAGCGCGATCCCATTTTTATCCGCGCAATAATAGCCCCCACCGACCGCCGTCAGGCTGACTCCGCCAGACCTCGCCAGCTGACCTTTACTGTTAAAGATATAATATCTGCCGTTAATTTTTTTTGCCCCGGTCGCAAGCTTGCCGCTGTCTTTGGAAAAATAATATTTTTTGCCGTTTAGCGCCTGCCAGCCAGTTGCCATTTCGCCATTTTCTTTGGAAAAATAACGCCGTCCCTTTGGCGTATCCTGCCAGCCGGTTAGCATGACTCCGGTCTTTGGCGAAAAATAATATTTACTGTTTTTAATTTTCTTAAATCCAAATGACATTTTCCCTGTTTGCAGCTCAAAATAATAGGTTTTTCCACCAATTTTTTGCCAGCCCAGTTCCAATGCGCCGCTTTCTCGTTCAAAATAATACGTATTCCCGTCAATTTTTTTCTGTCCAAGCGCCATCGTCCCGGTCTTCAGATCAAAATAGTAAGTTTTGCCATCGATTTCCTGCCAGCCGGTCGCCAATTCCCAGGTTCTTGGCGAAAAATAATAGATCTTCCCTTCTATCTCCTGCCAGCCGGTCAAAAGCCGTCCGGTATTTGGCTCAAAATAATAGGTTCCCCCATCAATCTTTTGCCAGTCAAACGCCATTTCCCCGGTTTCCAGATCAAAATGATAGGTCTGCCCGTTTATTTCCTGCCACCCCAGAGCCATCGCCCCGGTATCCGGCGAAAAATAATAGGTTTTTCCATCGATTTCCTGCCGTCCAAAAATCTTTTGGCCTGTTCCCGGCTGAAAATAATAAGTCTGCCCGTCTATTTCCTGCCAGCCAAAAGTCCGGGATTCGAAAGCTTGGCTTTGCGTATCCGAAAAAAACAGCTTCGCCTGCGCCGCGTCGCATCTTACGCCGCCCACAAACGCGACAGTTACAAACGCAGTCGTCGCGGCCATGGCTTTTATCGGAAAGACAAATTGTCGTTTTATAGATTTATTTGCCATAAAAATCCTTTCTTATTTGAATTTTGTAAATTATGTGAATGTCAACAATTCTAAATTGAATATACGCTTTTAAAATCGAAAATAAATAAACGGGTTGTAAGTCCCTCCCGCAAGGTTTAACATGCATACAAAAAACAGCGCAAGGGATGCCGCAAAAGAAGCCAGATCAAAAGCCTTCCTCGCTCTTTCGTCTTTCCCAATCCGTTCCATCACTGGCAGGGACGCGAATACGCCTGCCGCAAACGCGCTTATGTGGACTGGCGTAAGCTGCGAACGCGCCAGCCTTGCGGCAGCGAGATTCGTCTGAAAGCCCGTAAACATTTTTCCGATCCAGGCAACGCCCTGGCCTATGGTATCCGCACGAAAAAACACAAATCCGATCATAACCGCAAGCGTTACATAAATATGCCCGAGCGCATTTTTCCACCCGCGCTTTTCTTTTTGGAAAAACGGGATAAATTCCTCCATCATTAACAGACAGCCATGAAACAGCCCCCAAAATAAAAAGGTCAGGTTCGCGCCATGCCAGATGCCTGTGCAGGCAAACACGATAAATTTATTCAGGCATGTCCGAACACGCCCTTTTCTGCTGCCGCCAAGAGGTATGTATAAATATTCTAAAAACCATCCCGACAGGGATATATGCCACCTGCGCCAAAAATCCTGTATGGAAGCCGCTGCGTATGGATAGCGAAAATTTTCCTTAAAATGAAACCCAAACATTCGCCCCAGCCCGATCGCCATATCGCTGTACCCACCGAAATCAAAATAAATCTGGAGCATAAAGGCGGCCGCGCCCATCCAGGCCCCCGCGCTTTGTATCTGTGACAAGGGAGCGTGAAACAATGTATCGGCGACCTCCCCCATATAATTTGCGATCAACACTTTTTTCCCCAGTCCGACAATAAACCTGCGGATGCCAAGCGCGGTTTCTTTCATATCCAATCTGCGGCTTACTAATTCCTTTTCCACATCATGATATTTGACGATCGGCCCTGCGATAAGCTGCGGGAACAGAGAAATATACAGCAGGATATACATAAAATTCCTCTGGGGAAGCGTTTCCCTTCGGTATACGTCTATCACATAGGACATGGCCTGGAACGTAAAAAAAGAAATGCCGATCGGAAGCGCGATCTTTGGAACCGGAAGCCCGATGTCCGTTACGCCATTTACAAGCTCCGTCAAAAACCCCGCATATTTGAACACGCACAACAGAAAAAGATTTGCCAAAATTGCAAACGCTAAGATCGTTTTGCCGTTATTTCTGCGGTTTTCTATCCATAAAGCGCATAAATAATTAAAAAACGATGAAAGGATCATCAAAAACACATAAACCGGCTCGCCGTATGCGTAAAAGAAAAGGCTGGCTGCAAGAAGCAGGATATTTTTTCCCGCGTTCGTTGGCAGCAGCCAATAAAACAGCAATACAGCCGGCAGGAATACGCTGATAAATACAAGGGAACTAAAAACCATATGCGCTTTCTCCTAACCATGCTTATATTTTAAAGTTCCATCCGCTTCATACAGCGTCGTAATACTTTGCGTCTTTAAACTGATTGTATGTGCTTTTTAAGCGGTTTCGTTTTTTGAAAAAATATTTTTTCGAGGAATCCGCTCCATATTTATCCAAATTCGTATCGCAGACATACCACTTTCCATTGAGCTTCACCTCTGTCCAGGCATGCTTTTGCAGGCTGCCGCTAAAGCCGTTCGTCTGGCCTGTCCCGATACGCACGCTAACGCCAGTCGCTTTTTTGGCAAGAAACGCATACGCGGCCGCATAATGGTAACAGCTTCCTTTTCCATCCTCAAGCATCTCAAGCGCATAGTCCTTTTCCCATCCGCTGTATGGCTCAAACCCGATCTTACGGCTATAATCATACTTTTTTTCCACATAGGAAAACAGCTTTTTCAGTTTCTTTTTCGCGCTGTCGTCCGCCTTTACATTCTTATCCACGATCTTTGTTACTTTTGTATTTAACTTTTCTGCGGTCGATGCGGCTTTCGCAGCCTGCGCGGACGCTCCCGCCGTAATCCCCGC
>CANDMI010000028.1 GCA_947385775.1 uncultured Eubacterium sp. | reverse complement strand
TTCATTTTGAGCTGCTATCAAAAAGCATGATATTTCTCCAATCTTTTTGTTCTCCTTCTCCATTTTGGACGTAAAATAAGGACATTCCATCCAAAATAGAGATAGAATACCCTTACAATCGTTTCCATTATATAATTATCTTATTTTTATATGGTGTCATCACCAAGCTTCATAAATCTACACAGGCTGCTTTCCATACTGTTCTAAATAAGAAACGGCTGCTTGTTCTAAGGACAAACCAATCCATTCCTGCATCCTTTTCAAAATTGTTGCATCATCGAGACCCTCCTTTTGTCCCATTTCAAATAAGTAACTGCGCTTTTCCCTGACTTATTCCTTCATTATATCTTCGTCTTTTCTACGCTTCTTACTCCTCTTTTTGAACTGAGAAGTTTTCCCTCCCATTTGTTTCCTTCATGCTCCATAGGCTTATTCCGCTTCGCCGCTTTCGCCCAAATGAAGCCCTCTTGCAAAAATCCCTTCGTAATCCTGTAATTCGTGAAATATACCATCTACAATTACCTGAGTGCTTTCAATCCGGTATATCATTACAAACTTATGCTTCACAAAGCGGATTTTTCGGTATCCATATTGTGCCAGAAGCGGATCATCACATATTTTAATCGAATCAGCAATAACCGACAGTCGCTTTTTGTTTCTTTCGCATCTGCAAGAATTGACTTTGCCGCCTGTCTGTTCTTTAAGGTTTCCGTATGTATAATAAACATACATATCAAGCCTGCGCTTTGCAGGCGGCATTATAATCACCTTATAAGCCATATTTGGCGCCTATTTCATCAACTGCTTTATCGAAATCTTCCCCTTCGCCACGTTCATAACATGCCCGCGACTGTGCAAGTTCCGATAAAATCTCGTTTCTGCTAAGTGGTTTATAAGAATTTTCATTACAAAAATTCATCAATAGAAACTGTTGTATCTCTTTCTGGTGTTCTTCCGGAATCGTAAATAATAATTCCAAATTTGCTTCCAGCGTACTCATAAAACCACCTCCGTTCTCCTTCTGCTATTATTATAGCTTTGCAAATTCTCCATATAGCGCAACGCTTGCTTGTGCCCTTCCTTCATTTCTATTTTCGTTTTGCTATTTATATTATAACGGAAAATACCACAGAACAGATTTCTCTATCCTGTGGCTAACTACCGGATTATTTCCCCACATTTTTTTGCGCCCTGCGTGCTAAAAGAATCGGGGTATATTTTTCATTCAGTCTTTTCGTTATTTCTTCACCTTTTTTATCAATTCTGCCTGTTTGCGTCCCCACTCGGCTGCTGCCTGATTATCTTCCGGTTTCTCACTAAGGATTACTCTGTCGTTCATAATGTACACCTCCTACCGGTCTTCATGAACAATATTGGCCTCATGACAACTTGACAAGAAAGAAGCGAACGCGCTTTTTTCTTGGCTGATACTTTCTCGGTGCAGTCTCTCTGATTCAGTCTCAATTACCGTTCTTCCCATGACATTCACCCCGTTTCGCCCCATGCATAACAAAGGTTCGCTAAATCTCCTATACCCTTCCCTACCAAATTGTGTTTGCATCATATTTGGGGATAATCGAGTCACTGGTTACAATAGTCAGATTTTCCGTAATTGCCTGCGAAATAATCAGTCTGTCAAACGGGTCACCATGAATCTGTGGCAAATTAGCTATCTGATCAAGATTCTGCGGATTTATAGCCAACAGTTCAATTTTATATTTCAAGCATATTCCAGCAATTTCTTCCATTGAGTTTTTTATTTCCAGTTTACCTATACTGGATTTTATTGCGATTTCCCAAAGTGAAACAATACTTACATATATCTGGTTGTCCTCATTATGCACAATATCCACAGCAGCCTTTGACAACCGTTCCGGATTATATAAATAAAAAATAAGTGCATTTGTATCCAAATATAAATCCCATCACATATACTCCTTGAAACAATCCGGCGTTTCATCAAAATCATCTGCCATGAAAACAAGTCCTCCAGCTAATGGGCCAAGCTTCCTTCCAGAGCTTTTATTTACAGATATATCCATAGAATCCATTTCCAGATTTTTACCAGTTAATCCCTCAATACCCCCAAGAAGCTGCAATACATGATATACTTTATCTTCAGACATACGGCTGATAATATCAACCGCTTTTTCTTTCATAACTGTCATTATATCCATCCTCTCTTTACATTTGGATCAGACCTACACGTTTTCTTTATCCTGCCCCAAACATTTCTGCAATTTCAGCGTTACACTCTTCAATAGCAATGTCCTAATTAGAACATATTTGCCTTCTGAATTTATTATAACCCCTTTCTGTCATTTTTACAATAAATTTCCCTTCATGCGCCGCACTTATATCAGTATCACACACCACTTTTACGAACATCATCTGGACGAATGAGCGTCACCTGTTGTACCCCTTCTATAAGGTGTTACCCATTCCATCCATACCATATATTCCACAAAATATGGACTAAACAGCATGGGCAGACACTATATGTAGATTCAAATTTCAGGTTTCGTAATAGGATACAAAATACTCCACCGCATTCTCAGGGAACATCTCCTTGAATTCTCCGTATAACTGCGCCGCAAGCGTCTTGTTGTGGGCAATGACCGGCGTCGGCTTGTGCAATTCCTGAATGACATTCGCCATTGTAAATGTCTCGCCGAAACCCGTAACCCCTAGTAAAGTCTGGATTTGGTTGCCCTCCTTGAAGCCTTTGACCAGCTCGGCAATGGCATGCGGCTGGTCGCCTGTGGGCTTGTATGGGGCTTGTAATCTAAAAGCATGCCCGTCCTTTGGGCTGCTTTTATGAGCAATCCGCTGACCATTCATGGCGCCCCGTTCTGAATGTGCCTACATTCCTGTACGAACCATTTCCTTCTCTAAAAGATTTTTTGTATGTGGCAGCAGTAATGGGTATTTTGATATTCGATGTAACCACTTCCTGTATACTTTCGTATTTTCTCCGCTGGACTTTCGCATCCTCATAGCCTTTCGTAATTTTTCTTCCCCATCCCCTTTGTTCAGCAGGATCTGGCACTCTCCACAGAGTCCGACAGTCCATGCCTGTGCACGATAATCTTGTAATTTGTTTCTAGCTATCTGGCACGCACTTTTTGCATTCGACAAAACATTGTTCAAATCGACCTCAAATCCCGCCAAATGTTTCATTATCTCCATATCGCTTTTCAATGCCAAGGCAATCATTTTTGGGTACAAATTATCCGGTTTCACTGCTTTTTGGAAATGATCAAAATATACATCCACTAGATCGAATTTTTTCTGATCCGCCGCAAGGTTTATTACCGTTACAAAGCACTGGTTCCAAACGGTTCCTGATGGATTTTCTTCTGCCAACTCTCCGATACGGTTCAGCAAATTATCAAGCGAACCTGAAACGCCCAACTCATCCTCCAGTTCTGCAGTCAGACGTATTAACTGGACATACAACTCGTTCCCCTTGCGTTTTTCTTTCTCCATATCTGGGAACTCCATCTGCAACACATGGTAAACCCGATCCAGCGCACTCCTGCTGGGGCAATAAATAGCTTCACAATGGATAAGCGCATACCAGAACCACGGATCATCCGGCTTTTCGTATTGTTCAATGAACTTCCTGAGCGCATTAAGATACCGTTCATAATCTGAAGTGTCCATAGCCTTTTTTCTGATCCTACGTAAAAGAATCTCATAGGCGGGCTTGAACTGGAGTTTCTGATGGAAACACAGCAAATATGTAGAAATCGAAGGACTGCTTATTAAACAAGTAAAACAGCTTTTCAAAATATGGAATGAATTCTAACAAAAAGTCATTTAAAATCAAAATCGTATTATTGAGCCGGTTGCCAAGGAGATATTCAAATTCAGAACCATTTATGTCATCCTTTTTACCGAAATACTCCCTACAATTATTAAGGAAATCTAAATAGACGAAACTCACATCCTCTCCATCCTGCATATTGTATAGAATGATCTTGTATTTTTTTTGAAATTTTTTCTCAAGACACGCTACAATAGAAGCAAGTGCATTTTTTCCCTCGACTACAAACACTCGTTTTTAGGGAAGAGGTTCAAAGGCGATATCTGTATACATGCTATACTTTAGATCCGCACTTAGCTTTGTCACCATGTCTGGGCTGTAGAAGACGTGCGGCATACTTTTCAACTCAGACCCAAAACGAAAGCATCATCGCCACCGATGCATCTCGAAGCCATTCAGCAAGTTCTATCCGATTATTTGTATAGGTACGTGGTACCACATTGCACATTTTTCCAGCAATGTTCGTGGCCTTTTTCAAATCAAATCTGCACTACGCAGAACGTTTTTCTGCTCCTCGACTTTCTCATTATATCTGGAAACATCAGGATTGCCCAGCAAATAATACGACGAATAATCCATATGATGAAACACAACATCCCATCCGCCACACGCATCCGCAAGCTGTTTTGAAATTCTGGTGAGTGAAACGCTCCTTTCGAAAGCGTAATCGGGATGATGCTGTTCTTCCTTATTTCATTTTGCTGCTCAGTGATAAGATCCGGCGCCACACAACATATTTTTTTGTGTATATCAGTCTTTTTCATACGAGCACACGCCATTACCAAGTCATAATTAAAACAATTTATTCCACCATTTACCGCACCCCATCCATCCGCAATAAAAGAAAACTTTCTAAATTAATCTGTACACTCTATATTTTTATAATAGCACAGCAAATTACAAATGCAACTTTTTTAATACAGTGAAAATGAGAAATTCAACCAGAAATTATGCGCGCTTATCAAAGATGCGCATGAGAAGAAACTATGTAAAATCAACGCCAGAGGTTACTGCTGAAAACATCTTAAACCGGGAATTCCATGCGGAGCGTTTTTGAGAAAAGCAGCTGACAGATGTAGTGAAACTGAAATATGGAGCCAGTGGGAATGCATACCTAAGCGCCATTCTTGCTGAAATCAGAAATGTATTACCTGAAGAAATTTCAAACATATGAGGAACTAAAAGAGGCCATATCAGATTACATAGATTATTATAATAATCATCGGTATCAGAAACGTTTAAACTGTATAGTACCGATGGAATGTAGATATTATTTGAAAGATGTTGCATAAAAACTCTGCCAGCCCTCTTTGAGCGACCAGCCACAGGCAATCGCCGAGCTGGTCAAAAACTTCAAGAAAGGCAACTAACTCCATACTTTATCAGAGATTGCAGGGTCCTAAATATCGTTTATAATTACAAATATCATATATATCACAAATGCTAAAACTGGTATTAATTGAATCCTTTTTGGTTATTGGCATATATTTTTGGCATTTCATACTTCTTCTTATCCGATACAGATATCGATTTTCCCATCTGAACTTCTATAAGCTGAAGCCCCTGTTCTCCAGCTATCACTGTATGCTTACATCCAGCTTGCATTGCTATCACTGTGCCAATACGAACCATTTGCGCCAAACCATCGACGATAGCTGTGCCATTGCCTTTTACTGCCGTCCACACCTCATCACGGCTATAATGAGCGTGATAATTCATTTTACTGCCAGGATTTAATGTGACAAGTATCACCATACTCTCTTCCTGTACATCCAGCACCCTATAACTGCCCCAGCTTTTCTCAGCGAATTTCACTGGCTGCGTAATAGAATCCACATAAAGCTTGATATAAGAGCTTTGTTCCTTGTCTGATACAAGGATGCCTTCGGCGGAAGCGGAAATCACAAGATTTTTGCACCCTACCGCCAACACAGGTATCCCCAGCTCATTGACCACATGCACATTCTCACAGCTATCCGATAAGATGGCCTCACCAACAATTTCCTCTTCCATCGCTTCTGTAAGTGTATTCCATGTCCCAAGGTCTTTCCATGCTCCAGAATACCGAATCATCGCAATACTTGTTTCCTGTTCCACTATGGCATAGTCAAAAGAAATTTTTTTAAGAAAGCTATAATTTGACAGTAATAACGCATGATCGCTTGTTCCCAATAGCTTACGGCTTTTTTCAAGGACATACCCCAGTTTATACGCAAATATACCGCTATTCCAGAAAGCTCCCGCTGATATATACTTGTTAGCTTCCTCTTTCGTCGGTTTTTCTGTAAAAGCGTAACAATATCCACCATCGTCCGTTCGAGCAGGCTTGATATATCCATACTTCTCAGAAGGATAGGTTGGCTCGATGCCCATAAGGACTAATTTCTTTTCTCCCTGCGCCGCTTCCTTATACATAGCTTTGACACAATCGAAATAGCCCTCTTCCACATAAAAATCGACCGGACAAACAACTACGGCTTCCTCCGCCTGCACACCTTTCACATTATGCAAATAGGCAGTTGCAAGGGCAATCGCTGCAAACGTATCACGCCTACAAGGCTCAACTGAAATATCTACATGTTCACCAAGTTGATTATGTATTGCTGATACCTGTGATTTCGAAGCCGCAATCGTAACAGACGCGTCAGGTTCAGCTGCTTTTATCTGGCGAAATATCCTCTGAAGCATAGACTCATACTCACCTAGTGTACTTTCGCCCCTCTTAAATAGCTTAATAAACTGTTTAGATCTAATATCATTCGAAAGAGGCCAAAGCCTTTTTCCACTTCCACCCGACAACAGAATAATATTCACAGTCTTTCCCTCGCCTTTTTATTTAAGAAATCCTGATAAGTTAGGCGTATCCCATCTTCCAGTTCCGTCTTATAAGTCCAGCCAAGCTTCGCAGCCTTGCTTACATCCAGCAGTTTCCGGGGGGTTCCGTTCGGCTTATTGGCATCCCATAAAACTTCCCCTTTATAACCGATTACTTTAGCCACCAGATCAGCCAGTTCTCGAATGGTTAATTCTTTCCCTGTACCTGCATTCACAGTCTCATCCCCGCTGTAATTGTTCATCAGGAACACACAAAGATCCGCCAGATCGTCTACATACAAAAATTCCCGCAGCGGCGACCCATCCCCCCAGCAGGTGACAGACTTGCTCCCGCACTCCTTAGCTTCATGGAACTTTCTGATCAACGCCGGCAAAACGTGGCTGTACTTTTGATGGTAATTATCATTAGGCCCATAAAGATTTGTAGGCATGACAGATATGAAATCCGTACCATACTGCCGATTCAAAAACTCGCCATATTTAAGCCCGCTGATTTTTGCCAATGCATATCCTTCATTGGTCTTTTCAAGCTCTGAAGTCAGCAGACTGTCCTCAAGTATCGGCTGCGGAGCCATACGCGGATAAATACAGGAAGACCCTAAGAACTCCAGCTTTTTTACATCATTTTCCCAAGCGCTGTGCATAACATTCATAGCCATCATCATATTTTCGTATAAAAAGTCGGCAATGGCATCCGCGTTGGCAAGGATGCCACCAACTTTCCCAGCCGCATGAAAAACGTACTCTGGTTTTTCTGTTTCAAAAAACGTCTCCACTGCATCTTGCCTTGTAAGGTCTAACTCTTTATGCGTACGCAAAACCAGGTTATGATATCCCCTCTTTCCAAGTCTTCTTACAATAGCAGAGCCTACCATACCGCAGTGGCCAGATACATAGATCTTTGCGTCCTTATCCATTGGCGTTATATTCTTTGCGCCCATCTTATTTCACCATCCCCTTCATTTTTTCAAACAGTTAAAAAGAGGCGTATAATCCTTCATCGTATGATAACATTTCTTGAAAAAGCTTGAACTATATAATTTTTTATATAAAAAAATCCCAGGTATACTCCCGCACGTTGTATGATGATAACAAAAAAGCGTTTCATAATCTTTCCGATTCATAAAATTAACCCATAAATGTTGTTCCGCATACACTTCATACTTTTTACTTAACAAAGAAAATATACTCTGGTCCTGCCTATGGCTGATAAAACCTTCATAATTATTCCGCCCACAAGTATTTGGCATATCCGTTATCACCCTCTCATCTCTGGCATACATAAGCCATTCTTTTATCATCTGGATATTCTTTTCATTTTTCTGTAAGATTAAAAGACCTGCTGCCCGCTGCGTGCTGCTACTATACTCTTCTGCGTCCATTCCCATGATTACAAATGTATCCCGCTTTGTATAATGCGCCTCAATATAAGGCTGATCTTGACAGACCGCATAAATTCCCTGTTGTTCTAATTTCTGTATATACCCTTTAAGGTTGTTTTGATAATAAAAGCCGCCAGAATCTGCATAAACCAGCCAGTCACCATACTCAATTTTATCCAATACCCGATCAATAAAATATGGTTTCCATAACCAATAGCCATTCCCCTTTACAGCATCCAGTATTTTTTTGTTTTTCTTCCTGAATTCTTCATCAATATCACCCGGAGTAAATTCAAATACCCAGTCTACCCCCCCATGCTATATGCTGTTTTCGTATTCAATCTTTGGGATTTTCTATATTTTTTATTTGCATAATTCATTGCGTAAATCATGCTTTTGAAGTCCTTCATTTTTTTCTATATTATAATTTAATGAATGCCAATCCTGTTTTTCCTGTTTCGCAAGTTCCCGGTCATGATCAGCCATTATCCTAACCAGTTCCTTATAGCTTGTCTTCTGTGGGTTCCATCCAAGAATCTGTCTGGCTTTGGACGGATCTCCCAAAAGGTTGTCTACATCTGTAGGCCGGCGCCATTTTTCATTGACACAAACCAGCATCCTGCCCGTACTGGCATCATAGCCTTTCTCATTCCTCTCCGCTCCTTCCCAACAGATATCCATCCCATTCGCTTTAAACGCCTCTTCTATAAATTCACGCACAGAATGCTGTTCCCCAGTGGCTATCACAAAATCTTGCGGCGTTTCATGCTGCAACATCATCCACATGCACTCCACATAATCTTTCGCATATCCCCAGTCACGCATAGAATCTAAATTCCCAACCTCTAAATAATCCTGAAGCCCTTCTGCAATCCGCCCCGCAGCCAGAGTGATTTTCCTTGTAACAAATTCCTCTCCCCTGCGTTCGGACTCATGGTTAAACAAAATCCCATTTACCGCAAACATCCCATATGCCTCACGGTATTCCTTTGTGATCCAATACCCATACTGTTTTGCCACTGCATATGGGCTGTAAGGATGAAACGGCGTAGTTTCCCTCTGCGGGACTTCCTCCACTTTCCCAAATAGCTCCGATGTAGATGCCTGGTAAAACCTTGTCTTTTTAGCAAACCCCAGCGCCCTGATCGCCTCCAGCGCTCTTAATACGCCAAGCGCATCCACATCCCCAGAATACTCCGGCACATGAAAAGAAACCTGTACATGGCTCTGCGCAGCTAAGTTGTACATTTCATCTGGCTCCACTTCCCCCACAATACGAATCAAAGAATTTGAATCACCCATATCCCCATCATGCAATATAAGCCGATTTAAGATGTGTCTGACCCTTTTTGTGTTGGAAACCGACGAACGCCTGATAATCCCATGCACTTCATATCCCTTTTTTAATAGCAGTTCAGCTAAAAACGAGCCGTCCTGTCCAGTAATTCCTGTTATAAGAGCTTTTTTCTTATCTAACATATGGCGCCTCAACCTTCCCTGTGTCTATTGTTCTCAAATAATGAAATCGTCTCTAATTCCCCCCGTTCCATCCAAATTCTTCTAATTCACGATCCATTTCCATTTTTATCTTTTCACTGTCTCCACTGTTTTCCATCCATACTTTTGTCCAAAGTATAGTATTTTTCACTGCTTCATATATATCCCACCGCGGCCGCCAGCCAAATGTCGCTTTAAGCTTTGAGCTGTCAAGCTTTAGAAATTTTGCTTCATGTGGCGCATCCCTATCTTTTTTATCGCTCCTGACAGCCTTGACCCCTGCTCCCATTTTATTCCATACGTCGCAAAACAGGTCTGCTAAATCCCCAGTGCTCACGCAATCGATATCATCCGGCCCCACGTTAAAATAACCTTGGAATTTAGGATCTATATACTGCGATTTTGCTATAAGCAAATATACAAATAATGGCTCCAACACATGCTGATACGGACGAATGGAATTGGGATTTCGAACCTCCACAATCCCTTCTTTTTGCAAAGCTCGAACGCAATCTGGGATGATCCGGTCGCTGCTGAAATCCCCTCCGCCAATTACATTTCCGGCGCGGACGGTTGACGCTCTTACTGTTTCCCCTGTAAAATAACTTTCTTTATAACTATGAGTTATTAATTCACTACAGGACTTTGAATTGCTATATGGATCCTGCCCGTCGAGAAAATCCGTCTCTCGATATCCCCAATCCCATTCATTGTTCCTGTACACTTTATCCGTAGTAACATTAAGAAACGACTTCACTCCTCCCCACTGGGAATCTCCAATCCCGCCATCGCCAGCGGAAAGCAATGAAAGGCGCACACATTCACAAACATTCACTGTGCCCATAACATTGACAGAATACGTGTCGACCGGATTACGGTAAGAAGTCCTGACGATTGGCTGCGCCGCCAAATGGAATACGATCTTTGGCCTTTCTTTTATAAATATTTTTTTCATCTGATCCAGGTCTCTTACATCACTGAAATACTGGTTAAGCGACGCATCGCTTGCTAAATCAGCTATGGCAAAAAGGTTTGGCTTCGTAGGCGCGGCCAACGAAAACCCCGTAACGATCGCTCCCGCTTTTAACAGCATATACGTAAGCCAAGAGCCTTTGAATCCAGTATTCCCAGTGATCAGGACCCTTTTTCCTTTATAAAAATCCATCACGTCTTTACAACATATTTTATCATCCATCTGCTTCTCACCCATCTAAATGACTGATCGCATTCTGCATGTATTTTTAAAGCGTCACCATTTCATCCATGGCGCGCTGCCGGTGGCGATCAGCCTCTCAATATAATTCTTTTCAGGCACAGTGTCCATACACTGCCAAAAACCGTTATGTTGATAACTCATTAGCTGCCCCTCGTCAGCAAGCCTCGATAACACCGTAGTCTCCAATACAGCGTCATCCTCTAAATAATCAAAAATCTCCGGGCGAAACACCATATATCCAGCGTTTATCAATGTATTGTCCTTTATGCTCTTCTCTCGAAAGGACCTCACGCTATGATCGAACGCCACATCCAGCTGCCCTTTCATCTGCTTTTGGACAACCGCAGTCAATGTCGCGATTTTACCGTGCCTTTGATGGAAGCGCAGTAAGTCTTCCATATTGACATCACAAACGCCGTCTCCATAAGTCATCATAAACGATTCCCCACCGACATATTCCTTTATTTTCTTAATGCGGCCGCCGGTGTTCGTTTTGTATCCTGTGTCAACGACGGTTACCTTCCACGGCTCTGATTTTTTATTGATCGATTCAAAATGACCGCCAGTCCGGAAATCAAATGTCATGTCAGACGTGTAAAATTGATAGTCCGCAAACCATTTTTTTATCATATAATGCTTATAGCCGGCGCATATAATAAACTCATTATGTCCATAATAGGAATATTCCTTCATAATGTGCCAGATAATGGGCATACCGCCGACTTCAATCATCGGTTTTGGCTTATATTCCGATTCTTCCGCTATCCTGGTTCCAAGCCCTCCGGCAAGAAGTACGACCTTCATTTACGCTCCTTTGCATGCATCCATAACTGCCTTTGCCATATCGTCGATCATTTCATCCGTCATTCCTGGATAGACTCCAATCCAGAATGCATTTTTCATTATAAAATCTGTCACATTCAGGTTGCCAACGACCCTATAAGCTTTCGTGCCCCGAATCTGGTCAAACGCCGGATGTTTTATCAGATTGCCGCTGAATAAAAGCCTTGTCTGTATATTCTGGCTTTCTATATACTGCGTAACCTTATTTCGTTCCAGTCCGCTGTCCGCTCTTATAGAAATCAAAAAGCCGAACCACGATGGTCGGCTGTTCTTTGCAGGTTCCGGAAGAATCAGTTTTTCGTTTAACGGCTCAAATGCCTTTTTTAACCTATCCCAGTTGCAGCGGCGACGTTCCACAAACAATGGGAGCTTTTTCAACTGCTCCACCCCTATTGCAGCCTGTAAATCCGTAGCCTTAAGGTTATAGCCAAAATGACTGTACACATACTTATGGTCATATCCAAACGGCAATTCTCCAAATTGCTGGCGAAACCGATGCCCGCACACGCCATCATGCCCTGACGGGCAGACACAGTCACGTCCCCAGTCCCGATAGGAAAGAATCAGGCGATGGAGCAAATCATTGTCCGTATAAACGCATCCGCCCTCTCCCATTGTCATATGATGGGGTGGGTAGAAAGAAGATGTCCCTATATCACCCCAGGCGCCAGTATATTTTGTCTCCCCATCAATTGTATATTCCGCGCCAAGAGCGTCACAATTGTCTTCTATCAACCAAAGGTTGTGCATATCGCAAAATTCCCTGACCTCTTTTAAGTCAAAAGGATTTCCTAATGTATGGGCAATCATCACGGCTTTCGTCCTGGGGCTATACGCCTCTTCCAGTTTTTCTACGTCAATGTTATACTGCGGAACGGTTACGTCCACAAATACAGGAACTGCTCCGTAGTGCAATATCGGAGATACCGTCGTTGGAAATGCGCAGGCAACGGTAATCACTTCATCTGCGCGCTTTATCTGACGGTCTCCAAGCTCCGGCGCAGTAAGCGCGGCAAACGCGATCAGATTTGCGCTTGAACCGCTGTTTACCAAATGCGCATACTTCACACCGATCCACTTCGCAAAACTCTTTTCAAATTCATCCGCAAACCGCCCTGCCGTAAGCCAAAAATCCAGCGCCGCCTCTGTAAGGCTTAGGATTTCTTTTTCATCGAACACTCTTGACGCATATGGAACGCGGTCGCCCGACTTATATGGCAATTTGTTTTCTATAAAATTGTGATAATAATCCGCAACAAGCTTTTTTATCTCGCGGCGCGCTTTTCTTTCATCGTTGTCCAACTGCATCATCCGTTTCATCCCCTCTCATAATCACGCACACTGTCCAAAAACGCTCTTTTCGGTTTCCAGCCCGTATGGGAATGTATTTTTTCGATGGAAGGCTGTAAAGAGATAAATGGAACCGGATCATCTCCGTATAGAATCTCCTGATCTGGAAACAGCGCACGCCTTAACTCTTCCGTATATTTTCTTAAAGGTCGATACGCCCCATGGGCGATATTGTATGTTTCCCCGCTGCGCCCTCGTTTTGCAAGGGCGATCAAAGCCTCTGCCGCGTCATAGACATCCAGGTAATCCCAATTCTGTCGACCGGACGACATCTGAAAGCCGTCCTTATTTTTTAAAGCCCAATACAGATCTGGCAGCATCCTCCCTCGCGGCTCATATCTTCCTATCAGACTAAAAATGCGGCCCCAGATCCAATCTATGTCCAGCTCCAGGCACTTTTGCCTGGTAAGATAGCACGCTGCCGTCTTACTTGCGCCATAGGCTGTCAATGGCTTTGGATTCAGATTTTCATGAATCAAATCGTCCTGTTGGACGGCTCCATACTCCGCCTGGGAGCCTGCGGCAATAAATCTCTTACACCCAATCCTTTTTAACGCGTCAAGCAGTTCAATAGAATGCCTGATATTTTTTATTTGCTCAGACAATCCGTTATCTCCCGTCCACATCAAGTGAAAGCAAACGTCGCATGGCTTATCGACATGCTGGTATAATCCACTGTACTCCTCCGGTTGAACTGGGATGATATGCGGATTGCCTGCATGGCCATCCAATCTTTTATTATGATTCGACCCTGGCCTGACAAGCGCGTACACTTCAATCCCACGTCTTATCAGCAGCTCTGTCAGCGCCGCCCCGGTGAATCCTGCCGCGCCAGTAATTAACGCTGTGTTCATTTCCATATTAAAAACTTTTTGCTCCCCCATATGCATTAGCGCAAACTGTTATTTACTGACAGCTTCCATGCATTTTAGAATAACCGCATACAACATATGGCAAAATGTCATATGTATATCTTCCACAATCTGCATATTATTGACCGGAACATGAAGATGAAAATCTGAAAGTTGCATAAGTTTTCCACCATCATACCCGCTAACGCCTATGACCACCGCTCCAATTTCCCTGGCATATTCTACAGCTTTGATCACATTTTTTGAATTTCCGCTTCCTGATATTGCAATGACCAGATCCGATGGCTTTAATTTTCCCAAAAGCTGATAACGAAATACGTCGTCATAAGAAAGATCATTTGCAATCGCCATGATTGTAGCTGTATTGTCACATAAGCACGTTGCATGAAATTTCTTTTTCAGCGAATCTGAAACGCCTTTGTTAAGATCATTCACAAAATGCGACGCGGTTGCTGCGCTTCCTCCATTTCCAAATAGATAAATCTCAGCCTGACGTTCGTATGCTTCAAAAACTATATTTACCGTTTTTTCTATTTCCCTGTAATCAAGGGACTGTATTACCTGAATTTCTTTCTCGTAATAATTTTTTATATGATCCGTCAACATGTCAATCATTCCTATCTTTTTGTGTATCGATAATGCCGGTATCCCTCATTTTCCCGCTTCTTTACAGCCGCTTTACCGCTTCCTGAACATCCTTATACCTACTTGGCGTTCCAATATCTTTTATAAATTCCGCGCTGTGGTATGCGTATACTTGCCCCGATGGAATAAGCCGCTCAACAATATCCCTTTCAAAGTCGACTTTTTCCCGATACGGAAAAGACGTTATCATATCTCTTTCTGCCACATATAGTCCGGCGTTAACCAAATTTTTGTATTCTTTGTTTCTATCTTCACCTTTTTTTATCATGCCTGTTACACGCTGTTCATCGTCCTCGATCAGCAGATCACTGTCAAATGGATGTTCATTCGGGTGCGCCAAAACCGTTATCTTTCCTTTCTTTTCATAATGGAAATCAATCATGCGCTGAAAATCCATCTGAAAATAAATATCTCCGAAAATGACAAAAAAAGTCTCCTGCAATTTATCCGCAATATACGCAAAAGCCCCTCCTGTCCCAAGCGGCTGTTCCTCCTTAAAATATTGAATATGCACTCCATAATCTTCACCATTAGTAAAATATTCTCTGATCATGTGTCCCATATATCCAATTACCAATATCAGGTCTGTTATTCCATATTGCTTTAAATTCATAATCTGATGATATAATAAAGGATGTCCCGCAATCAGAGCCATTGGTTTTGGCCGGTCTGAAATTTCTTTCGCAAGTCTCGTTCCCAGTCCTCCCGCCATTATTACTGCCTGCTTTATTTTTTTCATTTTGATTTCTTCTCCAACCCATTGCTTTCCACTATAAATTTAGGTTTTTCACCTACATAGATCACAGTTGTGCCTTGTCTGTCAAACGAAAACGGCATTTGCGGCAGTTGCACCGCCCTTCTGACCGCCTCCTGATTTTCTTGCCTGACATAAAAAAGCATAAAGCCTCCGCCTCCCGCTCCAAGCAGCTTTCCTCCCTCAGCTCCTGCTAAAATCGCCCGATCATAGATCGAATCAAGCTCTGTGTATGAAATTCCTAAAGCCAATGTTTTTTTAAGTAACCAACTGTCATGAAGGACTTCCCCCATCGAATCAATATTTCCTTTTCGCAGCTCATCCAAAAGAGCTTCCGCTAATTGGCATATCTTTAGCTGATTTTGTTCTTTTATGCCATGCGTAACATTTTCAGACTGCATCCCTAAAATTTCTGACGCTGAATGAAGCCTCCCTGTGTAAAAAAGCATCAAATTAGATTCCAATCTCTTTTGAACTTTTCTAGGCATTAGGATCGGTTCAACATTCACATCGCCGTTTTGATAAAATCGAATGCAGTTTAACCCGCCATACGCTGCCGCATATTGATCCTGTTTGCCAATCGGGTTCTTCAGATCATCTATTTCTATGCTACAGGCTTCCGACGCAAGTTTTTCCTTTGAAACATATTTTCCTTCATATGCATACAGCGCATGTAATACGCCTACTGTAAACGTACTCGACGATCCCAATCCCGAACCTGCAAGCACATCCGCCGTACTCACGATTTCTACTCCATTTACCTTGTGCGACTCCAAAATTTTTCTGAAATACGTATGTTCAATTTGCGATCGATCGTTAATAATTTCCGTTTTTGAATATTTTAGAATTGTTTCTTCCCTGTTGAAATTAGGATGGATTGCAATGTACATATATTTATCAATCGCCGTGCTGACTACGCATCCATTATGCTTTTTATAAAAACTTTCGATGTCGCTTCCACCGCCGGCGAAACTGATCCTAAAGGGCGTTCTCGTAATGATCATTATTCAACCCCTATATTTTTCTTTCCATTCGATTTATAAATAAATCAAATTATGATATTTTTGACTGATCTCCCTCAATGAAATATCTCTGTTTGTATTCAAGAGTTTTTCCATATCATAAAGCCCCACAATTGGATCCAGAAGTCTTTGATCTTTCATAATCTCTTTATATTCCGGCTTTAACTTCCCTTCGGAATTTTTTTCAGTTGTAATGGAAATTTCCTGAAACTGCTCTTTCGCATATGATCCAAAATTCCTGATTCTTGCAAACCGCACCAAATCCGCGTGCACAGATTTCCCCAGTTCTACAAACTCAGGCATTTCTTCTATATTTTTGCTTTGCACAACCATCCGGATTCCAAAATAACGGATCTTTCCCTTTTGCCGGTAATCTCCGATCGCATTTAAATTATCCATCAGCCTGTTCCAGTTTCCGCCTCTTCTTAATTCCTCATACGTATCTTTACGCGCAGCATCAATTGAAATTTCTATGTCAAGCTCGCTATACCGACTTAACAGCTCATCCAATCTCTTCTTGTCCAGCAAATTCCCATTGCTTAAGATACAAACAGACTTCCTTGTCCGTTTCGGATCATACAAAATTTTTTGATAAACGCGACTGGAAAACACCTCTCCATCCCCTGCTAACAATAATTTTTCACTCTCATCCAGCCAGCCAGACTTCTCCAACTGTTCTGTAATCTTCTCGGCATACGCAAATTCTGCTCCTTCCGCAATCTGACGACACTTTCGACAACTTTCGCACCATAAATTACACGAATGGTCATGTGATACCACCAGCATTGACGGCGACTTGCGCTTTTTATATTTTTCAGCCCAATCCTGTGCCCCTTTGTCCTTATATTCAACCGTTTGTCCATTCATCAGACCGCACAAACCTAAATTACAAAAACTATATGTCCCATTTTCAATTGACAGCCTAAATATCTCTGCGGAAATTGAATTCCAAGCGTCATTTAAATCATTTTGCGTGCTTGTCCCGATCGGCAGCTGATTGATCCAGTCTGGTGGACAGACATAAATCCCTTCTCGGTGGATATTCGCCATTTCAAAAGGCAGCGTGCAGACTGGGCCATTTACCTTTTTATCGTGAAGCGTTTTCCGCATCATATAAGCTGCATTCCGGATAATAGAAATATATGATACAAAATCTTTATCCTTGACCAACCCTTTTGCCAAAAGCTGTTCTTCGATTTCCTGATAATAGGCGCTGCATACTACAATAAACAGTTTTTCTTTCTCCGATATGTCTAATGCGTCATAATCTTTGATCGGCAATCCATCATATGTCCCTCCGTGCTTTGCGCAGTCATTATCCAAATAAAAATCCGGGGTTATTCCAAGCGCATCCATTTTGTCATACATATGGACAAACGTGCTAAGGCTCCCCGCACCCCAAATTGCTATTTTTCTGCCCTTTGCCAAAATTACTGGATCGATGTCAAATAAGGAAATCAGTTCATCATGATCAATCAACTTTTCTTCTGCAATGCCCTTCTTTCTTAATATTTCCTTACAGGATTTAGCGTGGCTTGTAAAAAAAATTACTGGTAAATCTCCAGCCCTGTCAAGTTCATCACTGCTTCTTATTACAGCGGCAAAGTCCAGATGAAGGATATATTGAAAATCCTGATAGATCTGCCCACCTTCTCTTCCATCAAGATATGCCGCAAATTTTTCTTTTCCGATCCGTCTTTTTATGGCATCCCTTACTTTTGCAACATTCATGACTGACCTCCTTTGATTTCTTCTAACAACTTAAAACTATAGCCCTGCTGCCGTTCAAACACTTTTTTTCTGTCAGCGTCCCACCACGACCCGTCAAACTGATGGATCCCATAAGTGTTCTTTGTAATTTCCGTCTTTCCAGAGCGTAAATCATATGGGCAAAAGCAAGAAGATGGAAAGATACTGATATTTTCCAAGTCCTGCCTTGCATTATTCAGCTTCAATCCATACCTTTTTAGTATTTTTGTCTGATAAATATAATTTGCCGCATCATTTCTTGAACCGTCCGGATTCAAAAAATGCAGGTCTTCATATTCATTCTGAATCTCTTTGAAGATTAAATTTCCAGGAATCGAACCTGCGCCAGAGCCAAAATTAACCATCCCATTCGTAGAATCAAACGACGCAAAAGCGGGATGGTGTAAAAAAACATCTATATTCTTAATCAGCTGCACATCGGTGTCAAAATATACACCGCCTTCTTCATATAACGCCTTAACAGAAAAATAATCTGAAATTGCTCCCCATTGCTGGCAGCGATGGTAAGCTTCGCTTACATAAGGGTTGATCTCCATATCGCAATTGTCTTTATTCCACTCTACAATTTCATATTCTGGGCAATGTCTCTTCCAACTGTCAATACAGTCCTGATTTAGCTTCGGCTTTTTTCCGCCGCCAAACCAGCAATAATGTATTTTTTTTGGTATCAATCGCTTAGATGACCTCTTCGTCACTTCAAACTCCGGATGCTCCAGCTCAAATAGCGGAAATATATAACATTCATTATCCTTTATCGCTTCTATATTTTCCAGCTGCTGTATTATTTCGTAATAAAACCTTGTGGTGATCAAAATAATCTCGCCTGAAGCTATATTAGATACAAATTCCTTTGGACTGACAATTAATATGTCAGTTCCTGCAATCGTCTTACTTTGTCGCCATTTCGAAGAATCATTGTCACCGATATATCGAATCCTCTTTTCAAAATGATATTCATTATGCCATTCACAAAACTCCTGTACCATCTTAGAAGCCCCAAAGCAGACAAAACTGTCACCTTTAAGGGCATTTGCAAAACCTTTTATTGTAGTATTTTTGACAACCATATTTAAAAACCCTCTATACTCCTATGGCCTGACGATCAAAGACTTTGTTTGACTGCGTTCTATGACGCTTGAAAATCTTTCTTCTTTATCATACTTTTCCATAAGCTCTTTCGCATAATCCAATCTTTCTGCTATATAACTGTCAATCCGGGCGCTGCTTTTTTCTTTATATCTTGTCTTATATACATCCGACCGGCTGTTCAGATCATAATAATGCCTTATACGCTCCTTAACAGATTGATCGAGATCAGCCAGTTCAACCAGCTTTTGAAATAAAAACGGGGGCTTTGTCCTGTTTTCTGCAATCCAAATGATTGTTTCCAGATGATGAATCGTGTACAGATATTTTCTTACCAAGACTTCTTTTCGATCCTTTAAAAACTTACAGTAATTTCCATATGCACGTAGGAAAAATGCGTCCATTATATCTATCGTTTTCCTTTGTTTATACAGATCATTTAATTGCCGATCATCAAAATCCTTCGGAAGCCAGATCGAATCGCTTAAAAGGAACAATTGAAAAAGCCATGAGCCAAAATCATTCCTGTACCTCACCGTTGCTGATAAATTTTTGTCCTCATTCCAAGCGCTTTCATCTCGACATAATACACTTGGATATTGCTTTACAACCTTATTTTCCTGTATGATTTTTTCCTTTACAATATCCCAAAATATAAAATCTGTATCTATTTCAAATACCTTGCCCTGATACTCAAATTCGTAGGGACATATATTCCCACCCTGTATGTCAGGCAGACCGCTTTCCCTAATCGCGTTCTGTCGCAGTTCTTCCCCTCCTGTTATAAAGAGATGAAGGTCGTCGTCACTACTCTCACTCTTCAACCCCTGCGCACCGCTTCCGCCAACCCTTCCAAAAAGTATTTTTGCATGGATCCTCTTTTCGATTTTGTGATAGTTTTCTGATAATATGCTATAAAGCTTTTTCATATTCTCTGAAAGAGCAATTTCATATTCCTGTTTCATAGTCTACTTTCCTTTCCTGATATCCTATATCGCATAACAGACCGTATCAGGATAAAACGAAGTATGATGCCTGATATACAGCCGGTATCCTGGATTTAGCTTTTTCAACAGCAATGGGACTTCCCACATATCATGTTTATTATGATAAATTGAAACAGCCAGCATCGGATGATATTTTTGTATCGTATTCTTGCCCCCCCAAAGCGCCTGAATCTCCGCTCCCTCTACATCCATCTTAATAAAGCCAACGCTTTCGCTTTCCGGTATCATGTCATCAATCCGACTTGCCTGAATTTCAATACCATCGGATTGCACAATTCTGCTGGATGGCATCGAAT
Organism: uncultured Eubacterium sp.; assembly: GCA_947385775.1. Lineage (GTDB taxonomy): Bacteria > Bacillota > Clostridia > Lachnospirales > Lachnospiraceae > Eubacterium_J. The sequence goes on along the minus strand of CANDMI010000028.1, from coordinate 23,134 downwards.
CATTGCGAAACTGCAACGTAACTTTGTCACTCCATACGGCCAGATTTCTAATTTCTACATTTTTCAGCCTGTTTGACTTTACGTATTCCTGTAATTTTCGATTATTATCCACATCCGGCTCAAATGCGTAATAATGTTGACAGACGCACGCTTCATTTTTTATAAAAGAATCTAGCGTATCCCCCGTATAAGCCCCACAGTCCAAAACAGCATCGCAATTGACAGACGGGATCACATCGTTTCCAAAGTATATTTTATCCTCGAAGAATCCGCTCAATAACTCTGGCTCCAGTGTGATCATATATTCCAGCTTGTTTCTATATATTTTTTTGCTTTTCCTATCAGACAACGCTTCGTATACATTTTGTACAGCATCTTTATTCTTAGCCAGTTCATTTCTAGCTTCGATTCCATAAGTAAAATTGCCTGTAAACAGATCTGTGCTATCCCATACAATATATGAAACTCCTTCTTCATCCAATTGTTTTGAAATGCCGTATCTGCGATCGCACGACACAAGCACAGTGCATCCTGGATATTTATGTAGAATCTCTTTCCCAGAATAAAGGGGAACCCCCATCAAAAAGTCGCCTTTTTTATGAGGAAAACTATCGCATACGCCAATCGGGAACAATCCTTTTCGTCCGCATTGTTCAACCGCATATCGTCCTGCTTTTCCTGTGCCCCAGATTACAAAGCGGTTTGCCTCCAACTGCTTAAAAACGCTGTTAGGTATCATACATCCTGTTATTTCCTCTGTTTTTGACAATATTTCATCTACTATCTTCAATTATACACTCCCTTTTTCCGTAAATCATTTTGGCACACTCCCGTATTCTGCTATTGAAAATTTAGTGATCGGACTCCACAGAACAATCAGCATTTTTCTGCATCATAATATAACAATAAGGCGTATCATATTCATAACATTGAAATATTACGCTTTGACAATTCCATTCATCATTAAAAAAATCCCTTTCTTTTTTCCATTCCTCATCCGCCACTTTAATAAATAGCGTCAGACAATGAATCTCTTTCAACTTCAACACGGAAGCTTTATGGAGCATGCCCATATCAAGCAACAAAAGATCACAGTTTTTCTCCCTTATCTGACCATTTCCATCCATTGCGAAAGTGACCTTGCAGCCTTTCCATTTTGCAATCTCTTTCGAATAATATCCATTTCCACCCATTGCATCTATAATCGTATTCACCTGCAACCGATGATCATAAATATATCGAAGCAACCCCCCCAAAATCCTTGGATAATTCCGATTATCCCACCATTTCTCATAGTGCGTGACTGCTGGCAGATACCCTGCGCCTGCGGAAAACTCTTCTTTGCTCCAATCCAAAAATTTTCCATAATCATCATGGCTTACGCTGATCGGAAGAAAAGCCATATCTTTAAGCAACAAAAAAACAGACCTATGACAGCCGTCAAAAATATTAAAATACCCCTTTCCGTTCCAGACGCATCTGGGTGGCGCATCGATAAAATAGTCCAATCCCCTTGAATATTCCCACTCCCAAAGCGATACAATCCGCATCTCATGTTTCCACATATCGCGTTCAAACAACTTTGATACATTTTCCATATGCTGAATTGGATCGCCTTTATGTAAAATGGCATATTGTATGATAATTCCCATGTCATTGGGATCGTTCAGCGCCGCAAGAAGCGGCGCATCCAGCTCCCAATGTTTTATGCCAAGAGCTTGCGTCCTTTGATATGTCTTCGCATCGATCATAGACTCCGCCGGTGTGTATAAAAGCTCTGCCGGGCACCATATTGTCAAATACGCCTTGTATCGTCGAATAATCCACGGCTCATCCATACTTTCTTTAACAAGCATATCCTCGTACATCGGTATCAAAACGCCCTCTGAAAGAATGTCACCGTTTAGCAGGCGCTCGTATACATACCGGACTTTACGCGCTTTTTGTAAATCATACTTTCTATCCGCTGCTGCAAATATAATTTTCTGACATCCTTTTTTCCATAATTCATCCGCTACATCCATTTGGCTGATTACAGACTGTAGAGAAATAATGACAACATCACAATCGCCATACTTTCTGTCCGGTTGAACCACCCGCTCATTTGCAAATTCCAAAGCCCGGCGGTCTAAGTATCCACAAACGCAATATCCTGAATTCTGTAAAATCTTATAGATATTTTTTCCTATCCTTGAATATCCGTAAATCCATATTTTATCACTTTTATTTAGTGAAAATTCCTTCACTCTGTTATTCTCTCCACTTTTTTTGCACAATTCTTAAACTTTCCAATTCGTCTCGGCGTATCAATGTGTAATCCGACCGTTGCAAATCTTTTCCAAGCTGAACGCCTGCTTCTATTTTCCTGATATTTCGTTCCCCTTGGTCACAATAATCACATGCATCCGCAATATTCGTCATGCAGAACATGTCCCGAATCTTCTTTCTGCGTTCGGCCATTGTAAAATCATCTAAATAAAAATAATCTCTTTTTGAATCATACCCACAATCTATTGCATGCACAAAGACCGCACGATTACAGCAATACATTGCCCCATTATAAATAGACTTGCAGATCAACCCCGTGTTGCATCGAAGATAACTCTCACTTAGCTCCTTTTCCGTTCGTCCCCGTTTATCTACTCCACCACAATCGATCCATCCCTGGTTTGTCCTGACGTCAAAATTTACGCCAGCCGCTTCTAATTTTTCAGCCAGTTTACTCATACTCTGAATCATTCCATAATCAGCTATGCCTATCCAGAATTTTGGATTTTTCATAACAGACAAACAGTCGTCATCTGGCATGGCCAGCCCATTCGTAAACATGATCACACTGAATGCTTTTTCCTGAGTTTGCAGCCACTTAAGAATCTTTAAAATATCAGGATAAATAAACGGTTCTCCTCCAACTGTCACACGGATGCATTCATCTACAGATTCAAAAAATAGTTCCATATCCTTAATGACTTTTTCAACAGGAATATTTTTTGGATGCAAAAATAATGGCCGAAGCTGAGAGCAGCCTGCACACTTTAAATTACAGTGTGTATGGGAAGTGACATCTATGCCAGGAACAATAAGCGTTCCATACCCCCCCAATATCTGTTTACGCTTCTGCTCCAGCATTTTAGAAATTTGCATTCGATCGACTTTACGCCTCCGTAACGCCGATTCATATTCTATCAAACATTGCTGTAACATCCGGCGTCGAAAAAATTCGTCACTCCCTGGCTCCGCGGCAAACTGCACATCTTGAAAAACCGCATATGGGACATCCACCAATTCAGGCCAGCTGTCAATCTGACTTATGATCTCACTGTCATAAACGCTCGTAATTAAGATTGCCAGCTTACCTGCATCCTTTAATTTATCCGGTGAAAATACAGGAATCTGCCTGCCGCCATATGGGATCAAACGTTTTTGCTTGCTCATATCGTTATCCACAAAATAGGAGACCATATGCGCCAGCCCCTCATCATACAACGCGTCTGTCCCCATATCACCCGCCCCAAAACATACGACATGTCGGTTTTCTTTGTCTGCCATATGCAAAAATCCATCCAAAGTACCCTGAAATAGAATCATTTTACCTTTTCCGCCCTTCCTTTATTGCAAACTTATCCACCGTTCTTGATCCAAGCGCCCGCTTCACAGAAGTATTCTGCATTTCAGACACATTATCTGCAACACGCGCAAATTCTTTCCATCTCCTGTATATCCCTCGCTATCCCGTCCTCTGCATATACCATTGTCCCGTCAGCCCTTTCATAAATATATATGCTGTGTTTATCTTTAGATGGATAAATCCCCTCCGGCGCAGGCAGGATCTTGTCAAGCAAAACGCTATTTTTTGTTTCTTTTTTTCTTTCAACTTCAAATCCGCACCTTTGCAGAAATCTTGATACAAAGCCATCATCTTCCATATCTACTGTGATGCGCCAAGAATAGATGCCTTCCTTTTGGATTTTCTTGTAATGCTTTCCCGCGATCACGTCGGAAAGCTTTCTGACCACAGCAAACCATTTTTGCCCTCCAAGACAAGAGCAGCCATACAATTCCGGCAGCTCCACAGGTATCCCTCTTTCATTTTTCAACAGACGATCCAATTCTTCACACGCCCCATTGTTTTTTGCGTTGCTTCGACTTAATTGATCGTATCTTTGTGTCCACTGATCATAATCTTGCCTGCTCATCTTTACGGGAATATAATCCAGTCCCTTCACATACTGAAATACAGCCCGATGTTTTCCGCTGTTCAGATTGAATAGCTTTCTTTCTTCATTCCATTTTACAACCGGAGCATTTTGTATAAAAAAATCAGGATGAAGATTATACATATAATTCATCCTAAGAAACACTTCGCTCTGACTTCTTATCACATTTTCTTTCCAAGCCTCCGTTGGCTCTATCTGCGCGATCTCTTTTCCAGCCGCCATACAATAACCAAGTAATTCTTCCGCGCTTCCTTTAGGCATCGAAAGGGCATATCGGGCAAAACTCACATGCGGCCATAAAAAAGAAATCGGCAGGGACATCCCATCCCTTGCCCTGTCCGTATGCAAAATCGTAAAAGGCAGCCGCACAAAATTCCATTCCTTATCTTGGTAAATTATTGCTTCATTTTTAAGAACCGGTTTTTCAACTGCATACGTTGGAATCCCCTCTATAAAATCCTGATCGCCCTCCCCTTCCGTGAGCAAGGTGTATACATCATACAGCCGCCTCTCATCCGCAGCGCCACCTCCATCCAAAACATTATAAGGTCTGTATATGATCTTGCTGTATCCTGCCTGATGCAGTATTTCCGCAATCCTTGAATGCTCAAAAACATTTTTCACCGCAATTATTATGATTACGTCATCCCGCGGGATTTTTGGGTTATCAACCGCATATACGGGCTTCCCATCAAATGCGACAAGCTCCTCCGCACGTTTATCAATAAAGCCGATAATGTCAATTCCCTGTTTTTGCAGCCTTAAGTTTAAGATATGGCCTATGGTGGCGGCCCCATATAACGCCACTTTGCTTTCTTTTTTGAATGTATAATAATTTTTTCGTTTCTCCATAGCATGTTTCTCCGTACACCCCAGCGCTTAACATACCTTTACATGGCAATCAAATCGTTCCATTTTATATGCTTTTCCCCTTTAATCTGCGGCGCACTGTCCATCGACATAAAAACCACTTTGTTTATTCTTTTCACTATCTCTTTGTTTTGCTGAATTTTTTCCCACTGATACTCCCGGTAATAATTTTTATCATTTTCCATCGTTTCTAGCCTGCTTCTTATAGCGTCCATCAAAAATTTATACTCATTCTTCCTGGACATATCCGCATGCGTGACATTTACTTTTTTATATTCATCAAGTATATTAAAAAACGCCATTTCCATATCTTTGTTCTTCCATAGCGCCATTGCGAAGATATTCACCGGCGGCAACGTCCCTTTTTCTTCAATCCATTCAATGCAAAGAAAGCTATGCAGCAACCGGATAATATGTTTAAATGTAACCTCGCCATTCATCAGTCGCATGATTTTCAGGCGGTAATATAATAGTTCGTTGCGCATATCGACACAATCACAGATAAAAGGATAGAGCTTTCCCTGTAAACCGAGGGGATCCCATGCATAAGGCGTCATCATCAACCACAACACGTTATGAAACAGGTCATATTTCTTTCCCGAATCAATATAAGGCTCTGCCAGAAAATTAAAAAAAGCATGTAATTCCCAAAACGCGATGCAATTATATGCAACATCCTTATAAAACTTTCTGTAACGGATCGCGTCTTCGTTATGAAAATCTTGGATTACCCCCCCACACTAGGCACATACAAACATTTTACATCGTAGTCTGAGTCATATGTTGAAATGCCTTGTGAAACGCTTCCTACCGTTGCGGCATATACGACGTACATCCCCTTATCCTTTGAAACTTCTAAAATACGCTTAAACACCTGTTTTCTATAATCCTTTGTGCCGTATATCATACTCCATTTCTCCTATCCCAGGTTTTCATCGCGATTCGCCACTACTTAGCTCCTTATCCGCCAAAGCAGGCCACATATCCTCAAGCAGCCCCGATGTTATGCTGCCGTCTTTTGCCACATGCGCCATCACCCTCGGGGAAACCGTTTCATTTTCATCCACGTCCACTCTGCATACGCATGGCTGGTCGTCCGACAATATTTCCCTTATTTTTTCCCTTACCTTAGAATTGTCTTTGATGCGGAGCACCTTAAACCCATACGCATAAGCGACCTTTTCTATATCCGGCAATGTCAGTCCGCTGCGCTCATCGCTTGCAACAAAGCGCCCTTCAAAGTTATTTCTTTGCATAGCGCGGATACTGGCGTATCCCTCATTGCACCACACGAATATTTTTATTGGCAGATTCAGCCTGCGCGCCGTCTCCAGCTCCTGGATGTTCAGCTGAAACGCGCCGTCCCCATTGATCAAAACGGTTCTCCTGCCGCCATTGGCTATGCACGAGCCAATCGCATAAGGCAGACCAAACCCCATGGCTCCAAGTCCCGCCGCATTTTTCATCTTTTGGCCTTTTTTGATCCGAAACGCCTGATACGTGATCTCTCCCGCCCCGCCGGAACTCTCCGGCACAATGACGTCATCCTCCCGCAAATATTCACATAAAACATCGATGAAATGATATGCGCAGACGCGTCCCGCCGCTTCCGAGTGTCTGGACGTGACAACCGGATAAGCCTTTCTTTTTTCCTTGCAGTAACTTAACCATTCTGTCAGCTTTTCTATATTCCTTTTTCTGTCAGACTCTTCTAAGGCTTTCCATGAACGATGCAGCTTTCTGATAAACGCTCCCGCATCCGATTCCGCTTTTACCGCATTCGGCACGTTCATCCGTTTCAATTCATTCGGGTCAATGTCTACAATGATCTTTTTCGCATGATACGCGAAATGCTCCTCATGATATGCCGTTACGCTTGCGTCAAGTCTTGCGCCTATGGATAACAGCAAGTCCGATTCCTGAATAATCTGATTCGCCCCCCGATCCCCCATAATGCCGGGATGCCCAACATACAAAGGATGATCCTCCGCTAACAGATCCGCTGTTTTCCATGTGGTCTGAACTGGAATTCCAAGGTCGTCAGCCAGCGACAAAAATTCATCCGCGGCATTTGAAAGCTTCACGCCGTTTCCTGCGAGTATTAAGGGCTTTTTTGCAGTCATGATAAGGTGGACTGCATTTTCAATAAAGCCTGAAAGATCCGAAACTTTCATTTCCTCTGGCTCATATCCCGCTAAATTATCTTCATCTATACACACTCCCTGCACGTCGAGGGGTATGTCCAGCCATACAGGGCCGGGCCTTCCGCTGACGGCTTCATGCCACGCCTTTTCCAAATGGTATCTGATTTTTTCCGGCTTCAAAACCAGCTCTGCATACTTGGTGATTGGCGTGACCATAGAAACCGTCGGCGCTTCCTGGGAACCTGATTGCCTTATGCCTTTGTCTCCCACAAGGTCAGACCGCTTAGCCTGACCGGAAATGACAAACATCGGAGTGGAGTCGATCCATCCCGCCGTAACTGCCGTGATCGCGTTCGTCGCCCCAGGCCCGGACGTGACTAGACAAACTCCCGGCGTATTGGTATGCTGGGCATAAGCCTCTGCCGCGACCGCAGCTCCTTGTTCATGTAAAAATGGCACATATCCAATCCCTGACGCTCCAAGCGAATCCACTAAGTGCATGGCCCCACCTCCAGGCAGCATAAACACGCACTGTACGCCTTTCCGTTTTAAAAAGTCAAACACATAATCCGAAAGCTTCATCTAAATTCCTCCCAGCCATCAATCGTTGCAGAACATGCTCCATTCCACATATTCCGCGATCACATGCCCAATAAAAATATGCGCTTCCTGTATCCGCGGCGTAATTCTTGCCGGCACACGGATCACATATTCACCCACAGCGTCTTCGTCAGGTATGTGATAATTTCCTGTCAGCAATACGGTGGTAATATCCCGCTGGCCGGCATACCGAAGCGCCTCTAACACATCCTTGCTGCGTCCGCTTGTGGATATGCCGATCACAATATCCCCTGGCTTTGCTTTCGCCTCAAGCTGACGGGAAAACACGCGCTCAAAACTATAATCGTTTCCGACCGCCGTCAGCGTAGAAGCGTTCACCGTAAGCGCCTCAGCGTTCAATCCTGGGCGCTCCTTATAAAAACGGCTGACAAACTCCGTCGCAATATGCTGGGCGTCCGCCGCGCTTCCCCCATTGCCGCATAAAAAAAGCCTCCCGCCATTGCGGAAAGCCTGAATCGTCTTATCTGCGACTTCCATAACCGTATTCATTAATTCCTGATCCGCCGCCATTTTTTTAAACAGCTCGGCATGCTCTTCCAGCCTTCTGTAAAAATAGTTTGACGCTGTATCCCTTGCATGATAATCTTCCAGTATGCGAAGAAGTTCCCATATGCAGCCTTTGCCGCCTTTCTTTTGCAAAATCACGTCAGCGGCTCTCTTTGCCTTATCTACCGCATCTGACGGGCAAACGCCAAGCCCGGCGTAGGACAATGGCTCTATGTCGTATTTTCCGTCCCCCACATAACAAATATGTTCACGTTTAATCCCAGAGCTTTTCTCTATCAACTCCATCGCGCCTTGCTTCGTCTTACTGCCGCGATAAAAACACTTCCACGGAAAACGTTTCTCAAAATAATTGACTATCTCGGTGTCTTCGCCTGTGATCGCCGCAAGCTTATAACCTTTGTTATGCAGTTCAAATATGGCGTCAACGTCTTTTAAGTTAATCTGTTTTTGCTCTGTCCCTCTCGAATCGACGATCACGGAGCCATCCGTTATGACTCCGTCTATATCAAAAACAATAAGCTCTATCTTTTCCATAATCATCTAGTTCCTTTTTTGCCTATCCCCTTAGCTTCCTCTTTGTCTCCTCTTCCGCCTCTGAAAGGATCTTTTCCCCATTTCCAAGCATTGTCTCCACGTCTCTGATGTTTTTAACCAGGGCGCAGAGTTCATATGGCTCAATAGACGCTTTCTGATCAGATCCATACATATTCCTGTCAATTGTAATATGGCGTTCAATGGAAGACGCTCCCATCGCCACCGCGCAAACGCTTACCAAAACGCCCCTCTCATGGCCGCTGTATCCAATCTTGCATCCGAATCTCTCCCTTAAAGTTTTGATAAGGTTAAGGTTCGCATCTTCCATAGCCATCGGATAGGCGCTGTTGCAGTGCATCAGTTCAAATGGGCAGCCCGCCTTGCGAAAAATATCCACCGCGTGCTCGATTTCGTCCATTGTGCTCATGCCGGTAGCGATAAATGTGTATCTGCCTTCTGATGCGATCGCTTCTAATAGCTCGTCCTTTAATAGCATCGCAGACGCGACTTTGTTATATTTGAGGTTATACTGGCGAAGAAATTCCTGACTGCCCACATCCCATGCCGATGCATACCATTCTATCTTCTTTTCTTTGCAATACCGGTCAATTTCGTCATACTCCGCCTTTCCAAATTCCAGCCCTTCCTTTTGCTCCCTCTGCGTTACGCCCCAAGGACTTTCCCTTGGCCCGTCCAGGTATTCTTTCGTATAAACCGCATCGACAGTTCTTTTTTGAAATTTTACCGCGTCGCATCCCGCAACCGCCGCTACATCGATCAGCTTCTTTGCGAGATTCAAATCTCCATTGTGATTAATCCCTATTTCAGCGCAAACAAATGTCTTTTTCATAATCGCTCCTCCATGTATTGTAAATAAAAATCCTTATTTATACTCATGAGCATACTTATTTGCCAAATAATTTGCTTCTTCTTTCGTAATGTCGCTGCTGCGCTGGCAAATCATTTGGCTCACGGGTATAACCTGAGTAATGTTTCCATTTTCTACTTTAAACACAACATCACATTTCTCAATCGTCGTTAAACGATGAGCTATAATTATCATTGTCTTTTTTCCATGCAATTGATCGATCGCATCCATAATTTCTTTTTCTGTCTCGTTATCCAACGCCGATGTAGCTTCATCGCACACTAGCACAGACGGCTGCGCATATAACGCTCTGGCAATTCCAATTCTCTGCCGCTGCCCTCCGGAAAGCCTGATCCCTCTTTCCCCAAGCTGGGTATCAAGGCCATCTGGGAAATTTCTTACATCCTTTGCTATTGCAGCCTCCTCAAGCGCTTTCCAAACCATATCCTCATTTATTTCTGTCTGTGGGATTCCAAACGCTACATTTTCCCGTACACTCCCATCCAACATAAAAATCGTCTGTGGAATATAGCCAATCTGATCCAACCATCCTCCCATATCCAATTCAATATCTGTTCCGTCGATATACACTTTCCCTTTATTCGGTTTTAATAATCCAAGCAAAATGTCAACAACCGTTGTTTTTCCAGCTCCCGACTGTCCAACGATCCCTATTGATTCACCCTTATGAATCGCCATAGTGGCATTTTTCAATACATTGCCTTCCCCTTGCGGATATCGGTATGTAATATTTTCTAGTTTTATTTCACTATTTAAATGCTGAATACGTTTACCGTCATTCTTATTCTCCATAGCAGCCTGACTATCATAAAAAACCAATTCTCTTAAATCTTCAATCATTTTATCTAACGCTGGTTCATAGTAAGCTATAGCTGACATCCCCTGTGTGATCCGGTTTATAGATGGAAGGGTTCTGATCGCGGCCATCGCTACCGCAGATAATAACGGAACGATTTTCTCCAATTCCAATCCCTGATAAATTAAAAAGGCAAGCATAATAAAAAACGCGCTCATTGCAATTGCTTCAATCATAAATCGAGGCACCAGCCCCAATACGCTATTTTGATAACTTGTTTTTGTATACACTTGTCCATTCCTGCTATATGACTTTTCAAAATAATTCTCTTTTCTACTTATCTTTACTTCTTTGATTCCCTGTATTGCCTGCAACAGCCATTGGTTCATTTCCGCCTGAGATTTCCTATTTTTTTCTCCCGCTGTCCTTAACACCGGTCTGATAATTATCTGGATAATAAAGACCATTACAGAAAGAATCGCCGCGATTCCTATCGTTACGCCAGGCGTAACGATAAATATTGTTGCAATTAATGCCACAGAGACTGTTAACTCCGAAAATACTTGTAAAACGGTTGTAAGAAGATTAAAAGCACTTGTCGTATCATTGCTGATTACGCGAAGAACCTCGCCTGACTTTACACTTAAATAATAATCATATGGACGCAGCAAATAATTATGCAGTAACTCAAGCTGAGTGTTAAACATATTAGAATACACAAAACGATTTTGCACCATCATCTGGAATAAAAGGAAAACATTCTTTAAAATATATATTCCAGCCATAACCAAAGCCAGATACACGAGCAAAATCCGGTTCGATCTTATATTGAATAAATCGCAAAAAAATAGGATATAATGATTTGTCATGATCGTATCGGGATTCATAACGGCGTTCATAAACGGTATGATCAATGATACCGAAAACATTTCTATGAACCCTCCGATGATCATGATGATCCCAAGCTCTATAATTCGTACTTTTTGATGTTTTGAAAGAATTAATCTTAATTTATTCAATACCCTTTTTAACATATCTCACTTCTGATCATGATGCTGTGCATTTTTTCCAGTATCATTTTATCTCTCTCTTTCGCAAGAATTCTTTTCTTGCCCAAATATCGTCCTGATTTAACCTTGTTAACATAATATAGTTTTGGCTTTTTAAGTAATCTCTTACTTTTTTTGCACGTCTGATTTTTGCGTCTTCCACTTCAAGCAAAATCACATCGATCTCTACACTTCTAAAATCAATGCCCTTTAATACAGATAACTCATATCCTTCTACATCCATGGAGATAAAGTCAATCTTTTTAATTCCCCGCTCTGCCAGGACATTTTTCAAAGCTCTTTGTTTAACCTTTCGCGTTGCGACATTCTTACTTTTCACAACCCTTGATAATGTTCCTTCTTCCCTAAAATAAATATCCTTGTCTTTATCACCAAGAGCAATGTTGATACATTCTACATTTCTTTGATCCTTCCACCGACTTACCAGTCTATTTTGTGGTTCAAACGCAAGTCCATTCCACCCCCCCAATTCAAACATATAGGTATTATTCATATTAATGGGATCGTTTCCACCTATATCCAGAAAAAAACCGCTCTTTTTTCCGTGAAATATCATTTGAAACAAAAAATAATCCTGTCCACACTGAGAATAAGATTCTTTGCCACTTAAAAATCTTAACATGCTGGAAATCTCATACATAAAACCTATATTTAAATTTGCATATGATAGATACTTTTCTAATTTTTGTCCCCTCCAGATCCCTTTAAAAAAATCTGGAAGATAAGAATACAATGTCCTTAACATACCTTTTTCTCCTATAATCGACGTTCATTCGCCGGATGTCTTAAGCCATATGTTACCTTTAATGCTTTTTGAAAAATCTTCGTCCGCTCAATCGGCCTGACTGCATTCCCCATTCTTCTGTAATAATCATTATATACTCTTGGAAATCCAAATCTCGATCTTCTATATGCCGCTTCATATGGCTGCTCAAAAATATGGATAATGAATTCCTCATATCCCTTTTTTAATTTACTTAGGTATTCCTTATCACGGAATACAGGTTCGTTTATCATCTTTATATATTCTTCGTCATGAGTATCCAACCATTGGATTCGTTTTATAACATCTTCAAAGCTTTTGTAATCATTGCAATTTATAAATGCCTTATGGTTAAAGATATCTGTAACATGAGGATCCCCATAATACACTGGTATCGTCTGCGCATAAAACGCATCTGTTATTTTTTCCGTTACATACCCTTTATGCGCGTTATTTTCAAAACTTAATGAAAATTTATAATGTTTTTGAAATTTTGCTTTTGCCCCATCCTCCATGCTTATCGTCTTACCGCCAGGCATGTTATTCAAATATTTTCCTGCGGAATCTACTTTCTTATATCTTGACAACTCTTTAAAAAAAACCCCCCGAATTCCATTTTCGGACTCATGGCTATATATAAAATTTGCAAATCTCTTTTTTTTGGATAAACAATCCTTATCAAAAAAATTTTCTCTCTTTTCTAATTCCGTCCTATTCCCCGTATATCCCGAAGCGCACTGTGGAAACCGGAAACTTCTGTCAAAAAATTGAATTGGATAAGGGGAAATCGCATAATCCACCAGATTGAAATCAGGTACAAAATTTTCTCCAGTTATAAGAATACGTATACCATTATAATTTAAATATTCCATCGTTTTATCATAACATTCACAAATAATATAGTCAGGATCTTTTGATATTTCCACATCATACCTGTCAGATAAAATATGATATACCCATGTTTCTTTTGGGTTCACTTCATCCCTTAATTTAAAACCTACTTTTATCCTTTTCATCTAAAAATCCTCTTTTTCCTATTAGACATTTGCCAGCAAAAATCCTCTTTTTCAATTTGCCGTTTTACCTGCAAAAATCCTCTTTTTTCAATTGGCCATTTTACCTGCAAAATATATTTTCTTCCAATCATATTTTCCGTTATTCCATATAAGCGCCATCTTGACATTTCCAGACATACTTGCCAATAAGCCCGTACAACGGCTAAGCAGTAATGTTTCTATCATATAAGTCCTGGTTTCTGTTTCAAAATCAATTCTATTTAAACCAGATTTATCAAAGTCAAATTCTACAGATTGTTCCCTTCCCTTTTTATTTCTATGCGGCAACTTTCTTTGAAGGTAAATGCACTTATCTCCATATCTTTTTTTGAATTTTTCAAATATTTCCCTTCCATCCATAGATAAAAAAATATATTCATATTTACCCGCCTCAAGCAATCTGTCTATCTCATTGTAATATTGTTCCTCTGCCGCTTGCTTGGGATGATTATATGATAATATATCATTTTCTTTTTCAAATAGTTTGAACTGCGCGCGATACGCCACCCCTAATACCCTTTTTCCTCCAATTAATTTTTTACATTGGCGCTCTGCTTCCTCTCGTATATCTTTTCGGATTTTAATATTTTCTTCAAAGATATCATGCAGGTATTTTATGTTTTCTTCCGTTAACTTACTATATCCTGCCATTCGCAGTTTACAATACGGTTCACATAGCAAACTGCTAAGAACGACCTTTTTACTATTCCATACATCCGCCATTCGATACCTGCTTACTGGTTCATAATAGTATTCCCATGCGTTTGATTTAAATTTATTTTCAACATCCTGTATAACAGCGTTGTAATAATTCCATCCATCTACAATAGGAATCCACCCTCTTCTTTTTGCATATTGAATATGATCGATCACTGTAGATGTAAGTGCAAAAAGTCCAAAAAAAGGCTGTCCCGTTCTTATAACGTAAAATGTTTTATTTGCATTATAAGGGCCAAATGTTACTCTGCACTCTCCACGGCCTCTATTTTTTGGTAATATTTTTGTTGAATTGACCATAATGGGTGTAATCCTGTTTCGAATCTCCTCTGGAAGCAAACGCCTGTAAAATCCTTGCACCCGAATCCACTTTTCTATACGCATAGCCTGTCCTCCCACACGATCCCCAATAATTTACCGCTTCCTCTTATCTGCATATGGAACCAACTCATCATATCCGCGAATCCCCCTGTTTATCTCACGCATCATTTCCCCAAATGGCATTTTGCATTCCCTTCTCAAACGATATGGGAAATAATATTTCACCAATGATTTCGTTTTCGGGAAACTACAGGCTAAAAAAGCTCCTTTATCATACATATATTTTTGATTGTATCCCTTAAACCACGTAGAACTGTCTATGGAGCATTCACCGATTGTTTTATCAGAAGAATACAGCCTGCATCCCGCTTTAATCATATCCATAAGAAAAATCGAATCTTCTCCGCTCCCATATAGGCAGCCGCCGCCAAATAACTCTGAAAAATGGAGATTGTATTTTTTTATTGTTTTGTATCTGACAGCAATTCTTTCCGTTCCATACCGTAACGTATTCCAAAGATGAAGTCTCTCATTTTTATTTTTTAAGCTTTTAACAAACCTTCCACCCTTTGTGTATTGTAAATGAAAAATAATTCCATCCGCATCGGGCCTTTCGCGAAATGCATTTAATACTGTTTGTTCATAATTTTTTGCATATAAGATATCCATGGCGGAGAATAAAACAATGTCCGCGTTTGCAAATATAAGAGCGATATTCCTGTTTTTCCCAACTCCTCTAGTATCTGTTGAAACCAGTTTTACATTTTTACCGTCAATGTCTCTTTCTTCATAGTTATTCCTTTCACATTGATTGGCAATAACAGCGTCGCTTTGTATATTCATTTTCTTATACAGTGTAAAATCGTTTTGATGCATTGCGGCAACTAATACTTGTAAAGTCATTTCTGTATCACTCCATTTTATCATCATTTAGAACAAATATCTTATCCTCTAATTTCAATGCATGTGCCACAGTGTTAATACGGTATTAACCCTTCTTTACTTTGAAATACAGTTAAATACTCAAACATGATACTTCCATAAAACAAATTCAACACTGTAAAAAAAACACTTATAATATAAAACAATTTTATTCGTTTTTCATTACAGCTAAAATTTGACAAATATTTTAAAATTATAGTTGGCGCTAAAATTATAATATATACATAATAAAACGCACTAAGCCTATATGCAAAAAATGTAGTATTACTAAATGTAATCAACAAAATCGCATTAAGCAAAACACAATTTTCCATGCATCTGTCATTATCATTTTTATAAAAATTACTTATAGTTATTTTCGATATCAAAAAAATAAAAATAGGAATCCATATTCTAGGGTCATATAATGGCATCGCATATCCATATGCCTCGCTAGATACATATTCCACTAACTTAATCGAAAAATATGATAAATGCAATTTATCCAGTATGAAATACAAGATATTATAAATTGGTATAACCCGTATTGTTAAAAGTTCCGCTACAACAATTACTATCCCAGCCTTTACGCTAATTCTTTTCCCATATAAAAAATACACTGGAACAGACACAACAGCAGTTGTATGGAAACCACATGCCAGGGCTATACATAAGATATACTTTAGAAATTTTCTATTTTCAACAAAAGTATAGCCGGCTGCACATATGCCAATAGCAACTGCTGTTCTGGATGCATGCATATCAAATTGAAAAAATAAAGGCAAAAACAGCAATAGAGAAAACGCCCAATCTTTCGAATACTTCTTTATGAACGATGATATGCACGTTAAACTTATCAGATTCATAAATATGACGGTAAATTGCCTTGGTAAGTGAAAACAGTAAACAATATATGCCAAAAACTTGTATCCTATTTCCATCCCAACACTCATATGTAAAATATCATCTACGGTTTTTATATTTTCTCCTCTATCTAAATATCCAAAATAATCGCCACTTCCATTCCCTCTAAGCGCCGCAAACAAAAACAATGGAATAAATAGCAATAAATATTTCCATTTATTTCTTTCACCAATTTTCTTACGTAAAAATGTAGAACACACAAAGAAATAAATTACCAAAAGATAATATGGCCACATATAGAATACCTCAATGTTATAAATATCTGCGATTAAATCCGTTTGATCAAAACGATCCTACCTTGTACTCTCTGCCTTTTCCCATGTGGCCTTAGATCTACCAGTCACAAAACAAAGAACGGCTTTCCATTGTGCCAGAACGGTTATAAAGTAATAGGTCATCATGCGAATACCTCTGTTCTTTGACTTTGTAATAGCCCCTAATGAAGCGACGGCATAAAATAACGCCTGCGCTGCAAACATTCCTTTCCAAAATCTGCTTTTCCTTAACAAAAAAATATTTACCGTCAAAGCTATGCCGTGCGCCAGCCACAACAAATAACGGCATGTTCTGTGCCCAAAATAAAAGAAAGAAAACCAACGGTTCTTAAAAATATGAAATACCCGTTTATCTGGGACAATACTTTTTAAAATAAGCCGATTGCTCCTCGCTTTTCTATTAAACTCTTCTTTATCAAACTCTCCCGCTTTTTCATATGCGACAGCGTCCTTATTGTATATTGCCCGTTTTCCATCTAATGCAAATATCAACGGAAATGACGAGTCATGACATTCCATTGGATCTATGCCAATATAATCTTTGTTCCTTACAGCATATAAAGCTCCATTCCCTGCCGTAATCGTCTGGATTTTACTTTCTATTTCCCTGCATCTTAGATCTAATTTCCAATAAATTCCCTCTGATGCGGCTGTGCTGTTATCTTTTGTGTTGCTGTATTTAAGCTGCCCAGATACATATGCAATGCTGTCATCCGAAAAAGATGAAACAAGTTCTTTCATAGCGTTTCGCTCCAGCATGGCATTCGCATCTGACATTACTAAAATTTCTGTCCTTACTAATTTTTGAGCCTCATTTTGCGCATTTGTTTTTCCATAATGATTTGCTGTCCGATATAATCTAATATTAAAATCCTTATGCTCTGCTATAAATTCCTCGACTAATTCGTCTGTTTTATCTGTAGAAAAATCCGACGCAACAAGAATTTGCAATTTCTTTTTTGGATAATTCACACTAATCGCATTATTCAGTTTTTTTAATATTACTTTCTCTTCATTATGAGCTACGATCATTAAGGTTACAGTCGGCTCATATTTTTCATTTTTTTTATTATCACCGGGTTTTTGAATCTTCTCGATCGCAATTAAGGTCGCCGGGTATCCGATCATTGCTTCAAACGCAATAAAGAAGCTTGTCCAAAACAAAATTTCCACAAATTCTTCCTCTTTGAATAATTCTTTTTTAATCAACAACGCTTTTCATCGCTATCATGAAAAGTTATCACAACATATAAGCAGACTATGTATCCGTCATTTCATCCGTCTTTCCACAACCTAAAAAAGGCTCCATAGTTGGCGCCGTCTTTGAATTAATCCCTTTTTTGGTTAAAACCTCAATCGCTGTCTCCATAATAATCCGCGCATCACCGAAAAAAGTGATTTTATTTACGTATTCCAGATCATATTTAAATTTTTCATCCCAGCTTATTCCATTTCTGCCATGCGCTTGCGCTAAACCGGTAAGGCCAGGCAGGACATCGTCCCTATGCCTTTGTTCCTTGCTGTATAAAGGAATATATTGCGGAATAAGGGGCCTTGGCCCTACGATACTCATATCCCCGCGAAAAATATTGATCAATTCAGGAAGTTCATCTATTGATGTGGCTCGAATCTGCCGACCAAATGGAGTAAGGCGCTGACCATCTGGCAACAGATTGCCATGAATGTCTTTTTCATCAGTCATTGACCTAAACTTATATATTTTAAAAATTTTCTCTTCTCCTGTTTTCAAATCAATCTTACCTGGCCTATCCTGCGTAAACAGGACAGGAGAGCCGAGCTTAATCTTTACCAGTATTGCCGCCACCAAAAGTACAGGTGATAATAATAGCAACGCTATTCCAGATAATATAATGTCTAATGGCCTTTTCATTACAGCCTCGTATGGCCCATAAGGTCTGTGGCTGCCCTCCCTCTCCGCTTCTTTCTGCTTCTTTTTCGTGACTCCATATATCCCGATTCCAATAACCGCTCCTGCTGCTACTGCCATTAAGCTTTTTTTATTCATTTTTAGCCTCAAACTATTACGCAAAATTATAGTATTCTATAAACGTCTGTTCAATCAGAGTCAATATTTCGCGCAAGACATCGATATACAGGAAAGTAACTTGTATTTTCATTAAAACCAACCTCCTGCTTTCGCTTCTCAACCAATTTATAATACGCCTCTTCATTATATATTTTCTTTCCGATATAAAATTTTATATCTTTATTTTTATTGAACAGTTTCTTAAACATATATAAATTGTCATGTTTTGCGCCTAATCCTCCGCCTAAATGAAGTATTTTATATCCATTCTTCCAGGCCCACATAGCCGCCTCTGCAATTACAAGATTTGTAGCCTGATAGTTCCGATATTCTTGACGAGAAGCCGAAAGGTGATAATGCATCTGCCCATTGCAAAACAAAAAAAGCGCAATTGCCGTTATTTCTTGACCCAACATCGAATAAAAAAACAATGCATTATACTTTAACTCTTCCATAACAGATTCATAAAAATTTTTTTTGAAATAATAGTAGTCCTCGGCGCTGTCCTTATCCATTGTGGCTCTATATATATCCATAAAATCGTCAATGATCCTTGGATCTCTGCTCCAGTAAACGCGTTGCCCAAGCTTTACTGCTTTTCTTATTTTCCCTCTATTACGTCCTGAAAAATTTGACCAGATTACTGTAGGTGAAGTCGTATCTATACAGACTGTATCTCCTAAATAAGTTTCATCATATAAGATATCTAAATGATTGTTAAGAATAGGATGAAACCTCACAAACTCTGAAACAATACGGTTTTGTTTTGCCCATTTTTCATATTCAATGACTAGTTGTTCAATGCCTTCGCCTTCAATCAACCAGCCACCATAGCCATAAGGCGTCACAATGTCATACATTTTTTCCACAGTCACATCTGATAAAAGTTTAAAATCATGTATATCCCTTTTCATAATTACATTAATCCCTTTTGTCGATTCATCCTGGGACAAGTAATAAATAAGCTCCGCATTTCCATCGCCATTTAATTCAAAAGCTTTTGCATAGCCAGGCAAATAATATACGTCATAATTATGAAAAGACCTCACGACCTTTTCCCATTCCTCAGATTGTTCTAACGTGTACGTTTTTATCAAAGTTTCAACTCCCATTATCCTGTTTTTCTAAAACCTATTCTAAACCGAAACAGCATACATAACAAGCTTCGCTGGCATTGCTGAATTATATCTAAAATATATTTTGTAAGAACTCTCTGCTTCCATAACAATTCTAGGCGCCTCATAAATCAATTTGTCAAAGAACCCAACAACTACTGCAAGCTTCGGTTTATCCTTGGATATTATCTTTCTACACCCCTTTAAAACCTCGTCCGCATTTGGAAAATTTATCTTAACGATATTCACTCGCTTCAATTTGTTTTGCAAAATATGATCCACGCTATCAACATCGATTGACAGTCCTGTATCATAGTTTGTAATAGTCCCTTCTTCAATGTTATGGTCTGATTTCAAAAAGAACAGCTTTTTCTTTTCGCTCCACAATCCTGTCATGATAAGTTTCGTTGTATCTTCAATCTCCAGATCCGAAATGGTTTTCTTTATTGAAGGCTCTAAAGAACGATCGCCTTCAAATGCCCAAATTTGTCCCGGTTTCTGATTACAGGCTTTATAAAAAAGTCGTATTGTATCTCCTGTATATGCTCCAACATCTATGTAATTTTCACCCTCGTTTACGCGAAACACTGAATTGTCAAAATACGTTTGCTCCCTTTCATAACAGGAAAATACGCAGCTTGCATCATTTCTTATCCTTGAATTCATATACGAAACCATACATCTTTTTGACAGATCATCCGCAAGAAGTTCGTACGTCGATTGATAAACTTCCTGGTGTTTTTCAATGTCTTCTCTATGAAAAGCGCCTTTGTCCCCATAAGGATAAAACGGAAGGTAAAATACCTCTTTTACATAACTGTTTTCCAACATCCTCCCTTTAAAATAATTCGCCATTCCCATAACAACATAACATGTAAAACATATATCGTTCATAGAAATTTGCGTGATGCCGTAATCCTCTAAAATATCAGATAAAACAAAACCTCCACTATCTACAAATATTCCTGCTACACTAATATTATTACATTTTAGATAATGCAGTATGTCTCTTGCAAAACTTCCACCACCATAAACCAATATTGGAAACTCTGAGGTTTTCAGTCTTTCAATTGGATCTTCTTTTACATTGTTAAAGTCCAATAAATCCATTAATTTCATTTTTTCTCCCTCTAACAAATGTTACTCTAATCTTGTGCGGTCATTGTTTAATCAATTAAAAATCTTATCCCGCCTGCATCCGATTAAAACATGTCAAAATAACCTCAATCACTTTATCCTGCTCTTCTTCTATCATTTTAACGTCACTCGGCAGGCACAGTCCGCGACAGAAAATATCCGCCCCAATATCCGCAGCTTCCATCTCTTTCACATAAAAAAACTTATCACATTTCCCGCATGCTTCCACCGTCACAAACTCATGATTTCGATAAATTGGCTGTAAGTGCATAGGCTTCCAAATTGGCCTGCTTTCCATATCAAAATCCGCAAGCCCATCATAAATCTCCATCGGGCAACTACGCCCATGCCTGTGTCTATAAATATACTCGCCTTCTGACCGCACCATTTCACTCATATAATTTTCATCGATCAGCATACAGGAAAGCCAAAAATTCGGCTCGCTATTTTTTGCATCGTACGGATTCATCTGTATCCCGTAATCTTTCAACGCGTCTTCATAACGCATGTAAATCTTCTTCTTTGCCCTGATATGCTCCTCTAAGTGGCCCCACTGTCCGCAGATTATCCCGGCGACGACATTGCTCATCCGGTAATTATATCCAATCTCTTCATGCTGGTACCACGGCGCACGTTCACGGCTCTGATTAGACCATTTCCTTGCTTTTTCCACACTGTACCTGTCATTGGAAAGAAGCATCCCTCCCGAGCTTCCGGTAATGATTTTATTGCCATTAAAACTGATCGCTCCATATTCCCCGATGCTCCCAAGCTTCTTCCCTTTATAAACCGCTCCTAGGGCTTCCGCCGCGTCTTCGATCAAAAGCGCCCCATGACTGTCACAGATTTTGCGGATCTCATCTGCCTGTGCCGGCACGCCATATAAATGCGTAAGGATTACGATTTTAACGTCCGGATATTGATCAAACGCAGCCGCAAGCGCCTGTGGGTCCATGTTCCAATCTTCTGGCGAAGCGTCGATAAATATTGGCTCTCCGCCTTCATAAACAACCGGATTTACGGATGCGGCAAATGTAAGGTCAGAGCAAAAAACGCGCTTTTGATAAAGCGCGCCGCCTTTCCCCAGTCCGCCGGGCCTTGAAACGCCCGTGCTGCTCCCATAGACGCGTTCGGCTGCAAGCTTTACAGCAAGATGCAAAGCCGCGGTTCCGCTTGAAACGGCAAGCGCAGCTTTTACGCCAATATATTCCGCTGCCATCTCTTCTAGTTTGTCTATATTTTTGCCAACCGTTGACATCCAGTTTGTTTCGTATGCTTCTTTGACATATTCCAGTTCCTCGCCATGCATGGTCGGCGAAGCAAGCCATATCTTTCTGCCAGCTGGCTTTATATCCCGGAACCTTTTATCATCATAGAAACAGTTTCGTACCATTTTAATCTATTATCCTGCTTTCTTGCTTATGTTTCTCATCAGTTTCTTAACGCAAAAAAGGGCAGGCTTCGCCATCCGCGATTTTTTTCGCGGCTTTTGCCTGTCCTTATGTCCGCCATCTTTATGCGCCGCGCTCAAAGCGTCAACCGCATGCAATGACTTCCTATATTTCCACTCTTTTGACTATGCCAAGCCCCAGTTGCACTTCTACAATTCTGCCTAAGAGCGGCACTTCAATCGTCACCAGTCGATGATGCCTGTCAATCCGTTTTACAGTGCCTTCATATCCTTTCAAGGCTCCTTCCGTTGCAACCAATCGTTCTCCTTCCAGATACCCTTCTGAATATTCCGCGATATGGTCTTCACCGCTAAGCTGCCTTAAAAAAGCTTCTTCTTCCGGCCAGATCGGAATCACTTCCTCTCCGGTCTTTACAATTTTAGTCATAGCTTTAATCTCACGCAGCCGGATACGGAAATCGTTAATGTCTGTTGTTTCAATAAAGACGTACCCTGGAAAAAGTAAGTAGCTTTTTAATTCCCATTTACCTTGAAAGCGGCGTTTTTTCTCACCATAGATAACAAATACATCTTCATTTTCCTGTAGGATACGCCCACGGCACTGCCCGACGATATCTGCTTCCTGTCCGGTTCTCACTTGCAGAACATACCACATCTCATTCCTTTCCAAACCTTAGTGGCGTGCGCTTTCTCAACTACATTCCCTACAGACTTGGAATAACGCAACAATGCCTTTTTCTGGTCAGGCTACATTCACACATAAAGCCATAAACGTAACCCAATGGGGACTTATTCTTGAA